>NZ_CEEDDZ010000003.1:0-356672 GCF_979253585.1 Pseudomonas sp. AC463 | reverse complement strand
GCCGAAACCCTCGCCAAAGGCTTGCTGATACTCAGCGATGAGCCGCTGCTGTTTATTTATGTGGCGGCGATGGTCAGCTGGATGCGTTTGCTGCCACCGCCGTACATGAACAAGCTGCTGGGGGAAATCAGCGCCGAAGTCTTGATCAATCTGCTGCTTATCCCTGCCACTGCCGGGATGGGTATCGCGGTGCGCATCAGTACGAAAGTGCTGGCGGGGGTCAAGTCGCACCGAGCGCGAGAGTGGTTGGGGCACGTGGCAGAGCAATTCGGAAAATCGCGCCTGGATACGCATGGTGACGTGGCGAAGCCGATATTGCTGGGTGGCCCGGCGATGGCGATCAAGTCCGTGCCGGCTGCGCAGTTGAAGGCTGGGGAGCAGTTGGTTAGCAACCCGGTGCCGGCGGTGCGCAGTAAATCCCGGCAGACGGCGTTGGTGAGGCAGGAGCCTGTCGACGATGCACCGGCTTCGGGCAAGAACCTGAATGGGGATGCCGCCAGTTCTGCGGACAAGACGGCTGCCAATGGCTGCCCTGTTTCGATGGTTACTGGCGAAGAATTGCTGACGCTGACTGATGGCACGCTGGACGGGATTTTGCCGTTTGAGTGGACCCGGGTGTATCGCACCAGTGCGGTGGAGGTGGATTGTGGGTTGGGGTTTGGGTGGAGTCATTCGCTGGCGCAGCGGCTTGCTGTTTCTGGTGAGTCGGTGGTGTGGACGGATCATGAGAATCGGTCGACCACGTTGCCCTTGCCTACGGCGTCGCGACCGGCGATTACTAATAGCCTGGCTGAAGCGGCGATTTATTTAGGCGATTTGCCTGATGAACTGATCCTGGCGCAGGCCTCGCGCTTTTATCACTTTCGCGATGGCGTGCTGGTCTCGATTAGCGATGCGTATGACAACCGGCTGCAAATTTCCCGGGACTACTCCGGGCGCATTGAGCGGTTGGACAACGGTGTCGGGCGCTCGCTGTTTTTGCGCTATGTGGCTGGCCACATTGTCGCGGTGGACTACCAGACTCAGCGCGCCAAGGGCCGTGAACCCTTCGAATGGGTTACCGAGTTTTGCATTGTTTCCTACGCCTATGACGACCGTGGCCGACTGGTTTCAGCGACCAATGCCGTAGGCGAAACCGAAGTTTATCGCTACGACGATCAGCACGTCATTCTGGAACGTGGACTGGCCGGCGGCGCGAGTTTCTTTTGGGAATGGGAACGCGCCGGCAAAGCTGCACGCTGTGTCCGGCATTGGGCCAGCTTCTCGCAGATGGACACGCGTTACGCCTGGGACGACAACGGCCGCGTCACCGTGCACAACGCCGATGGCAGCCAGGAAGTGTATGTCCACGATGACCGCGCACGGCTGGTGCAGCGCATCGATCCGGATGGTGCCGAGCATTTCAAAGACTACGACGCCAAGGGCCGGTTGACCGTCGAGCAGGACCCGCTGGGTGCGGTGACGGCGTACCAATACGACGACGCCGGACGCTTGGTGGCGCTGTTTCCCGGAGACGACGAGCCCACTTCCTACGAGCATGACAATGGTTTCGTACGCGTGGTGCGGCGTGGTGAGGCGGTCTGGAAATATGAGCGTAATGACCAGGGCGATGTTACGCGTAAGACCGATCCCGATGGCCATGTTACCGATTACACCTACGACAAATATGGGCAGCTGATTGGGGTTTGGTACCCGGATCACAGTTGCTTGCGGCGGGTGTGGAATGAGCGTGGGCAGCTCGTTGAAGAACAGCTGCCCAATGGCGGGATCAAGCGTTATCGCTATGACGATCTCGGCCGACAGATTGCGCGCGAGGATGAGTTTGGCGCCCTGACACAGTATCAGTGGGATGCCGCTGGCCGCCTGTTGAAACTCACCCAACCGGGCGGTGCCACGCGGGAATACAGCTACAACCCCTACGGAAAAATCACCGCCGAACGCGATGAATTGGGGCACGTCACCCGCTACGAGTATGCCGATGGGCTGCACCTGATCAGCCGTCGGATCAATGCCGATGGCAGCCAGGTCAGGTACCGCTACGACAATGTTCGGCTGCTGCTCACCGAAATCGAAAATGAAGTCGGCGAGACCTACACACTCGATTACCACCCCAACGGCCTGATCCAGCAGGAAACCGGCTTTGACGGCCAGCGCACGGCTTACGCCTACGACCTCAACGGCAACCTGGTGGAGAAAACCGAATACGGCGACGAGGGCAGTCAGCTGGTTACCCGCTACCAGCGCGACCATGCCGGCCGGCTCGTACGAAAAACCCTTCCTGACGACAGCATTGTTGAATATGCCTACGACCGCCAAGGCAATCTCCTCAGCGTCGATGACAACCATTGGGCCCTAGCCTACGAGTACGACAGCCAAAACCGCCTCACCGCCGAGCACCAAGGCTGGGGCACCTTGCGTTATGGCTACGACGCCTGCGGCCAACTGCAACACCTGCGCCTGCCCGACAATAACCGTGTCGCGTTCAATCACGGCAAGGGTGGCCACCTGTCCACCGTCGAGTTGAACGGCGAAACACTCACCTCCCACCTCTTCAAATCCGGCCAGGAACACCAACGCCAACAAGGCCAGCTCCTCAGCCACTACCACTACGACGACCAGCAGCGCCTGCACGCCCACGCCATCACCCAGCAGGCAGACACCCTCTACCAACGCCAATACGACTACGACACATCCGGCAACCTCAGCCGCCTGCTCGACACCCGCAAAGGCGAACGCAGCTACCACTACGACCCGCTCGCGCGCCTCACCCGCGCCGACCACTCACAAGACGTCCAGGAACGCTTCGCCCACGACCCCGCCGGCAACCTCCTGATGCAAGACCGCCCCGGCCCCGACATCGTCGCCGCCAACCGCCTGACCATCCAGGGCGACCGCCACTACGACTACGACGCCTACGGCAACCTCATCCGCGAGCGGCGCGGCCGCGGCCACGCACTGATCACCGAATACCGCTACGACAGCCAACACCGCCTCATCAGCCTCACCCAACCCAACGGCCAAACCGCCCGCTACCGCTACGACCCGTTTGGTCGACGCATCAGCAAAACCGTCGACGGCATCACCACCGAATTTTTCTGGCAAGGCGACAAGCTGATTGCCGAACACCACGCCGATCGCCACCGCAGCTATCTCTACGAACCCGACAGCTTCCGCCCACTGGCCCTACTCGAAGGCTACGGCCCAAAGGAAACCAAACCCTACCACTACCAACTCGACCACCTCGGCACGCCCCAGGAACTCACCAACCCCGACGGCGAAATCGTCTGGTCCGCCCACTACCGCGCCTACGGCGAAATAGCCCGCCTAGACGTAGGCAAAATCGACAACCCACTGCGTTTCCAGGGCCAGTACTTCGACCCGGAAAGCGGGCTGCACTACAACCGCCATCGCTACTACAATCCAGATATTGGTCGCTACCTGACGCCAGACCCGGTGAAGCTGGCGGGTGGGATTAACGCGTACCAGTACGTGCCTAACCCGACGGGGTGGGTGGATCCTCTGGGGTTGAGTTCTTGCCCTGGCGAAGATGGTTGCAAATCAAGCGTTATTACACAAAGTTCTGCGCCAAGAGTTAATGATGGAGAGCCCGCTTTACCGCAACTGACGCGTCCTGAGCGAAAGGCAAGAATTGATGAGCTTGCGGAAGCGAACGCCTATAGGCGCTTAGAGGAGCTGGAGAAGGCAACGCCAGGAGCACATTTTTTAGAGAAACACGGCGCACAAACGACACTGGAATCGCAGCTCGAACGACTGAATACCGCAAAAAATCCGACGACTGGAGTTATTGAGCGCTACACGTCAGGTCCAAACACTGGGGAGCCTAAATACCCACCCGCGGCTACCCATTATCTCAGTCACAGGGATCAATTAAACTCGATATACCGGGCACAGCTCATCTTTAGAAGAAATGGACATGCTGCCTCATTAAAACCAATGGACATGGGCAAGATTATTGGTGAAGGATATTCAAAAGATGAAATGCAATACAGCCAACAACGTAAAGCAAGGGTGATATTAAATAGCCAAGGCAAACCCAAAACCGCTTACACGGAGCAATGACTAAAAATGAAGAACAAACCTAGCATGTCAATAATTCGTGGATTACTGTTCACTTACGACATTGAAAACACTGACGACTTAGAGCGGGAGGAGCTTATCGCCTCCAAAGACATAAACAAAGAGATAGAGCTTACAGAGCTTTTTGATGAACTGACCAAACCAGAATTTCTAGCTTATACAAAGACTGAGCAAGAGTGGTTCATTACCTCGATCGCACACTTTTTAGCTACAAATGACAGTTTTGATGCAGTCTTCAAAACCATGGCGACTTATTTCAGCACACCTGTAATTGATCAGAGGAAATTCATGCAAGTCCTTTTGACCTGTTTAAAGCAATATTTCGACACGCCCAGGTCGAAAAGTTAAAAGTAAGTAGAACAAACTCTATTCTCAGGCAACATCAAAACTTACTTTCAAGGCTACACCGCCCTTGTGGCGAGCGAGCTTGCTCGCGCTGGGCCGAAAAGCGGCCCCCGTCGGTATGATGCGGTGTTTCAGGCAGGTCGGCGGCGCCAGGTTTAGGGCCGCTCCGCAGCCCAGCGCGAGCAAGCTCGCTCGCCACAAAAAGCGTGCTCACCCACAGCGAATGGGTGAGCAGCCGGGCAAACCACCGAATTTAGTAAGCCTGCGGCATTTCCCCTCGCGCCAGCCGCGCATTGATATCCGCGATCACCCCCGGCAGCTCATTAATGGTGTCGATCAAGTAGTGCGGGCGTGAGCCTTTGAACATCGCTTCTATACGCTTGCGCTCGCTGGCCAGCGTTGCTGCATCCAAGGCGCGAAACTGTTCGTACGTCAGCCCCAGCGCATTACCGGAGCAGGTCAGCGCCACAGTCCACATGCCGGCGCGGCGGCCTTCGAGGATGCCGGGTACGGTGTCGTCAACCTTGACGCACGCTGCCACATCGTCGATGCCCAGCGCGATCACGTTGGCCAGGGCCTGGGCCGGCCATGGGCGGCCGTTGGGGACTTCGTCGGTGGCGACCACGTGGTCGGCGATGTAGCCGTTGGTGGCGGCCAGGGCGACGACCTTGTCCATGACTTGCTTGGGGTAGCCGGAGCACGAGCCGATCTTGATACCTTGCACGCGCAGGCGCGCAATGGTGTCGAGCGCGCCGGGGATCAGCGCCGAGTGCTCGGCGATCTTTTCGATCTGCAAGGGCATGAAGCGTTGGTAGATGGCGGTCACGTCATCGTCGGTGGGCGTGCGGCCGAATGCCTTGCGATAGCGTTCGGCGACCTGCGGCTGGTCGCAGAGGGTGCGGATGTGGTCCCACTTGCCCATGCCCATCGGGCCACGGGCTTCTTCGATGGAGACTTGTACATCGAACTCGGCGAAGGCCTCGACAAAAATCTGCGTGGGGGCGAACGAGCCGAAGTCGACCACGGTGCCGGCCCAATCGAGGATGACGGCCTGGAGGGTGTTGGGGTTTTGATAGTTCATGTTCAGATCCTGTGGGTAATGGGGGGAATCAGATGTCCAACACTTCCATTTCTTGCAGCACCTCGGCGATGGCCTTGACCGCCGCTTGCATGCCCGTCGGGTCGACGTGGCCGATGCAGCCCACGCGGAAGGTTTCCACTTGGGTCAATTTGCCCGGGTACAGAATGAAACCCTTGGCCTTGACCCGTTCGTAGAAGTCCTTGAACTGGTAGCGCGGATCCTGCGGGGCGTGGAAGGTGACGATGATGGGGGCCTGGATCGCCGCTGGCAGGAAGCTGCGCAGGCCCAGTGCGGCCATGCCGTCGAGTAAAGCCTGGCAGTTGTCGGCGTAACGCTGATGGCGGGCGGGCAGGCCGCCTTCTTCGTTGTATTGCAGCAGCGCTTCGTGCAGGGCGGCGACCACGTGGGTTGGCGGGGTGAAGCGCCATTGACCGGTCTTGGCCATGTAGCTGTGCTGGTCGAACAGGTCCATCGCCAGGGAGTGGCAGTTACCCTGGGCGGTGGCCAGTGCTTGTTTGTCGGCGAAGACAAAACCCATGCCCGGCACACCTTCCAGGCACTTGCCCGAGGCAGCAACCAGGGCGTCGAACGGTATTTCGCGGGCATCGATGGCCAACGCACCGAAGGAACTCATGGCGTCGATGATCAAGCGCTTGCCGTGGTTTTTAATGACCTGGGCGATCTCTGGCAGTGGATTGAGAATGCCGGTGCTGGTTTCGCAGTGGATCAATGCCACATGGGTGATGGCTGTGTCGGCGTGCAGCAGGCGGTCGACGTCGGCGGCGGTGGTGGGTTCGTCCTCGGCGGTTTCAAAGGTACTGAAATCGCGGCCAAGCACTTCACAGATTTTCGCCAGGCGCTTGCCGTAGGCGCCGTTGATCAGCACCAGCACCTTGCCGTTGCGTGGCACCAGGGTGCCAATGGCCGCTTCGACGGCGAAGGTTCCGCTGCCTTGCAGGGGCACGCAGTGGTGGCTGTCAGCGGCGTTGAGGATGGCCAGCAATTGTGTGCAGACGCTGGCGGTGAGGGTGTTGAAGCGGTCATCCCATGAACCCCAATCCACCATCATTGCCTGACGTGTGCGGGCAGAGGTAGTCAGGGGGCCAGGGGTCAGCAGGATCGGCGCGGCAGTG
Organism: Pseudomonas sp. AC463; assembly: GCF_979253585.1. Lineage (NCBI taxonomy): Bacteria > Pseudomonadati > Pseudomonadota > Gammaproteobacteria > Pseudomonadales > Pseudomonadaceae > Pseudomonas > Pseudomonas sp. AC463. The sequence continues at coordinate 350,015 of NZ_CEEDDZ010000003.1, read as the reverse complement.
CTCATCTCAAGTCCTCGCAAGATATCGGGGGTTGAAGCTACGGCGCCTAAATTGCAGTTTGGCTTGTTATCAATCAAATTGTTTGTTGTTATGCGAGCTATCAGTGAGGCCGATAGCCATGAACCTGTTTCAATTGCGTGCATTCGATGCCGTAGCCCGCGAGGGCAGCTTTACCCGTGCTGCCGCGCGGTTATTCATCAGCCAGCCGGCGGTGACCGGGCATATCAAGGCGCTGGAAGAGCATTACCAGATCCCCTTGCTGCGCCGTACCGCGCGACGGGTGGAGTTGACCGAGGAGGGCGCGCGCCTGGCAGCGATTACCCGCGCGATCTTCGGCCTGGTGGACGAGGCGCAGACCATGCTGGAGGCCAACCGCCAACTGCTGACCGGGCGCCTGGAGGTCGCGGCAGACGGCCCGCACCTGGTGATGCCGATGATCGCCAGCCTGCGTCAGCGCTATCCCGGGATTACGGTAAACCTGCGTTTGGGCAATGCCCAGGAAACCCTGGCCGCGCTGCTGTCCGAGCATGCGGATGTGGCGGTGCTCACCGAAGTCGAGCCGCGCAACGGTCTGCACCTGCAGCCTCTGGGCGAGTCGCGCATCTGCGCGCTGGTGCCGGCCGCCCATGCGTGGGCGACGCTGCCCAGCGGCATTCAACTCAAGCAGTTGAACGACGTAATCATGGTGTTGCGCGAGCCCAGCTCCATCACCCGGCGCACCTTTGATGCCGCCTGCCAGGCGGCCAACGTGCAGCCCAAGGTGCTGCTGGAACTGGACAGCCGCGAAGCGGTGGCCGAAGCCGTGGCTGCGCAATTGGGGGTAGGGGTGGTGTCGTCGATGGAGGTCAGCCCTGACCCGCGCGTGCACGCCGTGCCGATCCAGGGCGATGGCCTGCTGAACCAGCATATGCTCGGCTGCATGGAGCGGCGCCGCTCGTTGCGCCTGATTCAGGCGTTCTTTGAGCTGGCGTGAAGGCTGTCGCGCATGATCTGCAGAAACGTCGCCACCACCCGGCGCGAGCTCTGTTCCTTGAGGCACACCAGGGTTTCCTTCATGCGCTGGGTGCAATCGCGGATCGGCATCGCGTACACCCGTGAGTCGGCGCCGAATTCCGCCGCCGACACCACGCCCACACCAATCCCCACCACCACCGCTTCACGGGCGGCTTCGCGGCCTTCGACCTGGATCGCCGGGCGAATGCGCAGCCCGGCCTGGCTCATTTCCTGCTCCAGGGTCTGACGTGTGACCGAGCCGATTTCCCGCAACACCAGCGGCGTGTTGTCCAGGTCGGCGAGGCAGATGGAGTCGCGCCCGGCCCAGGGGTGGTTGCACGCCACAAACGCCAGCAATTGGCCGTCGGGTAAGGGCAGCGACAGCAGGCGATCGTCGTCGACGTCACGCCCCAGCAGGGCCAGATCGGCCTGGTAGTTGTACAGGCGAAACAGCGATTCGTCGGTGTTGCCGGTTTCGATCTTCACGCTGATGCCGGGGTATTGCTGGCAGAACCGCGCGATCTGCGGCAACAGGTGCACGGGCGCGTCCACCGCCAGGGTCAGCGTGCCGGTTTGCAGGGCCCTGGAATCCTGCAGCAATTCTTCGGCTTCGGCCTCGATCACAAACAGGCGCTGGGTGATTGCCAGCAGGCGCTCGCCCAGGTCGGTGAGGCGCACCGCGCGTTTATTGCGATGAAACAACAACACACCGAAGCGTTCTTCGAGTTTGCGCACCTGGTCGGAAATCGCCGGCTGCGTGAGGAACAGGCGCTCGGCGGCCTGGGTGAAACTGCCATGGACGGCCACGGCGTGGAAGGCTTTGAGTTGGGCGTGGGACACCGACATCGCGAATCCTCTTACAAGCTGAGCTTATAGGTGAAATACGATAAATCGATTTTACCTATTAGTCAGCCATTGCTTTGATAGCGCTCAACCGCCGAAGGTTGAGTCCTACAACCTCGGGGGCCATGGGTTGGGGAAAACCCGACTCATCTGACCAATGCCGCGCGCACCACGGCTCGGCATTGCAGTGCTCAACCATAAAAAAAACAGGCATTTGCTTCTCGATTCTGCCGGCACACTCACCTGAGGTCAGAACCACCATGAATATCCCTATGGGTAGCATCAAGCGTTGGCGCGTGCAGATTTTCGCCATCACCTGGCTGGCGTACGCCGCGTTCTATTTCACCCGCAAAGCGTTTTCGGTGGCCAAGCTGGGGATCGTCGATGACCCGAGTTTCCCCCTCGACAAAATGATGATGGCCAACCTGGATGGCATTTACCTGGCGGCCTATGCGGTGGGGCAGTTCACTTGGGGCATGCTGGCCGACCGCTTCGGGCCACGGGTGGTGGTGTTGGGCGGCTTGTTGATTTCCGCCGCTGCCGCCCTGGTGATGGGCACCTTTGCCACCTTGCCGATCTTTATCAGTTGCATGCTGATCCAGGGGCTGGCGCAGTCCACCGGTTGGTCGGGGCTGTGCAAGAACCTCGGCAGTTTCTTCCCGGCGCAGCAGCGCGGGCGGGTGCTGGGGTTGTGGAGTTCGTGCTACGCGTTTGGTGGCCTGGTTGCTTCGCCGTTTGCCGGGTGGTGGGCGTACACGTTGATCGGCAGTTGGCACGCGGCGTTTATCTCCAGCGCGGCGGTGGTTGCCGTAGTCGCGCTGCTGTTCTTTATCTTCCAGCGCAACACCCCGCAGGATGTGGGTTTGCCGGCGGTGGAGCCGGAACCGGTATTGACTGAGGAGGAGGCGGCGGCTGAAAAACGTATCAGCGTGCTCGAACCGCTGCGCGCGATATTGCGCAATCGCACGGTGTTGACCCTGGGGCTGGCGTACTTTCTGTTGAAACCGGCGCGTTACGCGATTCTGTTGTGGGGCCCGGTGATCGTGTATGAGCAGATGCCCTCGGTGGGCAAGGTCGGCGCGGCCATCGTGCCCACCGCGTTTGAGTTGGCCGGGTTGCTGGGGCCGGTTCTGATCGGCCTCGCATCGGACAAGCTCTTTGGCGCCCGACGCATGCCGGCCTGTGTGCTCAGCCTGTTGGCGCTGACGATTTCCCTGGCGTTTTTCATGGGTGCATTGCACACCGGCAGCGTGGTGCTGGTGATGGCTTTACTATTTGTGATGGGCCTGACGCTGTACGGGCCGGACTCGATGATCAGCAGCACCGCCGCCATCGACTTCGGCACCGCCAAGGCCGGTGCCACGGCGGCAGGCTTTGTGAACGGCTGCGGTTCGGTGGGCGCGATCCTCGGCGGGTTGCTGCCGGGGTACTTCGATACGGTCACGGTATTTATCGTGTTTGCCGGCGCCGCGCTGTTTTCCTCGCTGGTGCTGATGCCTTACTGGAACGCCAGGCCCGCCGTGCTTGCCCAGGTCGGGGATTTTGTCCCGGACCGCAGCGTCTCGATCAAACCCTTGCGGACCTGAGGCGCCTGGCCGGTTTTTTGGTGGATTAGAGTGTTTTTGCGCTATAAACTCTGCCCCCAAAGCGCCGGCCAGTAGACGTTTGGGCGCGATGGACAGAAGAGAGTGAGTCATGGGCGCACAGTGGAAAGTCAAACATAAAGAAGCGGCATCCAATGCCAAGGGCAAAATCTTCGGCAAGCTGGTGAAAGAAATCACCATCGCCGCGCGCAACGGCGCCGACACGGCCACCAACGCCCACCTGCGTCTGGTGGTGGAGCAGGCCAAAAAGGCCTCGATGCCCAAGGAAACCCTGGAACGCGCGATCAAGAAGGGCGCCGGTCTGCTCGGCGAAACCGTGCAATACCACCGCGTGACCTACGAAGGCTTCGCCCCGCACCAGGTACCGCTGATCGTCGAGTGCGTGACCGACAACATCAACCGTACCGTGGCGGAAATCCGCGTGGCGTTCCGCAAGGGCCAGTTGGGTGCTTCCGGCTCTGTGGCCTGGGACTTCAACCATGTAGGCCTGATCGAAGCGTCGCCGGATACCCCGGACGCCGACCCGGAAATGGCCGCCATTGAAGCCGGCGCGCAGGATTTCGAAGACGGCGAAGAAGAAGGCACCAGCCTGTTCATCACCGAAACCACCGACCTCGACGCCGTGCAGAAAGCACTGCCGGAGCAGGGCTTTACCGTGTTGTCGGCGAAGCTGGGTTACATCTCGAAGAACCCGGTGAGTGGTTTGACCGACGAGCAGATGGCTGAGGTTGAAGCCTTCCTTGAAGGCCTGGACAACCATGATGACGTGCAGGATATGTTTGTCGGCCTGGCGGGCTGATTTCCAACTGAAGAAATGCCGTTAAAAATGTGGGAGGGGGCTTGCCCCCGATGAGGGTGTGTCAGTCAATAAATCTGTAACTGACACACTGCCATCGGGGGCAAGCCCCCTCCCACATAGGTTTAGTGGTGTTGGATAGATTGCAGTATGGCTGTGATTTCTTCGAACCCCGGCCGCACCAACACCTCCGGCTTGCAGCACCTTTGCTGAAGCTCAACCAATGCGGGGTCGATGGAGCCTGCTTCAACCCGCTCCAGCAACTCCCCCAACAACACCCCGAACGCCCGCACTTCAATGCGCTGCAACGCCCTGGTCTCCAGAGTATCCGCCGCGGCATGAAACGACGCCGCGCCAAAGTCCCCAAGCAAACAATCGCCCGCCGAGTTCCACAGGATATTGTGGCCGTACAGGTCGCCATGGGTGATGCCGTGCCGGTGCAGGTGCGCGGCCACCGAGGCGATGCCGCGTGCCATGCGCAGCGCCACAGCGAGGCTGAAACGGGTTCCCGGCGCGTAGATGTCCCGCGTGCAGGACGCCAGGCTCGGCAGGGCGGCGAGGTTGCGGTAACTCGGGTCGATCAGGTCCATCACCAGCGCGGCTTGGTCTTCAGGATGGCCAACCACGCGGCCCTGCACCTTGATCAGGTTGGGGTGCAGCCCGGCGGCGATGCAGGCTTGCATTTCGTGCAGTGGTGAACCGTCACTGGTGATGGTGCCTTTGTACAGCTTGACCGCCACCGGCAACGCCTGCGGTTGCCACAGCGCCTTGCGGATAACCCCCGAGGCGCCTTCCCCGAGCACTTCGGCGAGTTCCAGCTCGGCCCAGGGGATATCCGGCGTGGCGTCATCGGCGGCCAGCTCCACGGCCATTTCCACCGGGTTGCCGGCGTAGGCCAGCCAGGTCAGGCTCGGCAGCGCCAGCAGCCACTCGGGCAGGCGGGTGAAGCGGTTGGAGGCGATGCGCAGCAGCTCAAGGTTGTGGCAGTTGGCCAGGCTGTGCGGCAGGTCGCTCAATTGGTTGCCGGCCAGCATGAGTTTTTGCAGGAGCGGGCGCTCGCCCAGTTCGTCGGGCAATTGGCCGATCCGGTTATCGGTGAGGATCAGCCAGCGCAACAGCGGTGGCAGCGCGGCGGCGGGTACGTGGCTGATCTGGTTGGCCTTGAAGCCGATCATGCTCAGCTTCGCGCACTGGCCCAGGCATTCGGGCAGTTCGGTAAAGGCGTTGTCCGAGCAGAACAGCACGCGCAGGTGCGGCAGGCGGTGCAGGTCGTCGGGCAGGCTGCTCAGGGCGTTGCCGCTGAGGTTGAGGATTTCCAGCGAGTCGGCCAGTTCGAAGATTTCCCGGGGGAATTCGGTCAGCCCGCAGGCCAGGTCCAGGCGCGTGATGCCGGCCAATTGGCCGGCCTTGAGTTGGGCGAGGGTATGCATGAAAGGGCGCGATCACTCAATAAAGGGCGTTAGTGCGGCTCATGATACCGGCTCAAGCGCCTGAGGCTGCAATTGGTTCAGGCGGCTGGCGGTGCGCGCCAGGTCGATGGCCTGGCCAGCGAGGGATTCGGCCAGGGGGCGCGCGCCGATCAGGGTCAGTTGCTTGTCCTGGTCGTAGAGCACGTCCACCAGGTTGATAAAGCGCTGCTGCACGGCGATCGGGCAATCCGCCAGCTGCGGCAGGCCGTCGATGATCCAGTGGTCGAAGTCCTGGCACAGCAGCAGGTAGTCCATCACTGCCGTGAGCTGTTCGCAGAGGTCGTTGAAGGTGAACGCGATGGAGCGTGCCTGCTGGCGGCGGCACGTCAGCTGCCGTTTGCCCACGGTGAGCGATTGCGCCGGGCAATCCGCGGCGGGCAGGTTGAGCGTTTTACGTTGCGCCGCCGTGCCCGGCCATACGTACTGGCCGTGGGTGAAACGCTGTGAGCCCTGGGCCTGGGGCAGGCTGCGAAAGTCCTGGGGCGAACTGACTTCCAGCACATCCATGCGCGCCGCGATCAGGTCGATCACCGGCTTGAAGCGTTCGTGGTACAGCGGGTTGGGCAACAAGCCTGCCGGCGGGTAGTTGGAGGTCACCAGTACCAGCACGCCGCGTGCAAACAACGCCTTGAACAGTCGGGTGATCAGCATCGCATCGCCGATGTCATGCACGTGGAACTCGTCGAAGCACAGCACGCGGCAGCCTTGGAGTAACTCGTCCAGGGTGACGGCCAGCGCGTCGTCATGCGCGCGATGCGTGAACATCCCCCGGTGCAGGCGCGCGAAAAAATCGTGGAAGTGCACGCGCTGTTTTTCGGCGATAGGTAACGCCTGGAAAAAACCATCCAGCAACCAGCTTTTGCCGCGCCCCACCGGCCCGTGCAAATACAGGCTGCGGGCAGGCTGGCCGGCCAGCAGGTGCTGGCTGGCACGCGCCATGGCGGCAATCGCCTGGGCCTGGCCTGCGCTGAGGGTGTAGCCGTGGTGTGCGGCTTTGTTCTGGAAGTACGTCGGGATGGGCGAATCGCCGAGAGCGTCGGTTTTTTTACCGAGCAGGCGACGGATCAGGGAAAACGCGGCCAATACGAATCACTCTGTCATGCGGTGGTCGCCCACTTTAGGCCGCCCGCCGCCATTTGACCAATCGAGAAGGGCGCCGCCCGCTATCTCGAAAAGGCATGACGCGGGCAAAATCCTGTCCGGACTGGCAGTTTCTGTCTGAGTGACTAACCTCCTACACAGCAGTTACCCCTGTACAAGGATTTGGGGCAGTGAAGGGACGAGCAGTATTGGCAGTCATGGGTGCGATGCTCTGCGGCACGGCTTACGGTGCGCAACTCCAGGTGGAGGTGCGTATTGACGTGCAGCGGGGTTGCCAGTTGGTGGGCACCACCCGCAGTGCTGGCACCGAGCAACTAGGTGTTTTGGATTTTGGCAGCGGCCCGCGTCTGGATGACCCGGCCGGGCCCCTGAGTGCGGCGTTGATCAGCCAGCGCCAGCCGCGACTGGAGTGCAATCCCGATACGCCGTACCAGATGCGCGTGGACGGCGGCTTGCACGGTGGCACCGGAGAAGTGCGCTACCTGAGCGCCGACACCCCTTCGAGCAAACCCATTCCCTACCGCATTTATGCCGACGCCGCACGGCGTATCGCGTTGCCGGTCGACGTGCCCCTCAGCGGCCGCGTGCCGGATTCCGGAACCGTCGACCTGCCGCTCTATGGGCGGATCGAACCCCTCAAAGACATTCCCGCCGTGGGTCGTTATTCCGACCTGCTCAAGGTCACGGTCACATGGTGAGCCGATGCCTGGCCCTGGTGGCCATGGGCGGCTTGCTGCTGCTGGCGGATGACGCGCAGGCAGGCGTCGCCGGGCAGATCCACGCGCGCCTGGTGATTACCGCCAGTTGCGAGGTCAGCAAGAACGATGACAGCGCGCCCGTGACCCCCACCGGTGGCACGGCGATGCTCGACTTCGGCAGCCAGGGCCCGACCTGGAACACCACGTTGGGCGCTGGCGTCACGGATGGCAACAAGGCGCCGCTGTCAGTGTCTTGCAACCCCTCGGTGGTCAGCAGCTTCACCGTGACCATCGACGGCGGCGCCAATGGCGATGGCACCACTCGGCGCCTGAGCAATGGGCGCCTGATGATTCCCTACACGCTGTGGGCCGACCCGCAGGGCCGCAGCGCCTACAGCATCGGGCAGCAACGCAATTTTGTCGTGACCCGGGGTACGCAGATACCGATCCCGGTATTCGGCACCGTAGTGGCAAATACCAGTGCCTTACCGGCAGGGATCTACACCGACACGTTGACGGTGACACTGGACTGGTAACTCAAGAGGATGAAAACCATGCATGCACTTGTATCTAAAGCAGTATTTCCATTGATGGCGTTGGCCTGGGTGTCGGGTTCGCAGGCGGCTACCGTCGCGGGTACGGTCACCGCGACCTTGGTCTTGACCAGCAGTTGCCAGGTCAACGGCGCGACCGCAACCGGCGGCATGAGCTTCGGTGCGTTGAACTTCGGTACCGCCAACAGCCTGTTCACCGAAGCTGACGGCCAAGTGCTGGGCGGCGGCGGTGGCGCGTTGTCGATCCTGTGTTCATCGGGTACGTCGCCGACGCTGACGGTGTCTGCCGGCGCCAATGACGGCAAATCCACCGGCGGCGCGCGGGCGCTGTATGACGGGGTTGCCAACTATGTGCCGTACGACCTCTACACCGACAGCGGCCATTCAAATCTGCTCGCGATCGGCGGCGTCATCAACCTGGCGCCGAGCACCGGCGTGGCCCAGGCCGTGAACATCTACGGTAAGGCCTCCGGCAAGGCGGGGCTGCCGGCGGGTACCTACACCGATACGGTCAACGTCACGCTGACATTCTGATCGCGATGAACCGCGCGGGGTGGGCAGGGTTGGTGGTGTGCATCGGCTGGGGGATGCCGGTGTCGCTGCTGGCGGTGACCAGCCAGACATTCCAGGTCAGTGCGACGATCACGCCGGGATGCCTGGTGGCCAGCGGCGGCACCCAATACGGCAGTCTGGGGTTCGGCAGTTATTCGGCGCTGGCAACCAGCACGCAGTCGGTTGCGTTGAGCAATTCGGTGACGCTGCAATGCACGCCCGGTGTGGCGCTGAGCATGACGGTCGACGGCGGTTTGTATAACAGCGGCGGTCGCCGCATGCAGCTCAACAGCGGGACGGCCAAGGTGGCTTATCAACTCTTCAGCAATGCGGCGCTGAGCCAGAGTATCGGCATCAGCCAAAGTGTCAGCGTGGCGTACAGCAACGCCAATAACATCACCCTGCCGATTTACGGCCGGGTGCAGCTACCAGGTAATACGCCTGGGGGGACATACAGCGACACGCTGCAGGTGCAGCTGACGTGGTAAGGCGATGGCTATAAGGAGTGGACTTATGTTTGCAGCTTCCCGGCAGTGGTGGGTGGCATGTGTGTGCGGGTTGCTGGCGGGGCAGGTGCAGGCGGCCAGTTCGGTGCTGATCTGGCCGATCGACCCGGTATTGGAGGCCGATCAACAAGCCAGTGCGTTGTGGTTGGAAAACCGCGGCACCGAGACCGCCAACTTGCAGGTGCGGGTATTTGCCTGGAGCCAGAGTGGCTTTGACGAGCAATACCAGAACCAGCGCGATGTGATCGGCAGCCCGCCCGTGGCGAAGATCGAGCCGGGCCAGAAGCAACTGGTGCGCCTGACCCGCACCAAGGATGTGCCGCCAGGCCGCGAAGTGGCCTATCGCATCATCATCGACGAAATCCCTTCGGCCGTGCCCGTGGCCGCCCCGGCAGACGGCAAGACCGCAGCAGCCGTGCGTTTTCAGATGCGCTATTCGGTGCCGCTGTTTGCCTATGGCCCGGGCCTCTGGAGCAAGGTGGACGGCACGCGCGACCGTGACCCGAAGACCGCCGGCAAGCCTGATCTGAGCTGGAAAAAGGTCACGGTTGGCGGGCGTAACTATGTGGAAATGCACAACCAGGGCGCCGTGCATGCGCGGCTCACCGATGCCAGTTTCAAGCAGGGCGGGCAGTCCCGTCCGCTGGTGGAAGGGCTGATGGGGTATGTGCTGCCGGGCGCGACCATGCGTTGGCAGGTGCCCGACGGCCTGCCAGCCGACCAGCCGTTGCAGGTGCGGGTCAACGGCGCAACGCAAGTGGAGAACCTTGCGCCGGGGCGATAAAGCGGTGCGAAAGGGCAAGGAATAGCCCCTGGATTTAACGGATGGAGATGTCCATTGAAGGACGCAATGCCTTGGTGAGCCACGGTCAGGCTCGTTGTCTATGGCGGTCGGTGTGGTGGGTGGTGGGAAGCGTGTCGGGTGTGGCCTGTGCGGCACTGGGCCAGGCCGCGCCATTGCCGCCCCCTCCCAGCAGTATGGAGGCTGTAGCCGATGCTCAGTTGTTTCTGGAACTGGTGGTCAACCAGCGCGAGACCGGCCGCGTGGTAGCTGTCAGCCAGCGGGCGGGTGGGCTGTTTCTGCCGGCGAGCGTCTTGCAGGACATCGGCATAAAGCTGCCGGCGCAGGTGCCCGCCGAACTCAACTTGGACACGCTGCCGGGTCTGCACACTGATTACGACAGCCAGGCCCAGCGCCTGGTACTGAGCGTGCCGCCCGCCTGGTTGCCGGCGCAATTGATCGGCGACCGCAGCAACTACCCGCGCACCCAGGCGCTGACCAGCTTCGGCGCGTTGCTCAACTATGACGCCTACCTTAACGACACCGACGACAGGGACACCTACCTGGGCATCTTCAATGAGGTGCGCCTGTTCGACACCTGGGGCACCCTGAGCAACACCGGCCAGTACCGCACCACCCTGGGTCGCGAATCCCAGGGCGGCGCGCTTAACAATGGTTACCGGCGCTACGACACCACGTGGCGTTTCTCCGACGATCAGCGCCTGTTGACCTATGAGGCGGGCGACGTGATCAGCGGCGCCTTGCCCTGGAGCAGTTCGGTGCGCCTGGGCGGGGTGCAGGTGTCCCGTGACTTTGGTGTGCGCCCGGACCTGGTGACCTACCCCTTGCCGCAGTTCGCCGGGGAAGCGGCGGTGCCGTCGTCGGTCGACCTGTTCATCAACGGCTACAAATCCAGCAGCGCCGATTTGCAGCCTGGCCCCTATACCCTGACCAACGTGCCGTTCATCAACGGTGCCGGCGAAGCGGTGGTGGTTACCACCGACGCCCTCGGCCGGCAGGTGTCGACCACCGTGCCGTTCTACGTCACCAGCACCCTGCTGCAGAAGGGCTTGTCGGATTTCTCGGTTTCGGCCGGGACCTTGCGGCGCGACTACACCGTGCGCGATTTTGGCTATGGGCCCGGCGTGGCCAGCGGCACCTTGCGCTACGGGGTGTCGGATGCCTTTACCCTGGAAAGCCACGCAGAAGCGGCCGGCGACCTGGCGCTGGGCGGCGTGGGCGGCAACCTGCGGCTGGGTAACTTTGGTGTGCTCAATACGGCGCTCAGCCAAAGCCAATTCGACGGCGAGTCCGGCCAGCAGTTGAGCCTGGGTTATCAATACAGCAGCCAGCGCTACAGCCTGTCGTATCAGCGGGTCGAGCGGCGTGATCAATACGCCGACCTGACCCTGGTGGACACCCCCTACGCCAGCCTCAGCAAGCGCAGCGAACAGGTCACGTTGAGCCTGAACCTGAATGATTTTGGCAGCCTGGGCGTCGGCTATTTCGATGTGCAGGCGGCGGATGACTCGCGCACCCGCCTGCTGAACCTGACCTGGAGCAAATCGTTGTGGCGCAACACCAGTTTCTACCTGTCGGCCAACCGCGAAATCGGCGACAGCAACTGGGCCGTGCAGGGCCAACTGGTGATTCCCTTCGACATCTACGGCAGCCTCAGCCTGGGCAGTGAACGCAGTAACAGCGGCCAGGTGCAGCAGCGGGTCAACTACAGCCGCGCCGTACCGGCGGGCGGCGGTGTGGGCTTCAACCTCGGGTACGCCAGCGGCGACGGCCCGGCCTATCGCCAGGCGGACCTGACCTGGCGCTTGCAGTCGGTGCAGTTGCAGGCCGGCGTGTATGGCACCAGCGAAATGCAGACGCACTGGGCCGATGCCAGCGGCTCGCTGGTGTGGATGGACAAGCAATTCTTTACCGCCAACCAGGTCAACGATGCCTTCGTGGTGGTGAGTACCGACGGCTTTGCCGGGGTGCCGGTGCGCTACGAAAATCAGGTGATCGGCGAGACCGATCGCAACGGGCATCTGCTGGTGCCCTGGAGCAGCGCCTACTACCGCGCCAAATACGAGATCGACCCGCTGAACCTGCCTTCCAACGTGCAGGTGCCGAATGTCGAGCAGCGGGTGGCGGTGCGTCGCGGCAGTGGTTACCTGCTGGAGTTTCCAGTACGCCGGGTGATCGCTGCAAGTATCACCCTGGTGGATGCCAGGCATCAGGAGCTGCCGCTGGGCAGCCAGGTGCGCCACGAGCAGAGTGGCGGGTTGGCGGTGGTCGGTTGGGATGGCCTGGTGTACCTGGAAAACCTGGCGGCGCATAACACCCTGCAAGTCACCGTCGGCAGCGGGCAGACCTGCCAGGCCAGCTTCGACCTGGATATCACCGAGGAACAGGTGCCCTTGATCGGGCCGCTGGTTTGCCAATGACATAAGGAGTGTGCGTGTGCGGGTCAAGGCGTGGCTGTGGAGACTGTTGCTGTTGGCGAGCCTGGGGACGGCGGCGCAGGCGCAGGGCGCGTGCAGCGCAGTCGCCACCGCGCCGGCGAGCTTTGGTTCGGTGAGTTCGATGACGGTGCGCACCACCGCGCAGGCCAGTTCCACCACCAATGCGGGTCTCAGTTGCACACCGCTGGTGTTGTCGGTGTTGGGCTCGGGTGACCATTTCTACGCAACCATCACCGGCTCCACTCAGGGCGGGATGGTCGGGCCGACCGGCGATGTGATCGGCTATTCCATCTATGGCAACAACTCCACGACCTACCCGATAACGCGCGGCGCCCGCTTCGACTTTGGCGGCACCGGCGGCATTGCCCAGACCTATGGGCTGGTCTTCGGGCCAGGCACCAAGACCTTGCCCCTGTACTTCGCCAGCCTCACCGGCAGCAATGTGGCGGCGGGCCTGTACAGCGAAACCCTGAGCATTATCTGGAACTGGGACTATTGCTCCGGCATCAACCTGATCGGTATCTGCCTGGGGCGCGACACCAAAAGCGGCACCAGCACATTGACCGTGAGCATGCTGGTGACCAACGACTGCCAGATCACCACACCGCCCATCGCTTTTGGCAGCGCGCCGGTGGTCAGTGGTTTTTCCACCGTGACGGGCCAGGCCAGCGTCAATTGCACCAAGGGTAGCGCCTACACCGTCGGCCTCAGCGATGGCCAGCACCCGGTGAGTGCCGGCGGAAGGCGGCAGATGATTTCCGGTAGCAATTTATTGGCCTACGACATCTTCGTCAGCGCCGGCACCACGCGCTGGGGCAGTGTCGGCGCGGCGCGGCGTGCCAGCGCCACGGCCGACATCAACCCCGGCAACGGCTTGGGCACCGGCAGCCAGGTATTCAACTACAACGCCAGAATCTACACCGACCAGGCCACGCCGCCGGGGGGCACCTATATCGACAATGTGGTGCTGGACGTCGGTTTCTAGAACTTCAGCAACGACGGGGCAGGCTGATCCACCGGGCTGACCACCGCGTAGTTGTAGCCCGCACCAGACCAGTATTGCGCCTGCAACCCGTCGGCGCTGCGGCTGCCAGGCGGCAGGAAACCGTTTTCCGGGCCCGGTGGGCGAATGTAGAAACTGATGCGCCGACCTTGCGGGTCTTCATACAGCACCATGGCGGCCGCACCTTGCTCGGTGGTGAGCAGGCGCCCGCTCACTGGGGTGAAGCCCGCCGCGCTCAAGTCCGGCAGGCGGTGGGCCTGGTTGAAATAGCGATCGAGCCAGGCCTGCATCGTGCCGCCGCCCTGGGTGTTGTAGTCGGCGGGCATGATGCCGTCCTGGGCAAACAGGCGGAACGCTTGCATCGCGTCGGCCATCGGCTGCATGGGCGGCTGCGTGGCCTCACGCGCGTGCCAGCCGCCCAGACCGCCCAGGCTCACAGCCAGCAGCAGCACTGCCGCCGTGGCGAAGTGGCGACGCGATTGGTGCTTGATGCGCTGACGAATCAGCGCCGGGTCCAGTTCCGGGTTGGCCGGCTGTTGCAGGGCGCCGCCCAGCGCGGCGCGCAGCAATTGCGCGTCTTGCTGCCAGGCGTGGACCTGGGCCGCGACGTCGGGGTGCGCGGCCAAATAGGTTTCAAGCACGCGGCGATCGCTCTCCGTGAGTTGGTGGTCGACGTAGGCATGCAAATCGCGTTCGCTGGGGGGCAGGCTGATCATTTGAGTATCCGCAGGGAAGGGCTGGCAATTTCGCCATCGCTGAGTTGACGCAGGGCCTGGCGCGCCCGGGACAGGCGCGACATCACGGTGCCGAGGGGCACGTCCAGAATCTCGGCCACCTCCTTGTAGCTCAGGCCCTCGACCGACACCCACAGCAGCAGGGCGCGCTGCTCGGTGTTGAGTTGGTCGAAGGCCTGCAGGGTTGACTGGGCGATCACCGTGCGCTCCACCGAAGGCTGCGCATCATCGCGCCCGGTAAAAAATTCCAGCATGCGCGCATACCGGCGGCTGCGGCGGTGGGCATCGAGGAACTGGCGATAGAGGATCGAGAACAGCCAGGCACGCAAGTCGCCTTCGGTGCGTTTGTCGTCCCAGCGGGTAATCGCCCGTTCCAGGGTCGACTGCACCAGGTCGTCGGCGCTGCTGGCGTTACGGGTCAGGGACACGGCAAAACGCCGCAGCCTGGGGATGAGTTCGCGTAACTGTTCGTCGAGTTCATGCATGGTCATCTGGCTGGTCACTACGCTGGGACTAGAGAGACGTCCGGCGTTGAAGGTTATTCCCTTTGTTTGCAAATAAATCCGTGGCCAGGGAATAGAGCGGATCGGCGTTCGTCTTATTGCTCCGACCTTATGTTCCACCCCTAAGGCCTCTGGCCCTGGAGTTCTTGCATGGTAGATCACTCATCACCGCCCCGTCCTCCGTTGAGCACTGCGAGCCTGATCGCGCGACTCGCGGGGATCGGTGCCGTGGTTGCCGTTGTTGCCGGGGCATTTGCCTACGTCAATGGCACCCTCGACCCACAACGCCTGCGGCCGAAAACCCTGGTCAATGCCTTGGAAACCAATAACGGCGTGCACCCGGGATTCCGCCGTAACCACGCCAAGGGCGTGTGCGTGGCCGGGTATTTCGAGAGCACCGCCGAGGCGCGCGGCTACTCCAGCGCGCAGGTGTTCAGTGCGGCCAGAACCCCGGTGATTGGCCGCCTGGCCCTGCCCAGCGGCAACCCCTACGCGCCGGACAGCAGCGTGCCGATCCGCAGTTTTGCCGTGCAATTCAGTCAGGCCAACGGCCAGCAGTGGCGCACGGGGATGAACAGCATGCCGGTGTTCCCGGTGGGCACGCCCGAGGCGTTCTACCAGATGCTCAAGGCCGGCGCGCCAGACCCAGCCACCGGCAAGCCGAACCCCGCCAGCATGCCGGCGTTTTTCGCCGCCCATCCCGAGACGGCGGCGTTTCTGGCGTGGGTCAAAACCGCCAAGCCTTCGGCCAGCTATGCGACCGAAACCTATAACGGCATCAACGCGTTTTATCTGGTGGGCGCCGATGGCAAACGCCAGGCCGTGCGCTGGGGCGTGGTACCGCAGAGCCAGGATGCCCCGGGCGATAGCGCGCCGGCGGGCAACGATTTTCTCGAGCAAGATTTGGTTCAGCGCCTGGCCGCAGGGCCCGTACGCTGGCAGTTGAACATGACCCTGGCCAACCCCGGCGACCCGCTGGATGACGCCAGCAAGCCCTGGAGCGGCGAGCACAAGGTACTGAACGCCGGCACCCTGGTTGTGCAAAGCAGCCAGCCGCAGGCGGATGGCGATTGCCGTGACATCAACTTCGACCCGCTGGTGTTGCCAAGCGGCATCGAAGCCTCGAATGACCCCTTGCTGGCCGCGCGCTCGGCCGCCTACGCCAGTTCGTACCTGCGCCGTGCCGGTGAAGTCAGCCCGCTGCACAGCGCCCCTCAGGAGTCGCAGCCATGAATGCCCAACCCCGGTTTTTCGCACCCCTGGCGCGCCTGCTGCACTGGCTGATGGCGCTGATGGTGATCGCCATGCTGTTTATCGGCGCGGGCCTGGCGGCCTCGGTGTCCGAACGGCATGAATGGTTGATTCACCTGCACAAGCCGCTGGGGATCGCGATCCTGGCGCTGGTGATCGTGCGCCTGGTAGTGCGCTTCTCCACGCGCCAACCGCCGTTGCCCGCCGACTTGCCGCTGTGGCAGGTGCTGGCGGCCAAGGCGTCGCATCTGGTGCTGTATGCCTTGATGCTGGTGTTACCACTGCTGGGCTGGGCGATGATTTCGGCGGCGGGTGACCCGGTGATGCTCAGCAGTTCGGTGCAGCTGCCGGCGCTGGTCGGGGCGAATGCACCGTTGTTTGCCGTACTGCGCAAGGCCCATGGGTTTCTGGCTTACCTGCTGTTTTTGACCGTGCTGGTGCACCTGGCAGCGGCGTTGTTCCATGGGTTGATTCGGCGGGATGGGGTTTTGCAGAGCATGACCGGTAGCAAAGACTGATGCCGGTCTGATTTGTGGTGAGGGGCTTGTGTGGCGAGCGAGCTCGCTCGCCACAACAAGCCCCATAGCGCTTAGCGCAGCTTATCGACGATATCGGCCACAGTGCTCAGCACGTCCTTGCCCAGTTGTTTCGAGCGATCACCCGACCAACCGGTTTTTGGGTTGGGTGCGTCGTCATTGTCCTTGAACGGCATTTCCAGGGTCAGGGACAGGCAATCGTACTTCTGGCCCACGGCGTTGCAGGCCAGGGTCATATTGGCTTCGCCCGGCAGGTCGCGGGTGTAGCCGTGGGTGGTCTGGAAGTCGCGGGTCAGCGCGCTCAAATGGCGGCGGAAGTGTTTTTCAAGGGCTTCGATACGCGGGGTATAGCCTGGGTTGCCTTCACAGGCGGCGGCGAACACGTAGGGGATTTCTTCGTCACCATGAATGTCGAGGAACAGGTCGACGCCGTATTGTGCCATCTGCTGCTGCACGAACAGCACTTCCGGGCTGATCTCCTGGCTGGCGTTCTGCCAGGCGCGGTTGAGGTCCTGGCCCATGGCGTTGGTGCGCAGGTGGCCGTGGAAAGCGCCGTCCGGATTCATGTTGGGCACCAGGTAGAGGTCAGCCACCGCCAGCAGTTTTTTCAGCTCGGCGTCGCCGTCCTGTTGCAGGCGTTCGATGATGCCTTCCATAAACCATTCGGCCATGTGCTCGCCAGGGTGTTGCTGGGCGATGATCCAGACCTTGCGTCGGCCTTCGCCACCCTTGCCACGGCGCAGCAGTTGAATATCGCGGCCCTCAACACTTTTACCGGTGGCGAGCAGTTGGGTACCGGCGCGGTTCAGGGCCTGGTCGATCAGCCAGTCGTGGCGCTCGCGGCTGTAGGGTTCGAAGTAGGCAAACCAGGCGTGCTTCTCACGGGTCTCGAGGCTGATGTGCAGGGTGTCGCCGTCAAAGCGCGTGGGCACTCGAAACCAGTTGATATGGTCGTAGGACGCCACGGCGTTGTAGCCGCTCCACGCGTGGTTGTAGGAAGACTTGCCCGCGTTGCTCAGGCGGAAGGTGTGGGTGTGGCCCACGTGCATGCCTTCAGCCTTGAAGTGGAACCATTGGAAATGTTGGCTACGGGTGTCGGGGTTGATCGCCAGCAGCAACTGATAGGCATCGCTGGCATCGAGTACCTGGATATTGCCACTGTCGAAGTCGGTGCTGATCTTGATGGAGGTCAAGGCCACGGTCATAGTCTGGTTGCCTGATTATGAGTGTTGTGGCGGCTATCTTACACAGGAGTCTGGTAAAGGCTGGATGCAAAATTGTTGCAGAGGGGGAGGGGGCGTCGTCCATGACGCGGCCGCAGCTTAGGGTCTATGAGATTGATTCTCAAGCGCTATTTCGTAGAGATGTGGGCTAGAGCGTTCGACTGGCTTTCTTTTGGCGATGGTCATTTGCTACCATGCGCGCCATCGAGCAACACACAGTCTTCATTAGCCTGAAGCCATGCCAGGAAAACTGGCAAAAAAAAGACCCGGCCAAAGAGCCGGGTCAAAAACCGTGATTAGCCTGATGAGGAGATATTCCAAGAGTCCGACCTAAGGTCCCTTGGTCTATCGACTGATCTCGCGATCAGCTAGGTCCAATAATAATCATTATCATTTGCAAGTCAAATGTTTTTATCCATGAGATAGAAATATTTTTCCTACCGCCTGTTACACATTTGCCTGAGCCTCTGGCGCTTGCAACGACCGCTCCACCATGGCCTTCGCCATATCAATCAAATACACCACTGAAAACGCCAGGTCGCGGTGGTTGCCTTGATGGCTGCTCGCCGATTCATAGGCCGTGGCCGCCGCACTGCGCAGCAAGTCCGAGGCGTGTACCAGGGCTTCCTCCTGGCTGACGCCCGGCTTGATGGCGAACAGCACCCCATCCGGGTCGGGCGCCGACAGGTTTTCTCTCAAGTAAAAATCCAATGCGCGCTGGGCCGCACCGCTGCTGCGCAGGCCGTGCAGGTCATCGTTTTCGGGGGTGTCGGGCAGGAGGTACGGGCTGGTCGTCATAAAGGCGCTACTCTGGAGTGGGGGGCAAAACCTTAGGCTCGATAATAGTACGTATCGTATTTATGTCCCTTTATGGATTACTACAAACTGTTTATTGCCCTGAAAAATCCACCCCGTATTGTCAGCGCCCATGGATAACTGGATAGCGTTGGTCAAAGCCAACATGAAAGACCGCAAGGTCACGCAGGATGAACTGGCCGAACGCTTGGGCATGTCCCAGGGCGGCGTTGGCCATTGGCTCAACAAACGTCGTGTGCCAAGCCTGGCGGACATGAACCGGGTGCTGGCGGAGCTGGGGCTGGGGTACCTGGAGGTCGCGCTGGAGATACGCGAGCGGGCGGCCGACTTACCGGCCCTGGAAACCCACTACAACCCGTATTTCCGCTACCCGGTCAGCGACTGGAAAGGGGCTTGCGAAGTGCGCGAGGAACGCGCCACCTATGGCGCCGCGCGCTTTGAACTGACGGACTACCACGCCCAGGGCGAAGCGTTCTGGCTGCCGGTGACCGGCGACGCGATGACCGCCCCCAGCGGGCTGAGCATCAGTGCCGGCATGCTGATCCTGGTGGACCCGGCCATTCCCGCCGAACCCGGCAAGCTGGTGGTCGCGCAGTGGGCCGACAACCCCCAGGCCACCTTCCGCCAGTTACTGGAAGAGAGCGGCCAGCTGTACCTGGTGCCGCTCAATCCAACCTACCCCAAGCAGTTGTTTACCGAAGGTTGCCGCATCCTCGGCGTGGTGGTGCAGGCCACGGCCAGGTTCTAGCTGGCCGTTTCGAGTTCGACCAACGCGCAACCTTCGGCAACCATTTCGCCTTCCTGGCAGAACAGCGCCTTGACCACCCCGGCGTGGGGCGCACGGATGCTGTGCTCCATTTTCATCGCTTCGAGCACCACCAATTGCGTGCCGGCCTCCACGCTTTGGCCGACCTCCACCAACACCCGCACGATGCTGCCATTCATGGGCGCCGTGAGGCCGCCCTGGTGCGACTGGTTGGCCTCCACGGCCGCAATCGGGTCGAACAGGCTGACGCCGTGCATCTCGCCGTCCCAGCGCAAAAACAGCGTGCCGCCATTGCGCACGGCCAGATGGGCGCGACGGACACCCTGGTGCTCGATCAGCAACTGTTCAGCGTGCAACTGCGCTGCGGGTTGAGCCAGCGTGACCAGTCGATCCTGCCCGCCGCAGCTCAAATGCAGCGAGACTTCGGCCGGTAACCCCGCGCGAAACCCGCGTGTATCGGCCCACGGCCCGTCGCCCGCCGGCAAGCTCTGCATAAATGCCGAGCCGGCCGCCTGCCAGAACTCATCGCTCAGCACCCCGGGCGTCGGCAACAACTCATCCTGATAGCGCGGAATAAACCCGGTATCCAGGTGCGCCGCCGCAAACGCCGGATGCCCGATAATGCGCCGCAAAAAGCCGAGGTTGGTCTTCAGCCCGCCGACGGCAAACTCATCCAGCATGCTCAGCAAGCGCAGGCGCGCCTGTTCGCGGTCCTCGCCCCAGGCAATCAGTTTGCCCAGCATCGGATCATAGAACGGCGAAACACTGTCGCCTTGCGCCACGCCGCTGTCCACGCGGCGGCCCAAGCCCGGTGTGGATTCGCGGTACAGCGCCAGGTGCCCGGTGGCGGGCAGGAAATCATTGGTCGGGTCTTCGGCGTACAAGCGCACTTCAATCGCATGGCCGATCAGCGGCACCTGGTCCTGGGTGATCGGCAGCGCCTCGCCCTGGGCAACGCGAATCTGCCAGGCCACCAGGTCCAGGCCGGTAATCGCCTCGGTCACCGGATGCTCCACCTGCAGCCGCGTGTTCATCTCCATAAAGAAGAATTCGCCGCGCGCATCGAGCAAAAACTCCACGGTGCCCGCGCCGACATAACCGATGGCCTGGGCCGCGCGCACGGCGGCGACGCCCATGGCCTTGCGCTGTTCGGCACTCAGGCCGGGCGCGGGTGCTTCTTCCACGACTTTTTGATGGCGGCGCTGGATCGAGCAGTCCCGTTCATTGAGGTACAGGCAGTGCCCGTGCTGGTCGGCAAACACCTGGATCTCCACATGGCGTGGCTTGAGCAGGTATTTCTCCACCAGCATCTGGCTGTTGCCGAACGAGGACAGCGCCTCACGCTGGGCCGAGGCCAGGGCTTCGGCCAGTTGGTCGACATGCTCGACCACTTTCATGCCTTTGCCGCCGCCACCGGCCGTGGCCTTGAGCAACACCGGGTAGCCGATGCGTGCGCAGGCGTCGCGGAAGGTGTCCAGGTCCTGGGCTTCGCCGTGGTAACCCGGCACCAGCGGCACACCGGCTTTTTCCATCAGCGCCTTGGCCGCCGATTTGCTGCCCATGGCGTCGATGGCCGAGGCGGGCGGGCCGAGGAAGATCAGGCCGGCGGCTTCAATCGCGCGGGCAAAGCCGGCGTTTTCCGACAAAAAACCGTAACCCGGATGGATCGCCTGGGCACCGCTGGTCTTCGCGGCGGCGATGATTTTGTCGATTTGCAGGTAGCTCTCGCTGGCCTTGCTGCCGCCCAGGTCGACGCGGATATCCGCTTCACGGCTGTGGCGCGCATCACGGTCGATAGCGCTGTGCACCGCCACGGTGGTCAGCCCCATGGCCTTGGCGGTGCGCATCACCCGGCAGGCGATTTCGCCACGGTTGGCCACCAATACAGTGGTCAGTGTGCTCATGAACGCGGCTCCTGTGGTTGCCAGCTTGGCGCGCGTTTTTGCAGGAAGGCGCGCAAGCCTTCCTGGCCCTCGGCGCTGACGCGGATGCGCGCAATGGCATTTTCGCAATAGCGGCGCAGGGCCGGGGTGAGGGCGCCGTTGCCCACTTCACGCAGCAGGTCCTTGCTGGCGCGCATGGCGGCCGGGCTGTTTTGCAGCAGGTTGGCGACCCAGTGTTCAACCTGTTGATCCAGCTCGCCGGCCGGATAGCTTTCTGCCAACAGGCCGATGTCCCGCGCGCGCTGGCCACCAAAACGCTCGGCGGTCAGGGCATAGCGCCGCGCCGCGCGTTCGCCGATGGCTTGCACCACGAACGGGCTGATCACCGCCGGGGCCAGGCCGATGCGCACTTCCGACAGGCAGAACTGCGCATCATCGGCGCCGATGGCCATGTCGCAGCAACTGATCAGGCCCAGCGCGCCGCCGTAGGCCGCACCTTGCACCACGGCCAGGGTCGGGATCTTCAGCTTGGCCAGGTTGTACATCAGCTCTGCCAGCTCGCGGGCGTCGTCCAGGTTGGTGTGGTAATCCAGCTCGGCCGATTGCTGCATCCAGGCCAGGTCGGCGCCGGCGCTGAAGTGTTTGCCGCGCCCGCGCAGGACTAAAAAGCGCAGGGCCGGGTCACCTTGCACCTGGTCGAGGGCGAGGATCAGTTCGCGGATCATCTCGGCGTTGAACGCGTTGTTCTTGGCTTCACGACTGAGCCACAGCGTGGCGAAACCACGGCTGTCGGTAATCAGTTCGAGGGTGTTGAAATCGCTCATGGGGTACAGCTCCATTTACATGCGGAACACGCCGAAGCGGCTCGGCTCGATGGGGGCATTCAGCGCAGCGGACAAGGCCAGGGCCAGCACGTCGCGGGTTTGCAGCGGGTCAATCACGCCGTCATCCCACAAGCGCGCGCTGGAGTAGTAGGGGTGGCCCTGGGTTTCGTACTGGTCGAGGATCGGCTGCTTGATCGCCGCTTCTTCCTCGGCGCTGAAAGCATTGCCGGCGCGTTCGGCCTGCTCGCGCTTGACCTGCACCAGCACCCCGGCGGCCTGTTCGGCGCCCATCACGCCAATGCGCGCGTTGGGCCACATCCACAAAAAGCGCGGGTCGTAGGCGCGGCCGCACATGCCGTAGTTACCGGCGCCAAAGCTGCCGCCGATGATCACGGTGAATTTCGGCACTTTGGCGCAGGCCACGGCGGTAACCAGCTTGGCGCCATGCTTGGCGATGCCGCCGGCCTCGTATTTCTGCCCGACCATAAACCCGGTGATGTTCTGCAAGAACAGCAGCGGAATCCCGCGCTGGCAAGCCAGTTCGATAAAGTGCGCGCCTTTTTGCGCGGCCTCGGCGAACAGAATCCCGTTGTTGGCCAGGATCGCAATCGGGTAGCCATGCAGGTGCGCAAACCCGCACACCAGGGTGGTGCCGAACAGCGCCTTGAATTCATCGAACACTGAGGCGTCTACCAGCCGCGCGATCACTTCGCGCACATCGAACGGTTGCTTGGCATCGGCGGGGATCACGCCGTAAAGCTCTTCGCTGCTGTACAGCGGCGCGACCGGCGGGCGTTGCAGCAACTCGCCCTGTTTGCGCCAGTTGAGGTTGGCTACGCTGCGCCGGGCCAGGGCCAGCGCGTGTTCGTCACTGTCGGCGTAGTGGTCGGCCACGCCGGATATCTTGCAATGCACATCGGCGCCGCCGAGGTCTTCGGCGCTCACCACTTCACCCGTCGCCGCCTTCACCAGCGGCGGGCCGGCGAGGAAGATGGTGGCTTGCTGGCGCACCATGATCGCTTCGTCGGCCATGGCCGGCACGTAAGCGCCACCGGCGGTGCACGAACCCATTACCACGGCGATCTGCGGGATGCCCTGGGCGCTCATGTTCGCCTGGTTGAAGAAGATGCGCCCGAAGTGCTCGCGGTCAGGGAACACTTCGTCCTGACGCGGCAGGTTGGCGCCACCGGAGTCCACCAGGTATATGCACGGCAGGCGGTTCTGCTCGGCGATGGTCTGGGCGCGCAGGTGTTTTTTCACCGTGAGCGGGTAGTAGGAGCCGCCTTTCACCGTGGCGTCGTTGGCGACGATCATGCATTCCACGCCTTCCACCCGGCCGATGCCGGCAATCACCCCGGCGGCGGGCACGTCTTCGCCATACACGCCGTGAGCGGCCAGTTGGCTGAGTTCCAGGAATGGCGAGCCAGGGTCGAGCAGGCGATTGATCCGCTCACGCGGCAGCAGTTTGCCCCGCGAGGTGTGGCGCTCCTGGGCCTTGGCGCCGCCGCCTTGCTGCACATGGGCGAGCAAAGTGTGCAGGGCGTCGACCTGTTGGCGCATCGCCGTGCTGTTGGCGGCAAACTCCGCCGAGCGCGGGTTGAGTTGGGTGTGCAAGGTGGCCATGGGCGAGCTCCTTCAGCGGGTTTCGTTGAAGAGTTCGCGACCGATCAGCATCCGCCGAATCTCACTGGTGCCGGCGCCGATTTCGTACAGCTTGGCATCACGCAGCAGGCGCCCGGCGGGGAATTCGTTGATGTAGCCGTTGCCGCCGAGAATCTGGATCGCATCCAGAGCCATTTGCGTGGCGCGCTCGGCGCTGTAGAGGATCACCCCGGCGGCGTCCTTGCGCGTGGTCTCGCCGCGCTCGCAGGCCTGGGCCACCGCGTAGAGGTAGGCGCGGCTGGCGTTGAGCTGGGTGTACATGTCGGCGACTTTGCCCTGGATCAGCTGGAATTCGCCGATGCTCTGGCCGAACTGCTTGCGGTCGTGAATGTAGGGCACGATCAGGTCCATGCACGATTGCATGATCCCGGTGGGGCCGCCGGAGAGCACCACGCGTTCGTAGTCGAGGCCGCTCATCAACACTTTGACGCCGCCGTTGAGCACGCCGAGGATGTTTTCTTCGGGCACTTGCACGTCATCGAAAAACAGCTCGCAGGTGTTGGAGCCGCGCATGCCCAGCTTGTCGAATTTGCTGCTGCGGCTGAAGCCTTGCCAGTCGCGTTCGACGATGAACGCGGTGATGCCGTGGGCGCCTTTTTCCAGGTCGGTCTTGGCGTAGATCACGTAGGTGTTGGCGTCGGGGCCGTTGGTGATCCAGGTCTTGCTGCCGTTGAGCACGTAATGGTCGCCGCGTTTGTCGGCGCGCAGTTTCATTGAGACCACATCGGAGCCAGCGTTCGGCTCGCTCATGGCGAGGGCGCCGACGTGTTCGCCGCTGATCAGTTGGGGCAGGTATTTGAGTTTTTGCGCGTGATTGCCGTTGCGGTTGATCTGGTTCACGCACAGGTTGGAATGGGCGCCGTAGGACAACGCCACCGAGGCCGAGCCGCGGCTGATCTCTTCCATGGCCACCACGTGGGCCAGGTAGCCCAGGCCGGCGCCGCCGTATTCTTCCGCCACGGTGATGCCCAACAGGCCCATGTCACCGAACTTGCGCCACAGGTCGGCGGGGAACAGGTTGTCGACGTCGATCTGCGCGGCGCGGGGCGCGATTTCCTTGGCCACGAAGGACTGCACCTGGTCGCGCAGCATGTCGATGGTTTCACCGAGGGCGAAGTTCAGGGACGGGTAACTCATGGACAGGCACCTTAATGTGAGCTTTGTTGTTGTGGGGTTGGCGCGCCAGGGGAGGGCGCTCACCTTTACGTTAACGTAAGCTTGCGTTGCGGCGCTGTCAATCGTAGTTTACGTTTACGTCAACCTACAAAAAAGACAACAGGGGTCGTTATGGATCAACCGAATCAGAGCTACAGCCGTGGCGCTCAGGACAAGCCGTTGCTGGCCACGACCATTGGCCAGGCCTTCGATCACACCGTGGCGCACTATCCCGATGGCGAAGCCCTGGTGGTGCGCCATCAGCAACGTCGCTACACCTGGCGGCAACTGGCCGAGACGGTTGATTTGCACGCCCGCGCGTTCCTGGCCCTGGGCATGCAAACCGGTGACCGCCTGGGTATCTGGGCACCCAACTGCGCCGAGTGGTGCATCAGCCAGGTCGCCAGCGCCAAGGTTGGCGTGATTCTGGTCAACATCAACCCGGCGTACCGCAGCACTGAATTGGACTACGTGCTCAAACAATCCGGCTGTCAGTGGCTGGTGTGTGCCGGGTCGTTCAAGACCTCGGATTACCACGCGATGTTGCAGGAGCTGCAACCCGATCTGCGCGGTATGATCAGCCTCGACCCCAGCCCGCCTGCGGGTTTCATGCCCTGGTCGGCATTGGCGGCGCTTGGCGCAGGCGTCCCGGCCGAGCAACTGCACAGCCGCCAGGCCAGCCTGCATTTCGATCAACCGGTCAACATCCAGTACACCTCCGGCACCACCGGCTTCCCCAAGGGCGCGACCCTCAGTCATCACAACATCCTCAATAACGGCTACATGGTCGGCGAAAGCCTGGGCCTTACCGCCCACGACCGCCTGGTGATCCCGGTGCCGCTGTATCACTGTTTTGGCATGGTGATGGGCAACCTGGGGTGCATCACCCATGGCACGACCATGATCTACCCCGACGACGGTTTCGATCCGCTGCTGACCCTCACCACCGTCGCCGAAGAGCGCGCCACCGGCCTGTACGGCGTACCCACGATGTTTATCGCCATGCTCGATCACCCGCGCCGGGGCGAGTTCGACCTGGCCACCCTGCGCACCGGCATCATGGCCGGCGCCACCTGCCCGATCGAGGTGATGCGCCGGGTCATCAGCGAGTTGCACATGGGTGAAGTACAGATTGCCTACGGCATGACCGAAACCAGCCCGGTGTCGCTGCAGACCGGTGCCGATGACGACCTGGAGCGCCGCGTAACCACGGTCGGCCGCACCCAGCCGCAGTTGGAAAGCAAGATCATCGACACTGAGGGCAACACCGTCGCGCGCGGTGAAATCGGCGAACTGTGCACCCGTGGCTACAGCGTGATGCTCGGCTACTGGAACAACCCTGAAGGCACCCGCGAGGCCATTGACGCCGCCGGCTGGATGCACACCGGCGACCTCGCGAGCATGGATGAGCACGGCTACGTGAGCATCGCCGGGCGCAACAAGGACATGATCATTCGCGGTGGCGAAAACGTGTACCCGCGCGAGCTGGAGGAATTTTTCTTCACTCACCCGGCGGTGGCCGACGTGCAGATCATCGGCATTCCGGATGCGCGCTACGGCGAAGAAATCGTCGCCTGGATCAAGTTCCACCCCGGCCATGTGGCCAACGCACTGGAGCTGCAAACCTGGTGCAAGGGCCGCATTGCGCACTTCAAGACGCCCAGGCACTTCAAGTTCGTGGATGAGTTTCCGATGACGGTGACGGGCAAGATCCAGAAATTCCGCATGCGCGAGATCTCCATAGAGGAGCTGAAAATGCAGCCGTAGTCACACCGCAGAGCCCCCTCCCACAGTTTTACTGCAGTGAGTCAGTCAGGTAAGAAACCGCAGAAAGCACAAAGGGGACCCGAAGGTCCCCTTTAATTTGTCGTTGCGTGCTCTTTTTTTATTATTGAGGGGCGGCCTGTTGTTGTTTTTGGCAGCCGTGACCCTTTACCGCTGTTTTTGGCGACCCCCATGCGGGGTCAAGAGCAAACGTATTTTTTTGAACGCTGATCTGCTTCTTCATGACCGATCCAACCAGTGGCAGCTACCTGAGGTAGTTTTATTTTTCTCTAACCGGTTGCGGGTTGCGGCACGCCGTACCCTGCGAAGCACATCTTCTTCAAAAAAATCTGTTAGCTGCGTCTCTGCCGTGTTGTTTTTGTTATGTCAGAGTCGTTTCGTCTTATTTTTATTAGGTTTGGCGCTTTTTATTCTTGTTATGCAATAGAGATAGCAGAAGGCGTGCCAACTTTTTAAAGTCCTTTAAAATCAATGGTTTGATTTTTATGTGAGCAACGGCCTACGGCGAATACGACAAAATATGTTCCCGTGTTACTCGATGTGTAGGGCTGCGGTAACACATTGTCACGGCTACGCTACTCAACTGGCGTTACGCGCCTTGGCCACGCGCGAGCCGGTGGGGCGGCCCAACACGTGGCTGATCTGTTGGCCGGCGCGAATCAGGGCTTCCAGGTCGATACCGGTGTCGATCCCCAGGCCATTGAGCAGGTACACCACATCTTCGGTAGCGACGTTACCGCTGGCGCCCTTGGCATACGGGCAGCCGCCGAGGCCCGCGATAGAGCTGTCGAACACGCTGATGCCTTCGAGCAGGCTGGCGTAGATATTGGCAATCGCCTGGCCGTAGGTGTCATGAAAGTGACCCGCCAGGCTGTCCCGTGGTACTTGGGTCGCAACCACTTCGAACAATCGCCGCGTGGCGCCCGCCGTGCCGGTGCCGATGGTGTCGCCCAGGGACACTTCATAGCAGCCCATGGAGTACAACTCGCGGGCGACTGCTGCCACTTGCTCCGGGGCGACCTCACCTTCGTAAGGGCAACCCAACACACACGACACATAGCCGCGCACGCTGATGCCGTGCTGGCGGGCAGCGTCCATGATCGGCTCGAACCGTTCCAGGCTTTCGCTGATGGAGCAATTGATGTTGCGCTGGGAGAACGCCTCGGACGCTGCCGCAAACACCGCGACTTCCTTCACGCCCGCCGCCAGCGCATCTTCAAACCCGCGCAGGTTCGGCGCCAGGGCGCCGTAGGTCACGCCGGGCTTGCGCTGAATCTGTGCAAACACCTCGGCGGAGCCGGCCATTTGCGGCACCCATTTGGGCGATACGAAGCTGCCGACTTCGATATAACTCAAGCCCGCCGCGCTGAGGGCGTCCACCAGTTGCACCTTGTCGGCCACGCTGATGGGTTGGGCTTCGTTCTGCAGACCGTCGCGCGGGCCGACTTCTACCAGGCGTACGTGTGAGGGGAGGGGCATGGCGATTACCTTCTGATCAATGGCCAATCTGGCCCATGGTTTCGGCCAGGGCCTGGGTGCAGCGCTCTTCGGCGGTGTCCAGTTCCAGCTTCATCTGTTCGATATCCAGCAATTGCTGCTCCAACTGCTCACGGCGCTCGGCGATCTTGGCGAGCATGCTGTTGAGCTGGATATGGTTGCCGCTGCTGGGGTCGTAGAGCTCGATAAGCTCGCGGCACTCGGCCAGGGAGAAGCCGATGCGCTTGCCGCGCAGGATCAGCTTGAGGCTGACTTTGTCGCGCGCCGAGTAAATGCGCTCCTGGCCCCGGCGTTCGGGGGCCAGCAGGCCTTGTTCTTCATAGAAGCGAATGGCGCGGGTGGTGATGTCCAGCTCACGGGCCAGGTCAGAGATGCTGTAGGTGGTGCTCATGGGGGCGCTCAAGAAGGTCTTGGCGTTAGGCTAGTGGCAGGTTGACGTAAACGTCAAGGGCGGCAGCGCAGCCCATCGGGGGCAAGCCCCCCTCCCACCTGGAGCAAAGGCTCTGCTACAGGTCAGGCTTGCTTGCCATCGAGCTTCTTTTCATGGGCCGTAACCTGTTGGCACAACTCGATCATCTGCTCGCGCATCCAGCGGTTGGCCGGGTCCTGGTCGGTGCTTTCATGCCAGTACAGATGGGTTTCCACCGGTGGCACATCGTTCACCGGCAGCACGAACCAGTGCAGTTCATGGCGGCGGGCGAAGCGTTCGGGCACGGTCATGACCATGTCGGTCTGCTGCAACACTTGCGACGCCATCAGGTAGTGCTGGGAGCGCAGGGCAATCTTGCGCTGGATGCCCATCTTGCCCAGGGCCAGGTCAACATGGCCCAGGCCGTTGCGGCGGCTGGAGATATGAATATGGGTCAGCGACAGGTAATCATCCAGGCTGAGCTTGTCCTTGCCCGCCATCGGGTGGCCCTTGCGCATGGCGCACACATAGCGGTCTTCCATCAGCTTGACGTGGCGCACCTGCGGGTCGGTATTGAGCGGCGCGTCCACGGCAAAATCCAGGCGCCCGGCGGCGAGTTCCTTGGTGGTCTCGCGACGTTTGGACAGGAAGCTCTCGATCACCACGGTGGGCGCCAGGCGGCGCAGGCGCTGGAACAGCAGCGGCAGAATTACCGCCTCGGTGAGGTCGGTCATGCTGATGCGGTAGGTCTTGGCCGCCTGCTGCGGGTTGAAGATGCGGCTTTCCTGCACCGATACACGCAGTAGCGACAGGGCATTACGCACTGGGCCGATGATGTTCTGCGCCATCGGCGTGGGCACCATGCCCTGGGCGGTGCGCACGAACAGCGGGTCGTTGAAGGTCTCGCGCAAACGCGCCAGGGCGTTGGACACCGCCGGCTGGGTGATGCCGACAATCTGCCCGGCGCGGGTCAGGTTGGCTTCGGTGTAGATCGCGTCGAAGACGATAAAGAGGTTGAGGTCGACCTTGCTCAGATTCATTTCGTTGCGCTCTTATTGTTAGGTGGCCATACGTCGATCATATATCGGTGATGAATGTTAATACACGCCGAGAATAGGCTAGGTAAATTATAAGCGCTGTTCTAGCATCGATTGCATGACCTAAACAACCTCTCCAAGAAGGGAGCTGCTCATGGATTTCGCCTATTCGCCCAAGGTTCAGGAACTGCGTGAACGCGTCACCGCGTTCATGGATGCTTACGTTTACCCGGCCGAGCCGGTGTTCGAACGCCAGGTCAGCGAAGGCGACCGCTGGCAGCCCACCGCCATCATGGAAGAGTTGAAAGCCAAGGCCAAAGCCGAAGGCCTGTGGAACCTGTTCCTTCCGGAATCCCAACTGGGCGCCGGCCTGACCAACCTGGAATACGCACCACTGGCCGAAATCATGGGCCGCTCGCTGCTGGGCCCGGAGCCGTTCAACTGCTCCGCCCCCGACACCGGCAACATGGAAGTGCTGGTGCGTTACGCCAATGAAGAGCAGAAACAACGCTGGCTCGAGCCGCTGTTGCGCGGTGAGATCCGTTCGGCCTTCGCCATGACCGAACCCGACGTGGCTTCCTCGGACGCCACCAACATGGCCGCCCGCGCCGAGCGTCAGGGCGACGAATGGGTGATCAACGGTAAAAAGTGGTGGACCTCCGGCGCCTGCGACCCGCGCTGCAAAATCCTGATCTTCATGGGCCTGAGCAACCCGGATGCACCGCGCCACCAGCAGCACTCGATGATCCTCGTGCCGGTGGATACCCCCGGGGTAAAAATCCTGCGTCCGCTGCCGGTGTTCGGCTACGACGACGCGCCACACGGCCACGCCGAAGTGCTGTTCGACAATGTACGTGTGCCGTACGAAAACGTACTGCTCGGTGAAGGGCGCGGTTTCGAGATCGCCCAGGGTCGCCTTGGCCCAGGCCGTATCCACCACTGCATGCGATCTGTCGGCATGGCCGAGCGGGCGCTGGAACTGATGTGCAAACGCGCCGTCAGCCGCACTGCGTTCGGCAAGCCTTTGGCGCGGTTGGGCGGCAATATCGACAAGATCGCCGACTCACGCATGGAAATCGACATGGCACGCCTGCTGACCCTGAAGGCGGCGTACATGATGGACACCGTGGGTAACAAAGTCGCGAAAAGCGAAATCGCCCAGATCAAGGTGGTGGCGCCGAACGTGGCCTTGAAGGTGATTGACCGCGCGATCCAGATGCACGGCGGGGCGGGGGTGTCCAACGATTTTCCGCTGGCCTACATGTATGCGATGCAGCGCACCCTGCGCCTGGCTGATGGCCCGGATGAAGTGCACCGGGCGGCGATTGGCAAGTTTGAGATTGGCAAGTATGTGCCTAAAGAGCTGATGCGCGGCGGGCAGTAAAACCGCGGCGCCTGCTATCGGGAGCAAGCCCCCTCCCACACTTGACCGCGTTTCTCAAGCAGGAGTGCAATCCAATGTGGGAGGGGGCTTGCCCCCGATGAGGCAAGTATTAACACCCCAAAACCCCAGGCCTCAATACACCCAAACCTCCACCCGCCGATTCTTGATCCTGCCCTCATCCGCCGCATTCGTCGCCACCGGCATCTGCGCTCCAAACCCCCGGATATCCCTGAGCACCACGCCGTTCTTGACCAACTCCCGACGCACCGCCATTGCTCGCAACTTAGACAGCAATGCAGCCCGCTGCGGGTCATTCTTCGCATCGCCAAACCCCACCAGCGTCACCTGCTTATCCAGCTTGCCGTGGCTTTTCAGGTACGCCACCACCCGCTGCAAATCCTGGCGGGCCTTGTTGTCCAGGCTGGCGCTGCCTTCTTCGAAACGAAAATTCACGGTCAGGCGCTGGGCGTCACGGGCGATGGCTTGATAGTCCTCCGGCATCGACGGCCGCGCCTCCACGGCCATCGCCTGTACTTGCTGGGCAATAAACCCGTTGGCCCCGACAATCGCCTGGCCCTTGCTGGTTTGGGTAAAGTCCACCAGCGCCTTGGCCCACGGGTTGCGCGCCGACGGTGGCAAGTAAAAGAACAGCCGGCGGGACAGCGGGTAATCCTCGGTGGCAATCAGGCTGTTGAGCGGCAACATCGCCTGGGATTCGCCATCGACAATCGCCACCGCCTTGGCCTGGCGCACATACGGCAGGCCGATAAAGCCGACGCCCTGCGGGTCCAGGCTCACCGCGTCGGACAGTTCCTCGCTGGACTCAAAGCGTTTGGCGGGCGCCGCGAGGGGCTTGCCGCGCAGGCGCAGTACCAATTCCTTGAAGGTGTCGTAGGTGCCGGATTGATCATCCCGGGCATATAAATGAATCGGCCCGCCGACACCGCCCAATGCCTCCCAGGTGCTGACCTCGCCGTTGAAGATCTGCGCCAGTTGCTCGGTGTTCAAGGTATTCAGCGGGTTTTGCGGGTTGAGGATGATTGCCAGGCCGTCGATGGCGATCACCTGTTCGGCCTCGGGGCTTTTCAGGTCGCCGAGGGGTTCGAGGTCTACCAGTTCGCTGTCCTTGATCGGGCGTGAAGAGGCGGCGAGGTCGGCGGTGGATTTCTTAAGCGCGGTAAAACCGGTGCTGGAGCCGTGGGCGGCTACCTCGATGGTCACCGATTTGCCTTGTCGCGTGGTGCCGATCATGCGTTGTTCGTTGGCGCCTTCGGCCGGTTCGCTGTGTACGCCTTGTAGACCTTGCTGTTGCATCAAGCCCTTGACCAAGGCGGGGCCGAGTGCCGCGCCGATGGTGTTGGAGCCCTGAATGCGCAACGCAGGGCCTTGGTCGGGAACGGGCAGGGGCGCGGCAATCGCATAAAGAGGCAGGGTCAACAGAAACAGAACGCGCAGCATCATGCCGCCACCTTCTCAAGGCAAAGGGAGTGGCGCGAGATTAAGACAGGCAGGTTGCAACATTGTGACTGACGCACTGCAGGGTAAATGTGGGAGGGGGCTTGCCTCCGATGGCGGTGTGCCAGACAGCTTATCTGTAGCTGATGCATCGCTATCGGGGGCAAGCCCCCTCCCACATTTGGATTTTTATTCGGCGTCAGATCAGCTCAATTCCAGCCAGATCGGCGCATGGTCCGATGGCTTTTCCAAACCGCGCAAATCGTAGTCCACACCCGCATCCTTAACTCGTGGCAGCAAACCGTTGGACACCATGATCACGTCAATCCGCAGCCCACGCTTGGGCTCGTCCTCGAACCCACGGCTGCGGTAGTCGAACCAGCTGAAACGGTCGGCAACATCCGGGTTCAGGTGCCGGAAGCTGTCCACCAGGCCCCAGTTTTTCAGGCGCGCCATCCACTCGCGTTCTTCCGGCAGGAAGCTGCACTTGCCGGTTTTCAGCCAGCGCTTGGCGTTGTCGGCGCCGATGCCGATGTCGCAATCTTCCGGGGAAATATTCACGTCGCCCATCACCACCAGGGCCTGGTCATTGCTGAACTGGCTTTCCAGCAGTTGCTGCAAGTCTTCGTAGAAACGTTGCTTGGCCGGGAACTTGGTCGGGTGGTCGCGGCTTTCGCCCTGGGGGAAATAGCCGTTCATGATGGTCACCGGGTGGCCGTTTTCATCGGCGAAGGTGCCCCAGATAAAGCGGCGCTGGGCGTCTTCTTCATCGCTGGCAAAGCCTTTGTGCAGGCTCAGGGCTTCCTTGCGCGAGAGCAGGGCCACGCCGTAGTGGCCTTTCTGCCCGTGGTAGTACACGTGGTAGCCAAGGGCCTGTACTTCGGCGAGGGGGAACTGGTCATCGTGGACCTTGGTTTCCTGCAGGCCGATCACGTCGGGTTGATGTTTTTCAATCAGCGCCGCCAGCTGATGAGGGCGGGCGCGCAGCCCGTTGATATTGAAAGACACAA
Source organism: Pseudomonas sp. AC463 (assembly GCF_979253585.1). Classification (NCBI taxonomy): domain Bacteria; kingdom Pseudomonadati; phylum Pseudomonadota; class Gammaproteobacteria; order Pseudomonadales; family Pseudomonadaceae; genus Pseudomonas; species Pseudomonas sp. AC463. Next base: position 316,726 of record NZ_CEEDDZ010000003.1, on the reverse strand, counting down.
TTTTCATGGTCGGCAGTCCGGTTCTGGCAAAAGGGCGATGCTAGCCGACAAGTCCGGCGGGGGCCAGCGTGGCGGTAGGGCAGATGCACTGCTAATGTCTGGGAACGACTGCTGCTGCGCAGGTTCGTACCCATAAGAACGTCATCTTTTGAATGGCGCCATGGAGATTGATTGCATGCCCGACACCTCGACTGACATTGCCGAAATTCGCTTGCTCAACAGCGGCTATTCCCGCGAGGCCCGTTCCCTGTTGTACCAGGCCTATCGCCATGAGCCGACCTTCGCCTACATCTTCGAAGCGGAACGCCCCGGGTATGAGCAACGCGTGCGCGCCACGGTGCGTGAGTTGGTCAAACAGCATTTTTTCCAGAAGCTGCCTGCCATCGGTTTGTTTGTGAATGACCGGCTGATCGGCATCGCCCTGATCGCGCCGCCGCAACGGCGTCTGGGGATCACCGAGAGCTGGGCCTGGCAACTGCGCATGTGGCTGAGCACCGGTGTGCGCGGCACGCGGCGTTATCTGGATTACCATCATGCGGTGCTGGCGTGCCTGCCCAGCGAGTCGGTGCACGTGTTGCCATTGCTGGGCATTCACCCGCAGTTCCAGGGCAAGCACTACGGTGAGCAACTGCTCGAAGCGATTCACAACTGGTGCGCCGAAGACCCGCATTCGTCCGGTGTGGTGCTGGATACCGGCAATTCACGTTACCTGGAGTTTTATAAGCGCCAGGGCTACGAGGAAATCGGTGAGGTGGCGATTGGACCCATTTTGGAACATGTTTTTTTCCACCCAAATCCGCAGGTCCTAAGTGCTGCAACGACTTAACTCAGAATTTTTCAGAATTTTCTGAGTTCAAAGTACCCCCCTTGCTCATGTAGCATCCGCGCCTATGAAGTTTCCAGGAAGATTTACCAGCGGCCTGGTTCTGCTGTTCACCAGCTGCGGCGCAATGGCGCAAAGCGAATTGGACGTGCGGATCAAGCCCTCAAACGACGCGTTGAAAGCCAACATCGAAGGCTATATCGGCGGGGTGGGCGATCGTGATGAAGAAGCCTTGCTGCGGTTCAGCCGTGGCGCCGAAGAGCAGGCGCGCAAGGCGGCCCAGGCTCTGGGTTTCTATCAGCCACAGATCGAGAGTGATGTAAAAGGCGGCAAGAACCCGCGCCTGATCCTCACCATCGACCCCGGCGAACCGGTGCATTTGCGCAACGTGACCATTCGGGTCGACGGCCCTGCCTCGAACCTCAAGGCGTTTCGCGTGCCCGCCAGCGACGACCTCAAATCCGGCGCCGTGCTCAACCACGGCCACTACGAAGACGCCAAGCGCCTGATCCAGAACCAGGCGTCGCGCTACGGCTTTTTCAGCGGACGTTTTAGTCGCCAGACGCTGGCGGTAGACCCACAGGCCGGCGTCGCCGACATCGAACTGATCTACGACAGTGGCCCGCGCTACACCTTGGGCAAAGTCAATTTCGCCGGCGACACGCCGTTTGATGAAGAACTGCTGCAACGCATGGTGCCGTTCAAAAGTGGCACCCCATACGATTCCGAACTGATCGCCGAACTCAACCAGAACCTGCAAGCCAGCGGCTTTTTCGAAGGCGTGCGCGTCGACGCCGCGCCGGCCGCCTCCGCCAATGACGTGATCCCGGTGGCGGTCAACCTGCAAACCCGCAAGCCGCGCACCATGGGCCTGGGCCTGGGTTTCTCCACCGATGTCGGCCCGCGTGGCAAGGCCAATTGGACCCGCCATTGGGTCAACCCCCAGGGCCATAGCTATGGCTGGGAAGCCGAGCTGTCGGCACCCCGGCAAAACGTTGGCCTGTGGTACGACATTCCGCTGGACCCGCCACTCACCGACAAGCTGCGTTTTGCCGGGGGCTATCAGAATGAAGAAATCGCCAACACCGATACCCTGAGTAAATTGCTCACCCTCGGCCCCGAATGGCACAGCAAGTTGCCCAGTGGCTGGACCCGCATCATCTCATTGAAATACCAGCGCGAAGAATATCGCCTGGGCAACGATTCGGGCCTCAGTAACCTGGTGATGCCGGGTGTGACCTATTCCTACCTGCGCAGCGACAACCGTATCGACCCCCACAACGGCTACCGCCTGCAATTCGACACCAAGGTCGCCAAGGAAGGCCTGGGCTCCGACACCAACCTGCTTTACGGCACGGCCATGGTCAAGGGCCTGACCACCCTGTGGGACAACCACCGCTTCCTGGCCCGGGCGCAGGTCGGCGGCAGCGCCACCAATGGCTACAAATCGGTGCCGCCGTCGTTGCGCTTCTTTGCCGGTGGCGACCAGAGCGTGCGCGGTTACGAGTACCAGACGTTGTCGCCGGAGAACGACCGTGGCGACCGCATCGGTGGCCGCTACATGGTGGCCCTGAGCGCCGAGTATCAATATTCCATCGCCGAAAAATGGCGGATCGCGACCTTTATCGACCAGGGCAACTCCTTCAACACCCTGGAAATGCCCAGCCTGAAAACCGGCGTCGGCGTCGGCATCCGCTGGGTCTCGCCGGTCGGGCCGATCCGCCTCGACCTGGCCCATGCCCTGGAAGACCCGGGCGGTATTCGATTGCACTTTTCCATGGGGCCCGAGCTGTGATGCGTGGTGTAAAAATAGCGGGGCTGGCCTTGGCGGCCATCCTCGCCGTGCTGTTGCTGGCGCTGTGGGCGGTACTCGGCACCCAGGCGGGCAGCCGCTGGGCATTGGGGCGCGTACCCGGTTTGACGGTAGAGAACTTCCAGGGGCATTTGGGTGGCCAGTGGCGCGCCGATCACCTGCTGTGGCAACAGGGCAGCAGCCGTGTGGAACTCACGGCGCCCGTGTTTGAGTGGTCGCCCACCTGCCTGTTGCGCACGACCTTGTGCATCGATCAGCTGGATGTGGAACAGGTCAGCCTGCAATTCCCACCGAGTACCGAAGACAGCAGCGGCCCCATCACGCTGCCGGACTTGAAGTTGCCGATTGCTGTCCAATTGGGCGACATTCGCGTCGGTAGCCTGCTGTTTAACGGCAGCGAAGAACTCAAGGGCTTGCAACTGGCCGCGCATTGGACGGCCGCCGGGATGCGGATTGACTCGGTGCACCTGCAACGCGACGGTCTGGTGCTGGACCTGGCGGGGCTGTTGCAACCCACCGGCGACTGGCGGCTGAGCGCCAGCGGCAATCTGAGCCTACCGTACGCTCCCGGTGGCGCGCCCTGGCAGGTGGCATTGAAGATCGATGGCGACTTGCTCAAGACCCTCACGCTGGATGCCGACAGCAGCGGTTACCTGCCGGCCAAGCTCACCGGCGCGCTGCAGCCTCTGGCGGAGAACCTCCCCGCCCAGTTGCATATCACCGCCGATGGCTTCAAGCCCAGCGCCGACCTGCCCGACACCCTGCAACTCAATCAACTGGACCTGACCGCCAAGGGCGACCTTAAAAGCGGTTATCAACTGCTGGGCAGGGCCGTGCTGCCGGCGGAAAAAGGCCCGGTGGCCTTGCTGCTGCAAGGCAAGGTCGACGCCAAGGGCGCGCAGATCGCCGGCCTAGACCTGACGGCCGGCGACAAACAGAGCCTCAAGCTCAGCGCCCAGCTGGATTGGCAGCAAGGTTTCAGCGCCGACGCGAAGATCGATTGGCTGGACTTCCCCTGGCATCGTCTCTACCCGCTGATCGACGAGCCGCAGGTGGTGTTGCGTACCTTTAATGGTGAGGTGTCCTACAAGGACGGCAACTACCTCGGCAACCTCAAGGCCGACCTCGACGGCCCCGCCGGCAAGTTCAACGTGGTCACGCCGTTCAGTGGCGACCTCAAGCAAGTGTTCCTGCCCGAACTCAAGCTGACCGCCGGCCAAGGCAAGGCCGAGGGCCACCTCAACCTGCGATTCGCCGACGGTATCGCCTGGGACACGGCGCTGGACCTGTCGGCGCTGAACCCGGCGTACTGGGTCGCCGAGTTGCCCGGCACGCTGGCTGGCCCGCTGCGCAGCAAGGGTGAGTTCAAGAACGAGCAACTCAAACTGAATGCCGACCTTGACCTCAAGGGTCGCCTGCGCGGGCAAACCGCCGCGCTGGCAGCCAAGGCAGAAGGCGCGGGCGAGCAATGGACCCTGGCCAATCTGGATATCCGCCTGGGCGACAACCGCATCAACGGCAGCGGCAGCCTGCAACAACGCCTGGCCGGGCAGATTGATATCAAGCTCGCGCGCCTGGCCCAGTTGTGGCCGCAGTTACGTGGCCAGGTCAATGGCCGTCTCGACGTGGCCGGCAGCCTCCAGGCGCCCCAAGGCAAACTCGACCTCAAGGGCCAGCAACTGGCATTTGCCGACAACCGCCTGCAAAGCCTGACGCTCGACGCCACCCTCGACAGCGCCCAGCGCGCAAAAATCGACCTCAAGGGCAGCGGCATCCAGGCCGGGGAAACCCAGGTCGGCACCCTGACCGCCAGTGCCCAGGGCGACATCAAGAACCAAAAGGTCCAACTGGACCTGGCCGGCCCATTGGTCAAGCTGGCCCTGGCCCTGGACGGCAACCTCGACAACGGCAACTGGCGCGGGCGCCTGGCCAACGGCGATGTACAGGCCGGCGGCCAGGACTGGAAGCTGCAAGCCCCGGCGAAGATCGAACGCCTGGCCGACGGCAAGCTGACCTTTGCCGCGCACTGCTGGGTGTCCGGCCCGGCCAGCCTGTGCGGTGAAGACCAGCGTCTGATGCCCGAGCCGAAATTGCGTTACCACCTCAAGCAGTTCCCCATCGACAGCCTCGCGGCGTTTTTGCCCAAGGACTTCGCCTGGCAGGGCAAGCTCAACGCCGACGTGCAACTCGACCTGCCGGCCAGCGGCCCCAAGGGCGTGGTGTCGGTGGATGCCAGCGGCGGCACCTTGCGCGTCAAGGACAAGGCCCAGTGGCTGGATTTCCCCTACGACACCCTCAAGCTGGAAACCACCCTCAATCCCAAGCGCATCGACACTCAGTTGAATTTCCGCGGCGGCCAGCTCGGCGAGTTGCTGTTGCAGGCGCAGATCAACCCGCTGCCGAAAAACAAGCCGATCACCGGCAATTTCAGCCTGACCGGCCTCGACCTCGCCGTGGCGCGGCCGTTTGTGCCGATGGTGGAAAAACTCAACGGCAAGCTCAACGGCAGTGGGCGAATTTCCGGCGGGTTGCTGGCGCCACAGGTCAACGGCAACGTCAACCTGATCGGCGGCGAAATCTCCGGGCCGGAACTGCCCATCAGCCTCGAAGGCCTGAACGTACAGGCGTTGATTGCCGGCGAAAGCGTGCAGCTCAACGGCGCGTGGCGCAGCGGCAAGGCCGGGCAGGGCAGCCTCAAGGGTCAGATCGACTGGGGCCAGGCCCTGGCCGTAGACCTGAGCCTGCAGGGCTCGCAGTTGCCGGTCACGGTCGAACCCTACGCGGTGCTGGAAGTGGCGCCCGACCTGAAGATCAGCCTGAAAAACGACAAGCTGGCGATTGCCGGCAAGGTCCACATCCCGCGCGGTGACATCACTGTGCGCGAGCTGCCGCCGTCCACGGTCAAGGTCTCGGATGACACGGTCATCATTGGCAGCCAGACCGAGGAAGGCAAACCGCCGATGGCCATGGCCATGGATATCGACGTGGTGGTGGGCGAAGACAAGCTCAACTTCTCGGGTTTCGGCCTGACCGCCAAGGTGCAGGGCCAGGTGCATATCGGCGACAACATGGACACCCGTGGCGAGCTGTGGCTCAACGACGGGCGCTACCGCGCATACGGGCAGCGGCTGGATGTGCGCCGTGCGCGGCTATTGTTCGCCGGTCCCCTCGACCAGCCCTACCTGGACATCGAAGCGATCCGCAAGACCGACGATGTGGTCGCCGGTATCCGCCTGAGCGGCAGCGCCGAGCAGCCCACCACGCAGATATTCTCGGAGCCGGCCATGAGCCAGGAGCAGGCGCTGTCCTACCTGGTGCTGGGGCGTCCGCTGAGCTCCACCGGTGAAGACAACAACATGCTCGCCCAAGCCGCCCTTGGCCTGGGCTTGATGGGAAGCGCCGGGGTCACCTCCGACCTTGCCAACAAGCTGGGTATCCAGGACTTCGACCTCGACACCCAGGGCAGCGGCACCACCACGGCGGTGGTGGCCAGCGGCAAGATCACCGAAAAACTCAGCCTGCGTTACGGGGTAGGAGTGTTCGAGCCGGCCAGCACGATTGCCTTGCGCTATCTGCTGAGCAAGAAGGTGTACCTGGAAGTGGCCAGTGGCGTGGCCAGCTCACTGGATATTTTCTACAAGCGCGATTTCTAAATCCGTTCGCAGTCAAAAATGTGGGAGGGGGCTTGCCCCCGATAGCAATGGTCCAGTCAACACGTGAGTGACTGATCCACCGCTATCGGGGGCAAGCCCCCTCCCACATTACCAAGCAAGCTAATTATTCCATTTGACATTCGCTGCCTAAGCAGTAACATCTCGTCATACATTCACTGCCTAGGCAGTAATAAGGTGACTTCCGATGAAACACTTCACCCCGGACAACTTCCACAACTGCCACCTCGGGCTGTTGTTGGGCCGCGCCGCGATTCTCAAAGACAAGATCATCGACACCCATATGGAGCCCCACGGCGTGACCGCCGCGCAGTTCAAGGTGTTGATCATCATGGCGCAGTTTGGCGTCGACACCCCGGCGGAGCTGTGCCGCAACCTGTCCCTGGACAGCGGCTCGATGACGCGCATGCTCGACCGTCTTGAACAAAAAGGCCTGCTGGACCGCAAGCGCTCCGAACTGGACCGCCGCCAAGTGCAGCTGGTGCTGACCGCCGACGGCCAGCGCCTGGCGGACATGCTGCCGCATATCGGCGCCCAGGCCCTGAACCAGTTGGCCGGTGCGCTGGAGCCCGGTGAGCTGCAGACCCTGGAAAAGATCCTCAAGAAAATTCTGATAGCTGCCGGTGACCCCATCACCCTGCAGCGGGTAGGTAAAGAATGAACACACGTGCCCTCAGCCTGGTGCTGGTTGCCATGAGCCTGGCCGGTTGCGCCAATTTCAGCGGCCTCGACACCCAGGGCCAGCGCCTCGACGCAAATACCCTGCAAACCGGCAGGTCCTTGAGCGGTGTGACCCTGTCCAACGCCGCCTGGCCTGCCGCCGACTGGTGGAAGAGCCTCGGCGACCCACAGCTCGACGGCCTGATCCATGAAGCCCTGCAAAACAGCCCCGACATGCAAGTCGCCAGCGCCCGTGCCCACCAGGCCGAAGCCGCCGCCTATGCAGCGAATGCCGCGCGCATGCCGACCCTGGATGCCAGCGCCGGTGTGAGCCGTTCGCGCCTGGCCAAGGACCAGGACCCGCTGGGGCAGGGCGATGCGTATTCGACCGTGCGCAACATTGGCGCCAGCTTCAACTACAACTTCGACCTCTGGGGTGGCCAGCGCGCCGCCTGGGAAGCCGCGTTGGGTCAGGCCCGCGCCGCCGAAGTCGACCAGCAGGCCGCGCGCCTGACCCTCGCCGCCGACGTGGCCAAGGCCTACAGCGACCTGGGCCAGGCCCACATCGTGCGGGATCTGGCCACCGACGACCTCAAGCGCACCCGTCAGATGCTCGACCTGAGCAAACGCCGGCTGGACTCGGGTATCGACAGCCAATACCAGTACCAGCAGACCGAAAGCCTGGAAGCCAGCTCCCAGTCGCAACTGATCGACGCGGAGAAACAACTGCAAAGCGCCAAGATCGCCCTCGCGGTGTTGCTCGGCAAAGGCCCCGACCGTGGCAATGAACTGGCACGTCCCAGCGTGTTGAAACCGGCCGCCGTCGCCGTGCCGTCGGTGTTGCCCGCCGAGCTGCTGGGCCGTCGTCCGGACCTGATCGCCGCGCGCTGGCGCGTCGAGGCCGCGAGTAAAGACATCGCCGCCAGCAAGACGCGCTTCTACCCCAATCTCAACCTGAGCGCGAGTGCCGGGGCCGAGTCGTTGCTGGGGGATGCGATGTTCGGTTCGGCCAGCCGCTTCTTCAATATCGCGCCGACGATCTCGCTGCCGATCTTCGACGGCGGCCGCCTGCGTGCCGACCTTGATGCCCGCGACGCCGACTACGACCTGGCCGTGGCCCAGTACAACAAGACCCTGGTGCAAGCCCTGGGGGACATCGGCAACACCCTTTCACAACTGCGCGAAACCGGGCGGCAGATCCAGGCCCAGCAACATGCCACGGATATTGCCCAGCAGTCTTACGACACCGTGGTTCAGCGTTACGGCTCAGGTATCGGTAACTACCTGGACGTGCTCAGCATCGAGCAGCAATTGCTGCAGGCCCAGCGTCAGCTGGCGACCCTGAATGCCGGGCAAATCGATCTGTCGATTCAATTGATGCAGGCCCTGGGTGGCGGATACCAAGCCGATAACGTGGCCGCGACCACCCCAGCCACACGCACGGAATAATTTGAGGTATTTGTCATGGCCACTGCCGAAAACACCAACGCAACCGAACAACCCAAAGACACCAACCCGCGCAAACGCAAAGTCATGCTGATCGGCCTCGCGCTGATCGTCATCCTCGCCGTAGTCGGCGTGTGGGCCTGGCACGAACTCTACGGGCGCTTCAATGAAAGCACCGACGACGCCTATGTGAACGGCAACGTGGTGGAAATCACCCCGCTGGTCACCGGCACCGTGGTCAGCATTGGCGCCGACGATGGCGACCTGGTCCACGAAGGCCAGGTGCTGGTCAACTTCGATCCGAACGATGCCGCCGTCGGCCTGCAAAGTGCCCAGGCCAACCTGGCCCGCACCGTGCGCCAGGTACGCGGCCTGTACAGCAACGTCGATGGCATGAAGGCTCAGGTCAATGCACAGAAAGCCGACGTGCAGACCGCCCAGGACAACTTCAACCGCCGTAAAACCCTGGCTGCCGGCGGGGCGATTTCCCAGGAAGAACTGTCCCATGCCCGTGACAGCCTGACCGCCGCCAAGAATGCGCTGACCAACCTTGAGCAGCAACTCAAGACCACCAACGCGTTGGTCGATGACACCGTAATCAGCTCGCACCCCGACGTGCAAGCCGCCGCCGCACAACTGCGCCAGGCCTACCTGACCAATGCGCGCAGCACCTTGATCGCGCCGGTCACCGGCTACGTGGCCAAGCGCACCGTGCAACTGGGCCAGCGCGTGCAGCCGGGCACGGCGTTGATGGCCGTGATCCCGCTGAACCAGTTATGGATCGACGCCAACTTCAAGGAAACCCAACTGCGCGACATGCGCATCGGCCAGCCGGTGGACATCGAGTCGGACATCTACGGCAGCGACGTGAAGTACAGCGGCACCGTCGACAGCCTCGGCGCCGGTACCGGCAGCGCGTTTGCCCTGCTGCCGGCGCAGAACGCCACCGGTAACTGGATCAAGATCGTGCAGCGGGTGCCGGTGCGTATCCACATCAATGCCGATGAACTGGCCAAAAATCCACTGCGCGTGGGCCTGAGCACGGTCGTCAATGTAGACCTGCACGACCAGAGCGGCCCGGTGCTGGCGCAACAGGCGCCGCAAAAGGCCTCGTTCACCACCAACGTGTATGACCGCCAATTGGCCGAGGCTGACGCGATGATCACCCAGTTGATCCATGACAACAGCGTCGCCGCTCCCAAGGCTGTGCAACGCTGATGAGCAATAACGCCTCCTTCACGCCACCCAGCCTGTTGATGGCCACTATTGGCCTGTCGCTGGCGACCTTTATGCAGGTGCTCGACACCACCATCGCCAACGTGGCGTTGCCGACCATTTCCGGCAACCTGGGCGTGAGCTCGGAGCAGGGCACCTGGGTGATCACCTCGTTTGCGGTGAGCAACGCCATCGCCTTGCCGCTTACCGGTTGGCTGAGCCGCAGGTTTGGCGAGGTGAAGCTGTTCCTGTGGGCGACCATACTGTTTGTGCTGGCCTCGTTCCTGTGCGGTATTTCCACCTCGATGCCCGAACTGATCGGCTTTCGGGTGCTGCAAGGCCTGGTCGCCGGGCCGTTGTACCCGATGACCCAGACCTTGCTGATCGCAGTCTATCCCCCCGCCAGGCGTGGCATGGCCCTGGCGTTATTGGCGATGGTCACGGTGGTGGCGCCGATTGCCGGGCCGATCCTCGGCGGCTGGATCACCGACAGTTACAGCTGGCCGTGGATCTTCTTCATTAACGTGCCCATCGGCATCTTTGCGGTGATGGTGGTGCGTTCGCAACTGAAGAAACGCCCGGTGGTCACCAGTTACCAGCCGATGGACTACGTGGGGCTACTGAGCCTGATCGTGGGGGTTGGCGCCTTGCAGATCATCCTCGACAAGGGCAACGACCTGGACTGGTTCGAATCCAACTTCATCATCGTTGGCGCGGCGATTTCGGTGATTGCCCTGGCGGTGTTCATCATCTGGGAAATGACCGACAAGCACCCGGTGGTCAACCTGCGGCTGTTCGCCTACCGCAACTTCCGGATCGGCACGATTGTGTTGATCCTGGGTTACGCGGGTTTCTTCGGCATCAACCTGATCCTGCCGCAATGGCTGCAAACCCAGATGGGCTACACCGCCACCTGGGCCGGTCTGGCGGTGGCGCCGATCGGGATTCTGCCGGTATTGATGTCGCCGTTCGTGGGCAAGTACGCGCACAAATTCGACCTGCGCCTGCTGGCGGGCCTGGCGTTCCTGGCGATTGGCTTGAGTTGCTTCATGCGCGCGGGCTTCACCAATGAGGTGGACTTCCAGCACATCGCCCTGGTGCAGCTGTTCATGGGTATCGGCGTGGCGCTGTTCTTTATGCCGACCCTGAGCATCCTGATGTCCGACCTGCCGCCACACCAGATCGCCGATGGCGCTGGCCTGGCGACCTTCCTGCGGACCCTGGGCGGCAGCTTCGCGGCCTCGCTGACCACCTGGATCTGGATTCGCCGGGCAGACCAGCACCATGCGTACATGAGCGAAAACATGACCACCTACGACTCGGCCACCCGCGACGCGCTGCAGGCACTGGGCGGGGCAGGGCACAAGGCCTACGCGCAGCTGGACCAGATCCTCACCAGCCAGGCGTACATGATGTCCACCGTGGATTACTTCACGTTGCTGGGGTGGATGTTCATGGGCTTGATGTTGCTGGTCTGGCTGGCCAAGCCGCCGTTTGGCGCCAAGGCCGGGCCGGAGGCTTCAGGCCATTAAGGGTTGTACTCAATCAACTGTGGGAGGGGGCTTGCCCCCGATGACGGTGAATCAGTCAGCCTGTTTTTGACTGACACACTGCTATCGGGGGCAAGCCCCCTCCCACATTTTGATCTGTGTTCACATGGGATCAGGCGCCAGGCAACGCCAACTGCGGGTTCACAAATTCAAAAGCCGCCAACTGAAACCCTTGCTCATCCACCTGCAAGGCCCAGCCCTGCTTGTCCCAATCCCCCAGCACAATGCGCTTGGCGGCCTGGTCGCCGATCTGCAGCTTGTGGATCGCCGGGCGGTGCGTATGGCCGTGGACCAGGGTGCGCACGCCGAATTGCTGCATTACCCGCGGCACTTCCTCGGGCGTTACATCGACAATGTCGTTGGCTTTCATGCGGGTTTGCGCGCGGCTTTCACTGCGCAGCTTGCGCGCCAGCTTGTGGCGGGTGCGCAATGGCAGGTGGCGCAGAATAAACAGCACAAGCGGGTTACGCAGGATGCGCCGCAGCTTCATATAGCCGAGGTCGCGGGTGCACAGGCTGTCGCCGTGCATCAAGAGCACAGGCTCGCCGTGCAATTGCACGACGCTCGGGTCCTTGAGCAAGGTAGCGCCTGCAGCTTTGCAGAATGCCTTGCCGATCAGGAAATCCCGGTTGCCATGCATGATGAAAATCGCGGTGCCACTGTCGCTCAACTCACGCAGGGCCGCGCAAATCGAACGCTGGAAGGGTGTCATCCCATCGTCGCCAATCCAGGCTTCGAAGAAGTCCCCCAGAATGTACAACGCCTGGGCGCCTCGGGCGCGGCCGTGGAGCAGATCCAGAAACGCCCGGGTGATGTCCGGGCGCTCCTCTTCCAGATGCAAATCTGAAATCAGCAATATCACCCAACGATCTCGGCTTTCTCGACGATCACGTCGTCTGCCGGTACATCCTGGTGGCCAGCCTTGGAGGTGGTGGCGACGGCTTTGATCTTGTCGACAACGTCGGTGCCTTCGGTGACTTTACCGAATACGGCGTAGCCCCAGCCCTGCACGTTCTTGCCGCTGTGGTTCAGGAAGGCGTTGTCGGCCACGTTGATGAAGAACTGCGCGGAGGCCGAATGCGGCTCCATGGTACGGGCCATGGCGACGGTGTACTTGTCGTTGGAAAGGCCGTTGTCCGCTTCGTTCTGGATGCTTGGGCGCTTGTCTTTCTTTTCTTTCATGCCAGGCTCGAAACCGCCGCCCTGGACCATGAAGTTGCCGATAACACGGTGGAAAACGGTGTTTTCGTAGTGGCCGGCGTTCACGTACTCGATGAAGTTGGCGACGGTGATCGGCGCTTTCTCGGCGTTCAGCTCGATAACGATGTCACCGAAGTTGGTGGTCAGTTTGACTTGAGTCATGGTCATTACTCTTTTCAGGGAATTCGTGGGTTTGAGCGCCTGGGCGCCTTACCTGTTTGGCCAAACTGCGGCCAAGGCGCGCAGTTTAGCGTGCCCGACAGGAATTTCGAGGTGGTTTTTTACCGCTTGGGTAATTAAAGCAGCAGTTTTTAACCCCGCTCTGTCAGCTGCTTGACAGCATCGGCTATGATATCGCCTTTGTTTTATCTGGCCCCACCCGGCCACGAACCTGTCTGTTCAAGGATCCTATGAGCAAGCCCACTGTCGACCCTACCTCGAATTCCAAGGCCGGACCTGCCGTCCCGGTCAATTTCCTGCGCCCGATCATCCAGGCGGACCTGGATTCGGGCAAGCACACGCAGATCGTCACCCGCTTCCCGCCAGAGCCCAACGGCTACCTGCACATCGGTCACGCCAAGTCGATCTGTGTGAACTTCGGCCTGGCCCAGGAGTTCGGTGGCGTCACGCACCTGCGTTTCGACGACACCAACCCGGCCAAGGAAGACCAGGAATACATCGACGCCATCGAAAGCGACATCAAGTGGCTGGGCTTCGAATGGTCCGGTGAAGTGCGCTACGCGTCCAAGTATTTCGACCAGTTGTTCGACTGGGCCGTCGAGCTGATCAAGGCCGGCAAGGCCTACGTCGACGACCTCAGCCCGGAACAGGCCAAGGAATACCGTGGCACCCTGACCGAACCGGGCAAGAACAGCCCGTTCCGCGACCGTTCGGTGGAAGAGAACCTCGACTGGTTCAACCGCATGCGCGCCGGTGAGTTCGCGGACGGGGCCCGCGTGCTGCGCGCCAAGATCGACATGGCCTCGCCGAACATGAACCTGCGCGACCCGATCATGTACCGCATCCGCCACGCCCATCACCACCAGACCGGCGACAAGTGGTGCATCTACCCCAACTACGACTTCACCCACGGTCAGTCGGATGCCATCGAAGGCATCACCCACTCCATCTGCACCCTGGAGTTCGAAAGCCATCGCCCGCTGTACGAATGGTTCCTCGACAGCCTGCCGGTACCCGCGCACCCGCGTCAGTACGAGTTCAGCCGCCTGAACCTGAACTACACCATCACCAGCAAGCGCAAGCTCAAGCAGCTGGTCGATGAAAAACACGTGCACGGCTGGGATGACCCGCGCATGTCGACGCTGTCGGGCTTTCGCCGTCGTGGCTACACCCCGGCGTCGATCCGTAACTTCTGCGACATGGTTGGCACCAACCGTTCGGACGGCGTGGTCGACTTCGGCATGCTCGAATTCAGCATCCGCCAGGACCTCGACGCCAACGCGCCGCGCGCCATGTGTGTGCTGCGTCCGTTGAAAGTCGTGATCACCAATTATCCGCAAGACAAGGTCGACAACCTCGAGTTGCCGCGTCATCCGCAGAACGAAGCCCTCGGCGTGCGCAAGCTGCCGTTCGCGCGTGAAATCTACATCGACCGCGACGACTTCATGGAAGAGCCGCCAAAAGGCTACAAGCGCCTGGAGCCGAACGGCGAAGTGCGCCTGCGCGGCAGCTACGTGATCCGCGCCGACGAAGCGATCAAGGACGCCGACGGCAACATCGTCGAACTGCGTTGCTCCTACGACCCGGAAACCCTCGGCAAGAACCCTGAAGGCCGCAAGGTCAAAGGCGTGATCCACTGGGTGCCGGCCGCGGCCAGCATCGAGTGCGAAGTGCGCTTGTACGACCGCCTGTTCCGTTCGCCGAACCCTGAGAAGGCCGAAGACAGCGCGAGCTTCCTCGACAACATCAACCCAGACTCCCTGCAAGTTCTCACGGGTTGTCGTGCCGAGCCATCGCTTGGCGACGCACAGCCGGAAGACCGTTTCCAGTTCGAGCGCGAAGGTTACTTCTGCGCGGATATCAAGGACTCCAAACCTGGTCAGCCGGTGTTCAACCGTACCGTGACCTTGCGTGATTCGTGGGGCCAGTGATTTAGTCTTAAGGGATTCATCGTGCTAACGATCTACAACACGCTCAGCAAGACCAAAGAAGTCTTCAAGCCGCTGGATGGCAACAAGGTGCGCATGTACGTGTGCGGCATGACCGTGTACGACTACTGCCACATCGGCCACGGCCGCAGCATGGTTGCCTTCGACCTGGTGACCCGCTGGTTGCGTTTTAGCGGCTATGACTTGACCTATGTGCGCAACATCACCGACATCGACGACAAGATCATCAACCGCGCCAACGAAAACGGCGAGTCGTTCGACGCGCTGACCGAGCGCATGATCGGCGCAATGCATGAGGACGAGGCGCGCCTCAACATCCTCAAGCCGGACATGGAGCCACGTGCCACGGACCATATCCCGGGCATGCACGCGATGATCCAGACCCTGATCGACAAGGGTTACGCCTACGCCCCGGGCAATGGCGACGTGTACTACCGCGTCGCCAAGTTCATGGGCTACGGCAAACTGTCGCGCAAGAAAATCGAAGACCTGCGCATCGGCGCACGCATCGAAGTCGACGAAGCCAAGCAGGACCCGCTCGACTTCGTGCTGTGGAAAGCCACCAAGCCCGGCGAGCCGAGCTGGGAGTCGCCATGGGGCGCCGGCCGTCCGGGCTGGCACATCGAATGCTCGGTGATGTCCACCTGCTGCCTGGGCGAGACCTTCGACATTCATGGCGGCGGCAGCGACCTAGAGTTCCCGCACCACGAAAACGAAATCGCCCAAAGCGAAGCCGCCACCGGCAAGACCTACGCCAACGCCTGGATGCACTGCGGCATGATCCGCATCAATGGCGAGAAGATGTCCAAGTCCTTGAACAACTTCTTCACCATTCGCGACGTGCTGGAAAAATACCACCCGGAAGTCGTGCGTTACCTGCTGGTGTCCAGCCACTACCGCAGCGCCATCAACTACTCGGAAGACAACCTCAAGGACGCCAAGGGCGCCCTGGAGCGTTTCTACCACGCGTTGAAAGGCCTGCCAGCCGTGGCTCCGGCCGGCGGCGAGGCATTTGTTGCGCGCTTTACCGAAGTGATGAACGACGACTTCGGCACCCCCGAAGCCTGCGCCGTGCTGTTCGAAATGGTGCGCGAGATCAACCGCCTGCGTGAGAGCGATCTCGACGCAGCGGCCGGGCTTGCTGCACGCTTGAAAGAACTGGCCAGCGTGCTGGGCGTGTTGCAGATGGAAGTCGATGACTTCCTGCAAGCCGGCGCCGAAGGGCGCGTGGATGCGGCTGAGGTAGATGCGCTGATCCAGGCGCGTCTGGCTGCGCGTGCTGGCAAAGACTGGGCGGAGTCCGACCGTATCCGCGACCAACTGACCGCGATGGGTGTGGTGTTGGAAGACGGCAAGGGTGGGACAACGTGGCGGTTGGCTGACTGACGGTTGGTTTCTGTACGCAGAATGAAAAACGCCCCGACTGGTTTGGGGCGTTTTTTTTGCGTGCGAATAGTATGTTTGACCTAGATGGGGTTGACGAATAATGGCTCTATGACATTATCGGTGTAAGTCAATAGGAGAGTCATAGATATGGATGTTGCAAGATGCATAGCTGATGGGAATACGTATACGGCACATAATTTTGAACAGCTTGGTGATTCTCGAATTGAGGGGTTTCGGCGCCTATTGGTTTGTGTTCAATGTGGCGCCCCAGCTTTTTTTAGGAAGGAATCTCGAAGTGGACAGGCTGCATGCTTTGGTGCACGACCTCACATACCAGGATGCGAGTTTGCGGCTGCAGAAGGTAGAAGGCGAGGGAATCCGGGGAATGATCAGGAAGAACAGATTAATCCTGGTGAGCGCATAGAAATTGATTTCGGCTACGGGGCTCAAGAAATCGTTCACCCAACCCCTGACAATCCTATTGATCCAAATGGTCGAGGCGGCCGTTTTGTCCCGGGAAGTGGAAGACGAAGCCCTGTAATGCACAGGCGGCTAAGTACCCTCCTGAGAAACTTGATGATGTCTGAGCAATTTCGAAATTCAGATCAGATAATAGGCCTGCCAGAAGGGCAGTTTCGCGTGAGGGATTTTTTTGTAAGGTTTAATGAAGCCAATAGAGGCCATGTCGGCGAGTATCGTGGCTATTGGGGGATGCTATCTGATGCTCGATATGGGCAAGAAAATAGCCTTTGGCTGAATAGTGGTGGGCGAGAAAACTTAAGTGTTGTTGCAGACACTGCAATTGTCGATGGTTTACATGAACGATTTGATGTGGATGACTTAGAGGAGTTTGCGGGTTCTTATATTCTGGTTTTTGGAACCCTCAGAGTTTCCGGTAACGGAAAAGGTTACGTTGCTTGTAATGACTTAAGACACATTACAGTCAGTCTTTCAGATTGATGCTTAACTTTTTGTAAAACTCAAAACGGGACAGATCTATTTGAAACCATAGAACTGTCCCTTTTCGAGTTCTACTCTCTAACTGATGCCTCGCATTGGATGACTGCGTCGTTCATCAACAATTGAGTACCCTCCAATATTCGGCATATGCCAAGTGCAACACTACGTGGCGCTCCGTCAACCTCAAAAGCCAAGTGGCTCGCTAGGGCCTGAATCGATGTGAGATCTTCCGATACGTTGATAAGTAGGGTCTCGATTTCCAACCCTTTACGCACGGCAAAGAGACAACTTCCTTCGGTGTTCGGCTCTGGACTTTGAGGGGTATTCAAATAATGTTTAATCGCTCGATGAGCAGACTTATGAAACGAGGTTGATTCGAGCGGCGGATTCGGACTGTCTTTAATCATGGCAAAGCTCCTAGAGTATTGGAGCCACCACCCATCGCTGCGAAACGATACCCGGGTGGCAGCTGTACGCAGGTTCGCAGACCGGGACTCTAGGCACCCGGCATACCCGAAGGTATCCCGCGCACAGCCGCCATAACATTAGGCATAAAAAAGCGCCCGCTATCTTGTGGTGGACGCTGTGCGTCTAGAGTTTAACCGGGCTGCGAAACCCGGTCGCTGAATTTGCAGCGACCGCCGAAGATTAGGCAGCCATCTTCTGAGGGGCAACCCTAAAAGGCTGTCGGAAATTTCTGCGATCGTTTGTGCCGACGTGCGGCCGATCCGGTGGAGCCCCCAATCCAAATGTGGGAGTTGGCTTGCCTGCGATTGCGAAGTCCCAGTCACCAAAAATACTGACTGATACACCGCTATCGCAGGCAAGTCAGCTCCCACATTTTTCACCGTGCCCGCTTCAGTCCGTCGCTGATCTACGCCTGACGTAATCCACCCATTCATACTCAAGCCCCTGGTGCTGTCGGACGCCATGGCGGCATACCTCAACGAATTCGTCCTCAAAACTCGGAAACCTGGCTTCACCTTCGTGATCATCGTTGAACAGGGTCAGGTACAGCCTGTCCACCCTATGGATCACCTGGTCATACAGCTCCGGGCCGCCACCGATGTGGATTTCGTCGGGGTTGTAGAGGGCGGCGCGTTCAAGTGCTGCTGCTAAAGACTGGCAGACGATAGCTTGCTTGTGCTCATACTCGGGATTTCTGGACAGCACGATATTGGGTCGATCCGACAACGGCCGTCCGCTGAGCGCAATGACCGACTCGAAAGTTTTTCGCCCCATGATGACGGGCTTGCCGATAGTCTTGGCGGCAAATCGGCGCAGGTCATCCGGAACCATTCGTAACAGTCCACCGGCTTTGCCAATGGAGCGATTATGGGTCCCTATGCCTGCGACTAAGGCGATGGGTGGGCTCATGGTCTGTTCCTTCAGCGAGCTGTATCACGTCGAAGAAGACTTCAGATACATTGGTTTTGTGCCGCACCGATCTTGTAATAGGTTGCTGAGCTATCAGCGGCGGCTGCTGACCTCGGCCGGCACATCATCACCCGCCATACGCTTGCGGAACAACGCCGTGCGTGCCAGCAGCAAGGTGGTCACCGGCACCGTGATCGAGAGCAAAATCGGAATCAACCAGCCGTGCAACACCGGCCCGGACTTGAGCACCGAAAAGTAGATGATCGACGCTAACGCCACACACCACGCGCCCAGCGTCGAGGCGAGCGCCGGCGGGTGCATGCGCTGGAAGAAGTCCTTCATGCGCAGCATGCCGATTGCGCCAATCAAGGCAAATACGCTGCTCAACACCAGCAGCACTGCGACGACGATTTCCATCCATAACGGCATCATTCAATCACCTCCCCACGCAGCAGGAATTTGGCCAGGGCAAACGAGCCGACGAAGCCGAACAGCGCAATCAGCAGCGCCGCCTCGAAGTAGGTGTCACTGGCATACCGAATGCCCAGTACCAGCATCATCAGCATTGCCAGGATGTACAGGTAGTCCAGCGCCAGCACCCGGTCCTGGGCCGACGGGCCCTTGAACAGGCGCACCAGGGTCAGCACCATGGCCAGGGAGAACAGGAACAGGCTGAACAGGATCGCATTGGAGAGCAGGGCGCTCATTCGAAGATCTCCATCAGGGGGCGCTCGTAGGCGCTTTTGAAGTGCTCGATAAACGCCGCTTCATCCTCCAGGTCGAACACGTGCAGCAGCAGGATGCTGCGGTCCAGCGCCAGTTCCGACCAGATGGTGCCGGGCACCACGGTGGTGATCATCGACAGCGCCGCCAGGCCGTTGGCGTCGCGCAGGTCCAGGGGGATCTTGATAAAGCCCGAGCGCGGCGGCCGCGAGCCACAGGTGAGCACGCCCCAGGCCACTTGCAGGTTGGAGACAATCACATCGCGGCCCACCAGGAAAAACAGGCGGATGATCACTCCGGGGCGGCGGATGCGAATCGGCAGCGGGCGCAGCGGCGCCATCAGCAGCGGCGCGAGAAAGCCCAGCAACGCACCGAGCAACAGGTTGCCGGGGCTGACCGACAGGTTCAGCACCAGCCACAACACCCACAACGCCAGGGACAACCACGGGGCAGGTAACAGGCGCTTCATGGTTGCACCTCCAGCGCGGCGGTCTTGGCTTCAGGGCTGGGCACCGGGCGCGTGGCCATCACGGCCATCACGTAGCTCTCCGGGTTGTTCAGGCTCACGGCGGTGGCCTGGGTGTAGCGCATCAGCGGCTCCGCCTTGAAGGTCAGCAGGATACTGAGGCCGAGCAGGAAGAAGATCGGTATGCATTCATAGCGACGCAGCAGCGGCGAAGGACGTTCCTCCGGGGTCCAGAAGCGCTGGATGCCCAGGCGCGCAAAAGCGATCAGCGAGGCCAGGCCGGACAGGATCAACAGCGCCACCAGGCCCCAGGCCGCCGGGCGGATCGGTTCGTCGACACTCACACCCAGGCCCAGCGGATTGACCAGCGCACTCAACAGGCTGAGCTTGCCGATAAACCCGGACAGCGGCGGCATGCCGATAATCAGCAGCGCGCAGGCGACAAAGCTCAAGCCCAGGAACGCCATGGTCCAGGGGATCACCTGGCCGACCACGGCCTGCTGCTCATCATCCAGGTTCACGCCGGGGCGCGGGTGCAGGGATTCCATGGCTTTGGGCAGTGCATCGATTTCCTCATCCAGCGGCAGGTCATTGGCCGAGCGCGAACGCTCGATCAGTTCGGCCAGCAGGAACAATGCACTCAACGCCAGCGTGGAGCTGACCAGATAGAACAGCGCGCCAGCGGTCAGGCTCGGCTGAGCGAAACCCACCGCTGACAGCAGGATCCCGGCCGAGACCAGGATGCTCAGGCTCGCCATGCGCTCCAGCCGCTGCGCCGCCAGCATCGCCAGCCCGGCGCAGAGGATGGTGGCCATGCCGCCGTACACCAGCCAGTCACCGCCGAACAGCGCCGAGGCGCCGGCCTGGCCGGAGAACAGCAAGGTCCACAAGCGCAGTACGGTGTACACGCCGACCTTGGTCATGATCGCAAACATCGCCGCCACCGGCGCACTCGCCGAGGAATAGGCAGGCGCCAGCCAGAAGTTCAGCGGCCACATGCCGGCCTTGGCCAGGAACGCCACCGCGAGGATCGCCGCACCGGCATGCAGCAGGCCACGATCAGCCTCGGGCACCAGCGGGATTTTCAGCGCCAGGTCGGCGAAATTCAGCGTGCCGGTGACGCCATAGACCATCGCCGCACCAATCAGGAACAACGACGACGCCAGCAGGTTGATCGCGATGTAATGCAGCCCCGCCGACACCCGCGCACGGCCCGAGCCGTGCAGCATCAAGCCATAGGAAGCCGCCAGCAGCACCTCGAAGAACACGAACAGGTTGAACAGGTCGGCGGTGAGAAACGCGCCGTAAAGGCCCATCATCTGGATCTGGAACAGCGCATGGAAACTGGTGCCCGCGCGGTCCCAGCGGGCCATGGCGAACAGCAGCGCACTGACGCCGATGATCCCGGTGAGCACCAGCATCAACGCCGACAGTTGGTCCACCACCAGCACGATGCCGAACGGTACCTGCCAGTTGCCCGGCAGGTACACGCCGATCGAGCCGGGGCCGCCTTTTTGCGTCCAGTACAACAGCAGGATGGCGATGCCCAGGCCGACGACGCTGGAGAACAGGTTGATTTTTGCTTTCAGCGGGCGGCGTTTTTCGCCGAGCATCAGCATCAGTGCGGCGGTCAGCAGCGGCAGCAGGATCGGCGCGACGATCAGTTGATTCATCCACGTCATTCCTTGGGCTCCCGGCCGTCCACATGGTCAGTGCCGGTCAGGCCCCGCGAGGCCAGCAGCACCACCAGGAACAAGGCGGTCATGGCGAAGCTGATGACGATGGCCGTGAGCACCAGCGCCTGGGGCAGCGGGTCGGTGTAGTTGAGCAGGTCTTGCGGCACGCCGTCCTTGATGATCGGCTCCTTGCCGATAAACAGGCTGCCCATGCTGAAAATGAACAGGTTGACCCCATACGACAGCAGGCACAGGCCCATCACCACCTGGAATGTCCGTGGTCGCAGGACCAACCAGACGCCGGAGGCCGCCAGGACCCCAATGGCAATTGCGATGACTTCTTCCATCAGGCGGCTCCTTCCGTTGCGGCAACCACTTTGGCCTGGTTGCTCGGTTTATGTGCGCGTACGGATTGGTGACCGAGGGCGGTAAGCATCAGCAGGGTCGAGCCGACGACCATGGCGTACACGCCGACGTCGAAGAACAACGCGCTCGCCACGTGGATATCGCCCAGCACCGGCAGGCTCAAATGCCAGGTGTGGGTGGTGAGGAACGGGTACCCGGCAAACAGCGCACCGAGCCCGGTCAGCGTGGCCGAGAACAACCCGAAGCCCATCCAGCGCATCGGCCGCAGGCTCATTTGCGCCTCGACCCACTGCGTACCGGCGACCATGTATTGCAGGATAAACGCCACCGACATCACCAGCCCCGCGACGAAACCGCCGCCCGGCTGGTTGTGGCCGCGCATGAACAGGTAGAACGACACCACCAACGCAATCGGCAGCAGCAGGCGCACCAGCACCGCCGGCACCATCATGAAGCCCAGGGCGGTGTCGCTGGCCTGGCGCGGGTTGACCAGGTCGGTCGCCACGTCGGGCGCCAGTTGGCGCTGTTGGGCAGGCAGTTGCATGCTTTCCTTGGACGGGCGGAAGCGCCGCAGCAGCGCGTACACGGTCAGCGCCACGGCGCCGAGCACGGTGATTTCGCCGAGGGTGTCGAAGCCACGGAAGTCCACCAGCATCACGTTCACCACATTGCTGCCGCCGCCTTCGGGCAGGGCGCGGCTCAAGTAGAACGAGGAGATATCGTTGGGTGTCTGGCGCGTCAGCATCGCATAGGACAGCAACGCCATGCCGCCGCCCACCACGGTGGACAACAGGAAGTCACGCAGGCGACGAATGCGCGCCTTGCGCAGCGAGCTCGGGAGTGGCGAGACTTCTTCGATCCGCCGTGGCAGCCAGCGCAGGCCGAGCAGGATCAGCACAGTGGTGACCACTTCGACCACCAGTTGGGTCAGCGCCAGGTCCGGCGCCGAGAACCATACAAAGGTGACGCAGGTCATCAAGCCGCACACGCTGACCATGGTCAGGGCCGCCAGCCGGTGGTACTTGGCTTGCCAGGCGGCGCCGAGGGCACAGGCAATCGCCAGCAGCCACAGGGTGACGAACACGATGGAACCCGGGATTTTCGGGCGGTCGCCCCAACTGAGGCCGCTGTTGAGCATCGGGATCAAGCCCGCGATCACCGCCGCCAGCACCAGCAGGAACAGCTGGGTCTGCAGGCGTTTGGTGCTGATGCGTTTTTCGATCTTGCGCACGCCGCGCATCATCACCACCAGGCAGCGCTCGAAACCGCGCTTGCCGTTGAAGTAGCCGATCAGTGGCGGGTACTTGAAGCGGCCGAGCTTGAGTTGCTTGCGCAGCACCAGGTACAGCACCACGCCGCCGGACATGGCCACCAGGCTCATGATCATCGGCGCGTTCCAGCCGTGCCAGATCGCCAGGCTGTACTCCGGCAGCACGCCGCCGACCACCGGCAGGGCGGCGGCGGCGAGGATCGAGCCGACCACCTGGGCCGGAAAGATGCCGACCAGCAGGCAGGTGAATACCAGCAGTTCCACCGGCGCGCGCATCCAGCGCGGCGGTTCGTGAGGGGTATGGGGCAGGTCTTTCGCCGGCGGGCCGAAGAACACATCGACGGTAAAGCGCAGCGCGTAGGCCACGCTGAATGTACCGGCGACAGTGGCGATTACCGGCAGGGCGATTTCCACCCACTTGGTCGCCGAGATAAACACGGTTTCGGCGAAGAACATTTCCTTGGACAGGAAACCGTTGAGCAACGGCACGCCCGCCATTGACGCACTGGCCACCATCGCCAGGGTCGCGGTAAACGGGATCAGGCGCACCAGACCGCTTAGCTTGCGGATATCCCGCGTGCCGCTTTCGTGGTCGATGATGCCCGCCGCCATGAACAGCGAAGCCTTGAACGTGGCGTGGTTGAGAATGTGGAACACCGCCGCGACGGCGGCCAGCGGGCTATTGAGGCCCAGCAACAAGGTGATCAGCCCGAGGTGGCTGATGGTGGAGTAGGCCAGCAGGCCCTTGAGGTCATTCTGGAACATGGCGCAGTAAGCGCCGAGGAGGAGGGTGAGGGCGCCGGCACCGCCGACGATCCAGAACCATTCTTCGCTGCCCGACAGCGACGGCCACAGGCGGGCCAGCAGGAACACGCCGGCCTTCACCATCGTTGCCGAGTGCAGGTACGCCGACACCGGCGTGGGCGCGGCCATCGCGTGGGGCAGCCAGAAGTGGAACGGGAACTGCGCGCTTTTGCTCAAGGCGCCGATCAGCACCAACGCGAGCATGACCGGGTACAGCGCATGCGCGCGGATCTGCTCGCCCGCCGCCAGCACCAGGTCCAGGTCGTAGCTGCCGACGATATGCCCTAGCAGCATCACGCCCGCCAGCAGGCACAGGCCGCCCGCGCCGGTGACCATCAACGCCATATACGCGCCGCGTCGGGCATCGGCGCGGTGGTGCCAGTAACCGATCAGCAGGAACGAGAACAGGCTGGTCAGTTCCCAGAAGAACACGATCTGGACCAGGTTGCCGGAGATCACCAGCCCGAGCATGGCGCCCATGAAGGCCAGGAAAAATGCGAAGAAGCGCGGCACCGGGTCGTCCGGCGACATGTAATAGCGCGCATACAGCGCCACCAGCGTGCCGATGCCCAGCACCAGCATCGAGAACAGCCAGGCAAACCCGTCCATGCGCAACACGAAGTTCAGCCCGAGGCTGGGCAACCACATGAATTCTTCGCGAATCACGCCACCGTGGGCGATCTGGGGGTAGAGCAAGGCGACTTGAAGGGTGCCGACCAGGGCCACAAGGCCGGCCAACAGGGATTCGGTGTTACGTGCATTGTGCGGCAGCAAGGCCGCCAGACAGCTGCCAATGAACGGCAGAAGCAGTAGAACTATCAGGGACATAGGCTTCTAATCTGCGGGAGTTTGGGATGCATCATACGTGCCGCTTTCTCGATCACCAAACGGCAAGATGTGGCAGGATCCTACAAAGTAGGCTGAAAATTCCCATTTGGCATTGTTTCGGACCTTAGCCTTGCTGCTCCTGTTCCCGCTCATTCTGCAGTTCGATGGCCTTTTGCCCGCGAGTCTTCAATTCGCTCACGATGACCGCCAACACAATCAACACGGCGCCCAGCATCGCTATCGGCGGGAAACGCTCCCCGGCAATCCGCCCCACCACACCGGCCCACACCGGCTCACCGGCATAAATCAAGGTGGCACGGGTTGGCGAAACACTTTGCTGCGCCCAGTTCATTGCCACCTGAATCACCGCACTGGTCAAACCCAGGCCCACCGCGCTGAACAGCAGTAACCACGAAAACCCCGGCAGCGCCTCGCCCATCGGCACCACCATCAGGAACGACAACAACGACGCCGTGGCCAGTTGCACCACGGTCACCCGGCGCACATCCACCTGGCCGGCAAACGCACCGATCAGGATGATTTCGGCAGCAATCGCGATCGCACCAATCAAGGTGGCGATCTCACCCGGGCTGAAATTCAGCGAGGCGCCGGCAGGGCCGGTCAACAACATCAACCCGGCAAACGCCAGCATGATGCCAATGCTCGGCATCAAGCCAGGGCGGCGACCGAGCACCAGCCACTGCAATAACGGCACGAACGGCACATACAGCGCGGTGATGAAGGCCGACTGGCTGCTGAGGATCGTCTGCAGGCCAATGGTCTGCAAGCCGTAGCCAAACATGATCGCCACGCCGATAAACACCCCGGCCTTCAGCTCGAACAGGGTCAGGTCGCGCAAGGTGCGCAAGGAAAAGAACCCCACCACGATGGCCGCAGCCGCAAAGCGCAGGCCGACGAAAAACATCGGCCCGCTGACCGTCATCGCATGCTGCACGAGCAAAAAGGTGCCGCCCCAGATCATGGTGATCACCACCAGGATGCATTCGGCTTTGCTGAAACGCTTGAAACGGGGGGAGGCATTCGGGCTGGTCATGGCGGCTCGGTCTTGCAAGGGAAGGGTACGGACCGCACAATGCGCCGCACGCTGGGCAGTATACTGCGCACACCCACTCATTGAGCAATATAGTGCACAAAGAAAATCCACATCGGGCTTCGGTCCTGCAGCACGTCAGCCAGAACGTTCGCCGTCTGCGGCATGCTGCCGACCTGAGCCAGACCGCGCTATCGGAAAAATCCGGGGTCAGCCGGCGCATGCTGGTGGCCATCGAGGCGGGTGAGAAGAACGTCAGCCTGTCCACCCTCGACCGCGTTGCCGAAGCGCTGGACGTGGCCTTCAGCGACCTGATCCAGGCCCCGGATGCCCCCGACCACAGCCGCATCAACGAACTGGCCTGGGCCGGCGATATCCCCGGCAGCAAGGCCGTGCTGCTGGCCAAGGCCACCGCGCGGCGCGAGGTCGAGTTGTGGGAGATGCAATTGGAGCCGGGTGACCGCTACAGCCCCGACCCCGACCCGGACGGCTGGAGCGTGCAGCTGTTTGTGTTCGAAGGCTGCCTCACGTTGCTGGTGGGCGCGGACGAAAAGCGCGTCGCCGCCGGCGAGTTCTATATGTTCGCCAGCCGCAACGTCCACGGCTACCGCAACGACGGCGAGGTCGCCGTGCGCTTTGTGCGCAACGTGGTGATCTAACTGTCCGCCAGGCAACAGTGGATGGACACTTTGCTGGTTTGCGTCGCCGTCCACCGTGGTAAATCACCAGCAAACGCCTGATTTCATTGGCGATTAAATTCAGGCACGACTCCTGCAATCACTCCAGTATCCCCTCGGAGCCTGGAGTCGGCCCATGTCAGCCCACCCTCAACACCCTGCCCATATCATCCGCTCGGACGCCGAAGCCATCGAGGTGGCGACCCGCCTGGCCGCGCGCTTTGCCGTCGACGCCAGCGTGCGCGACCGCGAGCGCCGCCTGCCAGTGGCCGAACTCGACGAGTTTTCCGCCAGCGGCTTGTGGGGCATCACCATTCCCAAGGCCTACGGCGGCGCCGAAGTGTCCTATGTGACGGTGGCCGAGGTGATCAAGCTGATCTCCGCCGCCGACCCTTCGTTGGGGCAGATTCCGCAGAACCACCTCGGCGTGGTCGACATCCTGCTGCAAACCGCCAGCGAGGAACAAAAACGCTACTACTTCGGCAAGGTCCTGGCGGGCTATCGGTTCGGCAATGCCTTCTCCGAAGCCAAGAGCAAAAACGCCGGCACCTTCGACACGCAGATCCGTTTCCACGCTGACAGCGCGCAAATCAACGGCGAGAAGTTCTACTGCACCGGCGCGCTGTTCGCGCATATCGTGCCCACGGTTGGCAACAACGAACACGACCAGGCCTTCATCGCCTTCGTTGAACGCGACGCGCCCGGCCTCAGCGTGATCGACAGCTGGGACGGCTTCGGCCAGCGCACCACCGCCAGCGGCGGCGTGACCCTCGACGGCGTCACCGTGCCCCTGAGCGCGGTGATCCCCGCACACCAGGCCTTCGACCAACCCACCGCCAATGGCCCGATCTCGCAGATCATCCAGGCCGCCGTCGACACCGGCATCGCCCTCGGCGCGCTGGAACAGGCGAAAATCTACGCTCGTCAGGCCCGCCCGTGGATCGACAGCCAGCAGGATCACGGCTGGCAAGACCCGTTCACCATTGCCGCCATCGGTGACCTGGAGTGGCGCGTGCACGGCACCGAAGCCATCCTCGCCAAAGCCGGCCTGGCAGTGGACAAAGCCCTGGCCGAACCGAATGAAGACACCGTCGCCCACGCCTCACTGGTGGTCGCCCAGGCCAAGGTGTTGTCCGCCGAAACCGCCCTGCTCGCCAGCAGCAAACTCTTCGAACTGGCCGGCACCCGCTCGGTCACTGGCAAGCACAACCTCGACCGCTTCTGGCGCAACGCGCGCACCCACACCCTGCACGACCCGGCCCGCTGGAAATACCACCTGATCGGCAACTTCGTGCTCAACGGCGTGAAGCCTGCACGCCACGCCTGGAATTGAGGACCTTAGCCATGACCGCCCTGAACCAAGCGCGCCAACTGCTGGAAAGCACTCGCCGCCACGTTGCCAAAAGCGACGACCCCTATGTGATCAGCCGCTTCGGCGATTGGCAGATCCGCGTCGACGTCGCCACCGCCTTGCTCGAACGTGCTGACACGCACCCAAGCCCGGTTGCGATCACCGAAGCACAGATCGCCGCCGCCGAAGCCTTGCTGTTTGCCAGCAACACCGAATTCGAACTCACCGGCCAACGCACCGCGCTGGCGCCGACCCTGGATGACCCGTTGCGCTGGAAATACCAGATCGTCGGCAACTACCACCTCAACGGAGTGCTGTGATGTCCCGTGAAATTCGCTTGAACGCCTTCGACATGAACTGTGTCGGCCACCAATCCCCCGGCCTGTGGGCGCACCCGCGTGACCGTTCGTGGCAGTACAAGGACCTGGAATACTGGACCGACCTCGCCAAAATCCTCGAGCGTGGCAAGTTCGACGGCCTGTTTATCGCTGACGTGCTGGGCATCTATGACGTGTACAACGGCAACGGCGACGCGGCGATCCGCCAGGCCACCCAAGTGCCGGTCAACGACCCGTTGTCGCTGATCGCGCCCATGGCGCTGGTCACCGAGCACTTGGGCTTTGGCCTGACCGCGTCGTTGTCGTTCGAACACCCGTATCCGTTTGCCCGCCGGCTCTCGACCCTCGATCACCTGACCAAGGGCCGCATCGGCTGGAACATCGTCACCTCCTACCTGGAGAGCGGCGCCAAGAACCTCGGCCAAAAGGCCCAGACCGAACACGACGCACGCTACGACTACGCCGAGGAATACCTGGAGGTCTGCTACAAACTCTGGGAAGGCAGCTGGGAGGAGGGCGCCGTACTGCGTGACCGCGAGCGGCGGATTTTCAGCGACCCGAGCAAGATCCACGAGATTCGCCATGTCGGCAAACATTTCCAGGTCCCCGGCATTCACCTGTGCGAGCCGTCGCCGCAACGCACGCCAGTGCTGTACCAGGCCGGTGCGTCCAGCCGTGGCAAGCAGTTCGCCGCCGAGCAGGCCGAGTGCGTATTTGTGGCGGCGCCGTCCAAGGTGCTGCTGAAAAAGACTGTCGCCGACATCCGCCGTCGCGCGGCCGAGGCCGGGCGTGATCCGAAGAAAATCCTGATCTTCAACTTGCAGACGGTGATCGTCGGCGAGACCGATGCCAAGGCCAAGGCCAAGTTCGACGAATACAAATCCTACGTCAGCTACGAAGGCGCGATGGCGCTGATCTCCGGCTGGACCGGCATCGACTTCAGCCAGTTCAAACCCGATGAACCGCTCAAGCACGTGCACACCAACGCGATTCAATCGGCGGTGGAAGCCTTCTCCACAGCAGACCCGAACAAGGTCTGGACCCCGAATGAACTCGCCGACTGGGTCGGCATCGGCGGCTTTGGCCCATTGTTTGTCGGCGGCCCGGAAACCGTCGCCGACCTGTTGCAGGAGTGGGTCGAAGACACCGACGTGGACGGCTTCAACCTGGCCTACGCGCTGACCCACGAAACCTTCATCGACGCCGTCGACCTGCTGGTGCCGGAGTTGCAAAAGCGTGGCGTGTACAAGACCGAATACGCCCAGGGCACTTTGCGCGAGAAGCTGTTTGGCGACGGCGCACGCCTGGGTGCGAACCACCCCGGCGCCGGCTATCGCGACCTCTCAGCCCTACACAAAACCAATGTGGGAGGGCGCTTACCCCCGATAGCAGTGGGTCAGTCAAAGGTGGTCTAACTGAACCACCGCCATCGGGGGCAAGCCCCTCCCACATTTGCCCTGTGTCGTCCCGAATATCCCAGCCAGCGGACCACCGCACGCACACCACCCCAATAGGAGCATTACCCCTATGAGCGTGCACGAACTCAAGCGTCCGCTGGCCCTGGAATGGCCCGCCGAGTTACTCGACAACCTGCCCAAAGCCCAGGAGCAACTGCGGCACTGGGCGCAGATCACCCCGCTGCACATTGCCCTGCGCCACAAGCGCCAGGGCCGTTGGCATGCCTGGCGCTGGATCGACGTGCTGCGCGATGTCGAACGCCTGGCCGATGGCTTGCGCCAGCAGGGCTTTGGCGAGTCGTCGCGGCTGGCGCTCAGCGGTGCATTCGAGCCGAACCTGTTGCTGTTGGCGTTGGCGGCTCAGGCGGTGGGCGGGCAGGTATTGACGCTGGCCGACCACCTTGAGCCTGCGGCGCTGCAACACCAGCTCTGGCGTATTCGCCCGAGCCACGTGTACGTGCAGGGTCGTCAGCCGGATCTGGATTTTACCCAACGGCTCGACTTCGCCCACTTACTCGGCCCGGTCGACCCGGCGCAGCACCTGCATCGCTGGTGGCAACCGACCGGCGAAACGCTGCTGTGGAGCGAGGAGGGTACCCACTGGCAAGGCGGGCTGGCAGTGGTGCTGGAGCAGTGGCTGAGCAGCGGCCATGGGCTGGCCTTCCCGGAAAGCCCGGCGTCGGCGCGGCGTGATCGCAGTGAAGTGGCGCCCACGGGATTGCTGTTGTCGCCGGAACGCTTGCAGCACCTGGCCGACGATATAGAAAGCCGCCTGGCCCCCCTCGGTACCTGGCGCCGGCGCGTGTGTGAGTGGGCGATTGCCCGCCCGCAAAGCCGCCTGGGCCGCTTGCTGAAAAACCGCGTACGCAAACTGCTCGGCTTCCAGCGCCTGGCCTACATCTGGCAGCCGCTCAAGTCGAGTGCCGAGCCGAGTTGGCTCACGGAATTCAAACGGGACATCGCATGAGCCAGGCCATTCTCCAGGTGCGCGACATCTCGCTGTCGTTCAAGGGCGTCAAGGCCATCAATGCCTTGTCCTTTGAAGTGCAGCGCGGCGAGATCTGCGCGCTGATCGGCCCCAATGGCGCCGGTAAAAGTTCGCTGCTCAATGTGCTCAACGGCGTGTATCGCTTCGATGCCGGCGAGATCGTGTTCGAGCAGCAGCACTTCCAGCGCATCGACCCCTTGGGCGCTGCGCGTCGCGGCATCGGTCGCACCTTCCAGAACAATGCGCTGTTCAAGAAAATGAGCGTGCTCGACAACCTCCTCACCGGCCTGTCGCGGCATATGCGCAGCAGCTTTATTGAACAGGCCCTGGGCCTGCCCCGCGCGCGGCGCGAGGCCGAGGCGTTCCGCCTGCGCGGCCAGGGCATTCTCGAATTCCTCGAGCTGCAAGCCCACCGTGATGTGCTGGTGGGCAACCTCTCCTACGGCCTGCAAAAGCGCGTGGAACTCGGCCGCGCGTTGATCGCCGGGCCCAGCCTGTTGCTGCTGGATGAGCCCATGGCCGGGATGAACGCCGAGGAAAAACACGACATGGCGCGCTTCGTCGCCGATGTGAACCGCGACCTCGGCACCACGGTGGTGTTGATCGAGCACGACATGGGCGTGGTCATGGGCCTGTCCGACCACGTGGTGGTGCTCGACTATGGGCGCAAGGTCGGCGACGGCACGCCGGCCGAGGTGCAGGCCAACCCCGAGGTGATCGCCGCCTACCTGGGAGTCGCGCACTGATGACGTTCTTCTTCGAAACCCTGCTCGGCGGCTTGCTCGCCGGCAGCATGTACTCGCTGGTCGCCATCGGCTTCGTGCTGATCTACAAGGCCAGCGGCGTGTTCAACTTTGCCCAGGGCTCGATGCTGCTGTTTGCC
Organism: Pseudomonas sp. AC463; assembly: GCF_979253585.1. NCBI lineage: Bacteria > Pseudomonadati > Pseudomonadota > Gammaproteobacteria > Pseudomonadales > Pseudomonadaceae > Pseudomonas > Pseudomonas sp. AC463. The sequence continues at coordinate 285,618 of NZ_CEEDDZ010000003.1, read as the reverse complement.
GCGCTGACCTTCGTCAGCCTGCACGACCAGGGCGTGCCCTTTGCCCTCGCGTTGCTGCTGACGGTGCTGGTGCTGATCGTCGGCGCGTTGCTGATCGAACGCCTGGTGCTGCGGCCCTTGGTGAACCGCTCGCAGATCACGCTGTTCATGGCCACCCTCGGCCTGTCGTTCATTATCGAAGGCCTGGCCCAGGGCTTGATGGGCTCGCAGGTGCGCGCCCTGGACCTGGGCATCGACGACGTGCCGCTGTTTGTCGGGCCGCTGATGCTCAGCCAGTTTGACCTGGTGGCGGCGGCCGTCGCGGTGGTGCTGGTGACGGTGCTGGCGCTGCTGTTCAACAAGACCCGGATCGGCGTGTCATTGCGCGCGGTGGCGGATGACACCACGGCGGCGCTGTCCATCGGCATCAACCTCAACCGCATCTGGCAGATCGTCTGGGCCGTGGCCGGGGTGGTCGGGCTGGTGGCGGGCCTGCTGTGGGGCGCACGCCAGGGCGTGCAGTTTTCGCTGTCACTGGTGGTGCTCAAGGCCTTGCCGGTGTTGATCATCGGCGGCTTCACCTCGATTGGCGGGGCGATTGTTGGCGGGCTGATTGTGGGCGCGGCGGAGAACCTGGCCGAGGTGTATATCGGCCCGTTGATCGGCGGCGGCATCACGCCGTGGTTCGCCTATGTATTGGCCCTGGCCTTCCTGTATATCCGTCCCGCCGGCCTGTTCGGCGAGCGCGCCATCGAGCGAGTCTGAAACCATGTCGATCCCTGTTGCGCAAGACACCGCACCGCTGCTGCTGACCCAGCGGCGTCTGCCCTGGGGCCTGCTCGGCCTGCTGGCGCTGGCCTTTATCGTGGTGCCGCTGTGGGGCAATGATTATTGGCTGAATGCGATCCTGATCCCGTTCCTGGTGCTGTCCCTGGCCGGGCTGGGCCTGAATTTGCTGACCGGCTACACCGGGCAAACCTCGGTGGGCGCGGCGGGCTTCATGGCCGTGGGCGCGTTTGCAACCTACGGTTTTCTGCTGCGCCTGCCGGAGCTGGGGTTGCCGGTGGCGCTGCTCGGTGGCGGGATTATCAGTGCCGTGGTCGGGCTGGTATTTGGCCTGCCCAGTTCGCGGATCAAGGGCTTCTATCTGATGGTCACCACCCTGGCGGCGCAATTTTTCCTGGAGTGGGTGTTCGTCAAATTCCCCTGGTTCTACAACTACGGCTCGTCCGGCACCATCTCCGCGCCGAAGCTGGCGCTGTTCGGGCATGACCTCAATACGCCGTTGGGTCGCTACCTGCTGACCCTGGTGACCGTGCTGCTATTGACGTGGACCGCCATCAACCTGGTGCGTAGCCAGGTCGGTCGCAACTGGATGGCGATCCGCGACATGGACACCGCCGCCGCCGTGGTCGGCATTCCGGTGGTGCGTTACAAGCGCCTGGCGTTTGCGGTCAGCTCGTTCTACTTAGGGATAGCCGGTGCGCTGTGGGCCTTCGCCTACCTGGGCACGGCCAGCGCCAGCAGCTTCGATATCAATCGCTCATTCCAGATCCTGTTCATCATCATTATCGGCGGCATGGGCAGCATCGCCGGCAACTTCGTCGGCGCGGCGTTTATCAGCCTGCTGCCGATTTTTCTCAGCCACGCCGGCCAGGCGCTGTTCGGTGGCGCGGTGGATGCGGGGCAGTTGCAGAACCTGCAGAAAATCATCTTTGGCGTGTTGATCATCGTGTTCCTGATCAAGGAACCCGAGGGCTTGATTCGCCTGTTGCACAACCTCCGCGATCGGCTGCGTCAATGGCCGCTACGTTTCTGACTTATAAGAGAACTCCCATGCGTGCATCCTTTAAGCGTTCCCTGGTCTCCGCCGCCTTCGCGCTGGCCGCTCTAGCCGGTGCTGTGCCCCAGGCCGTCGCCTCGCCGGACCAGCAATTCTTTCCCCTGGCCACCTACCGTGTCGGCGCCTACGCCTCCAGCGGCGTGCAGGTGTGGGCCGGGATGATCGACTACCTGCGTTATATCAACGAAGTCGAAGGCGGCATCAACGGCGTGAAGCTGGTGTGGCAGGAGTGCGAAACCGAGTGGACGGCCGAGAAGGGCATCGAGTGCTACGAGCGCTTCAAGCATGGCCTGGATGGCGCGCCGGTCGCGGTGTACCAGCCCAACGGCGCCCCGGCGGCGTATGCGCTCAGTGAACGCGCGGAAGTCGACAAGATCCCGCTGATCACCCTTGGTTACGGGCGCACCGAAGCCACCGACGGCACGGTGTTCCCCTACAATTTCCCGGTGATGCTGACCTTCTACAGCGAAGCCTCGACCCTGGTGAACTACATCGCCCAGCGCGAAGGCGGCTTCGACAAACTCAAGGGCAAGAAGATCGCCACGGTCTACCACGACTCGGCCTACGGTCGCGAAACCCTCGGCCCGCTGAAGTTGCTGGCGGAAAAATATGGCTTTGAAAATATCCAGATTCCGGTCGCCGACCCGGGCAATGAGCAATCGGCGCAATGGCGCCAGGTGCGCCAGGCCAATCCGGACTGGGTGTTCCTGCGTACCTGGGGCGTGTCCACCCCGGTGGCGGTAAAGACCGCTGCACGCTTCGGCTTCCCGGTGGACCACATCATCGGCGATATCTGGGCCAGTTCCAGCGAAGACGTGCTGCCCGCAGGCGCCGCCGCCAAGGGTTACCTGGCCCTCACACCCTACCCGGCAGGCAGCGATTTCGAGATCCACAAACGCCTCAAGCAGTACATCCTCGACAAGGGCCACAGCGACCTCAAGGACCTGAAAAACTTCGGCAGCGTCTACTACAACTCCGGGCTGGTGAACGCCGCCGTCGCCGTGGAAGCGATCCGCACCGCCCAGGCCAGGTTCGGCAAGCGCCCGCTCAATGGCGAAGAAGGCCGCTGGGGCCTGGAGCATCTGAATATTGACGACGCGCGCCTGAAAGAAATGGGCTACCTGGGCTTGATGCAGAACCTCAAGCTGTCGTGCCGCGACCATGAAGGTGGCGGCTCGGCGCGGGTGCAGCAATGGGACGGCGCGAATTGGGCACTGGTCAGCGACTGGATCGCTGCCGACCGCGCGCTGCTGCGCCCGTTGATCGATGAAAAATCCGCCGCGTTCGCCAAGGAAAAAGGCCTCACGCCACGCACCTGCACCGGGGACGAATAAGCCATGAGCCAAGCTGCCAGCGAGCCTGCGAACCCGTCGTTACTGACGGTCAACGATATTGAAGTGATCTATGACGGCGCGATCCTGGCGGTGGCGGGTGTGTCGCTGCACGTGCCCAAGGGCGCCATCGTTGCTTTGCTTGGGGCCAACGGCGCCGGCAAGAGCACCACGCTCAAGGCTATCTCCGGGCTGGTGCGCGCGGAGCGGGCCGAGGTCAGCCGAGGCGTGATCGAATATGCCGGGCAGGACCTGGCAGGCATTGACCCCAGCCAGCGCGTGCGCCAGGGCATGGTGCATGTGCTGGAAGGCCGCCATGTGTTCGGCCAACTCACGGTGGAAGACAACCTGCGCAGCGGTGGCTTCGTGCGGCGCCTGAGCCGCAAGGCCATGGAGCAGGACCTGGAGCGCATCTACAGCTGGTTCCCGCGCCTCAAGACCAAGCGCCACACCCGCGCCGGGCTGACCTCCGGCGGCGAGCAGCAAATGGTCGCCATCGGCCGCGCGTTGATGACCCGTCCTGCTTTGGTACTGCTCGACGAGCCGTCCATGGGGTTGGCGCCTATGATCGTGCAGGAGATTTTCGCGATCATCGCGCAGCTCAACCGCGAGCAGCAGGTGAGCTTCCTGATCGCCGAGCAGAACATCAACGTCGCGCTCACCTATGCGTCCCACGGCTACGTGCTGGATACTGGGCGCGTGGCCTTGAGCGGCAGCGCCGCAGAACTGCTGGCGCGCGGCGATCTGCATGATATTTATCTGGGTAAACAGTAAGGGCGAATGTGCATGACTGAAACCATCCGCAACGCTGATGTCTTGATCATCGGCGGCGGCCTGAGCGGCACGATGCTCGCCGTGCAACTGCTGCGCCTGCCTGGCCAGCGGCAGATCCTGGTGATCGAGCCGCGCGCCGAACTCGGCCGGGGCGAGGCCTACAGCGCGGTCGAACTGGGCCACACCCTGAACGGCAACGCCGCGCGCATGAGCGTCGACCCGGACAATGCCGACGACCTGACCCAATGGCTCACCGATTACATCGGCGCCGGCGGCTGGCCACAGGCCCATGAGCAATCGGTGCCGATCAGCGAACTGTTCCCGCCGCGCGGGATTTTTGGTTTGTACACGCAACAGCGCCTGGCCGAAGCCAAGGCGCTGTCGGCGTCCAGCGTGGAGCATATCCGCGCGGAGGTGGTCGACCTGCAGGTCGATGCCGACGCGACCCTGCTGACCCTCGATAACGGCCAGCAACTGCGCGGCGCCCAGGCGGTGTTGGCCACCGGCATGTTCCCGGCGGCGCGCACGCCACAGACCGAATCCAGCGGCTTGAATGCCGCCGCCGTCGACCCGTGGGACGTGCAAGCCATGACGCTACTCGACCCGCAATCGACGGTGCTGATTATCGGTTCCGGATTGACCATGGTCGACGCCGTGGTGTCCCTGGAGCAGGCCGGGCATCGCGGGCCGATCGAGATTTTTTCCCGCCATGGCCTGCTGCCCCACGTGCGCCGCCAGCCGCCGAGCTGGGTCGATTTCCTCGCCGCCGACCACAGCCTGCGCAGCCCACGGCAGTTGCTGCGTGAAGTGCGCCGCCAATGCCGCCTCGCGGTGCAACAGGGCATTGATTGGCAGGCGCCGCTGGACACCGTGCGCGCGCATATCGGCCGCTTGTGGAGCCAGGCCGGCGAGGGTGAAAAACGCCAGTTCGTGCGCCATGTGCGGCCGTGGTGGGAAAGCCATCACCACCGTTCGCCGCCGTTGAGCGCGCAGTTGGTGGAGCGCTTGCATGCACAAGGGCGGTTGCGGATTCGGGCGGCATCGTTCAAGGGTTTGGCGCCTGCCGGGGAGGGCGTGGCGATTCGCTTGCGCTTTCGCGGTGAGCAGGCGATTACGCAGGTGGCGGGCGCGGCGTTGATCAACTCCAGCGGTATTGAGTATGACTGGCGCCGCGTGGCCCGGCCGTTGCCGCGGCAATTGCTCGCGCGTGGGTTGATCCAGCCTGGGCCGTTGGCGTTGGGGATTGCGGCGGATGCGTCGGGTGCGGTGCTGGATGCGCAGGGGCAGGTCAGTCAGCGGCTGTTCGCCATGGGCCCGCCGTTGCGCGGGATGTGGTGGGAGAGCACGGCGGTGACGGATGTGGCGTTGCAGGCCAAGGCGTTGGCTTCAAAATTGGCGAATAGGTAAATGTGGGAGGGGGCTTGCCCCCGATAGCGGTGGGTCAGTCACAGATGTATCAACTGACACACCCTCATCGGGGGCAAGTCGAATCGTCGCACCGCCCCTCCCACATTTGCTCTGTGTTTAATTTGAGATTTTCACCAGGCCGGGTTTTAGGCCGAATACCTCAACACCCTGTGGTGTGGATTGACCTGTCGTCACCTTCACCCGCTCCACCGGCTTATCCATCGCCGCCCGATACGCCACCGTCATGTCCGGTCCGATCGCCTGGCTCGGCACCACAATCGCCTGTTCATTGTTGTACGTCACAATGCTCAACCGCGCACTCATCCCCAGCCGCACCCGCTGCAACTGCTGCGGGGTGAGCTTGGGGATCGACAGCGTCACCGCAAATTGCGCGCTGCCCTGGCTGTCGCCGCCAATCGCCAGGCCGCTGACCACGCTGACCGAGCCGCTCAGCCGCTCGCCATCAAACCCGTCGCCCAGCACTTCTACCGCTTGGCCCTGCTGCAGTTGGTTGATGTCCAGTTCGGACACCTTGGCGACGATCTTCAGCCGCTCGATATTGGCCAGGCCGAACAGCACCTGGCCCTGGCCGACCTTGCTGCCGGCCTGTATCGGCGTGGTGCTGGCGCCGCCGCCCTGCGCCGTATTATTGCCGGGCGCAGGTACCACGATGCCGGAGAACGGTGCCTTGATTTCCTGGCCGTCGAGCAACTGGTGCAGGGCGTCGTATTTCACCGTGGCGTTGGTCAATTCCATATCGGCGATCTGGCGGTATTCGCCTTGGCCTTGTTCCAGCGCCTGTTGCAGTTCGCTGCGCGCAGAGGCGAGGTCGAGTTGCTGTTGCTGGGTCTGCTGCTTGAGTTCGTCCAACTCATTGCGCGGGATGATGCCGCGCTGGAACAGGTTTTCGCTTTCGGTCAGCTTGCGTTGGGTATTGCCAGCGGTCATTTCGGCGGTGCGCAGGCTGCGGCGGGCGCGGCTGACGGCGGGGCTGCTGTCCCAATCCTGCATCTCTTGCACGGTGCGCCGGGCCTTGAGCTGGGCGGCGAGGGCATCACGCAATTGTACTTCGAGGGTGGCCGGGTCCATGCGCAGCAGCACCTGGCCGGCATCGACCCGTTGGCCTTGCTCCACCAGGTTGGCTTGTACATTGCCATCAAACGGCGCGGTGAGGATAAGGGTGCTGTCGGGCTCGATCTTGCCCACCAGGCCGATCTGGTGCACCAGCGGGTCGGGTTTCACCGCGAGCCACTGTTCGGGTGCAGTGGCCGGGCCTTCGGCAGGGCTGCGCAGGGCCAGCCCCGCGCCGGCCAGTAGCACAATCAATACGGCGCCCAGCAGGCGTTTGTGATTAGTAGTCATTGAGGGCGATTTCCCAACTTTCCAGCGTCATGCCCAGGGTCAAGTCGAGCTGGGTCTGGGCGTTCAAATAAGCGATCAGCGCATTGAGTTGCGCGTTTTCGGCGTTGCGCAGGTCGGTCTCGAAGCTCAACACCTGGAAGTTGGTGGAGCGCCCGGCACTGAGTTTTTCCCGCTCGATCTCGATCTTGCGCCGCGACAATTCCACCGCGCGCTGGGAGATTTCATATTGGCGCCAGCGCGTGCCGAGGTCGCGCACCACATCGTTGACGCTGCGCTCCAGTTCCTGGCGGGCGTCGGTGATGCGGATCTGTTGATCCTCCACATTCACCCGCGCGCGCACTTCGGCCTGGCGCGTGCTGAGGTCGCCGATGGGAATTTGCACCTGCACCCCGGCGTAGCTGTCCCAGGTGCGATTGTTGCTGCTGCCGGCGTCGTTATTGTAGTTGTCGCGAACCTGGTTGGCGCCCGCCACCAGGTCGACCTGCCAGCGCCCGGAGTCCTTGGCGATCACCAGGTTGAGGTCGGCCTGCTGGCTGCCGAGCAGGGCGGCGAGGTATTCCGGCTGTTGCGTCTGCGCGAGGTTGAAGGCTTGGCGCTTGTCGATCTGCATGGGCCTGGCCTCCAGCGCTTCGGTGGCGCGAATCGGCGTGGCCAGGTCCAGCGCCAACAGGCGCAGCAGGGCCAGGCGGCTGGTGTCGAGCTGGTTCTGGGCTTCTTCCACGCCCAGTTGCTGGGTGGCGATATCAGCTTCGGTCTGCACGATTTCAAACTCAGCCATGCGCCCGGCGCTGATCAACGCCTTGTTGACCTCAAGCAACGTGCCGGAGCGTTTGAGGGCGTCCTGCACAATGCTCAGTTGCTCCTGGGCGCGCAGCAATTCGCGGTAGGTGGCGATGATCTGGCTGATGGTCTGCGCCACGGTGGCCTTGAGGTTCAGGCGGTTGGCCTGCTCCGACAGGCGTGACAGGCGCAGCGGCGCGGTGGTGGCGTCCCAGCCGGCGCCGCGCAGCAGCGGCTGGATGAGCGCCAGGTCCAGACCGTCGCTGCGGTAGCGGCCGGCACGGTCGGCGCTGTTCAGTTGCTGGGTCCAGGCCATGCTCAGGCGCGTGCCGTACTCGCCAAGCAGGCTGGTGGCCGGCGCCACGTTGGCATTGCGCGCATTGTCGGCAGAGCCCCGGCTGCTGCGGTAGTAGCTGTTGAGGGTGAGCTTGGGGTTGAACACATCCTCGGCCACGCGCAGGTCGAACTTCTGCGCCACCCGTTGCAGGTAGGCGCTGCGGATCGCCGGGTTGTTGCGCAGGCCCAGGTACACGGCGTCGCCGAGGGTCAGGGTGGTGGCCTGCGCATTCAACGATACGCCGCGGTCATACGCGCTGCGGGTGCTGCTGGGCGCCGACGGTTTGATCACCACGTCGGCGGCCATGCCCTGCCAGCTGACCAGCGCGAGCAGCCATAGCCATCTACTCATCGCGCAAGGCCTCCACCGGCTGCAACCGTGAGGCCGAAATCGCCGGGTAAATGCCGAAAAACAGGCCCACCAGCAAGGTACTGCCCACCCCCAGGGGCAGGGAGGCGACCGCCAGTGCGAATGCCCATCCCGACAGCCACGCGTACAACCAGGCGCAGGTCATGCCCAGCACCGCGCCGCACGCCGCGCCCACTGCCGTGAGTGTCACGGCCTCCAGCAGGAACAGGTTGCGGATATCCCGCTGGCGCGCACCCAGGGCCATGCGAATGCCGATTTCGCGACGGCGCTCCGACACGTTCATCAGCATCACATTCATCACCCCCACACCGCCGCCCACCAGGGAGATAGCCCCCAGGGCCAGCAGCAGGTAGGCAAACGTGCGACTTTGGCGGGTCATGCCATCAATCATTTGCTGGGGCACCTGGATGTCTACGGTGTGGTCGACCAGTTGGGCTTGCAGCGCGACGTTGGCGTGCTGTGCGATGAGTTCCATGTCCAGCCCCGGGGCTGCGCGGATGATCACATTGGCGATTTGCGGGTTGGCATAGATGCGGCGCATGCCTTGTGCGGGGATGAATAGCGAATCGTTAGCCTGCACCGGCATCATCATCGCGCGCGGCTGGTGTTGCAGGATGCCCACCAGCAGGAACAGGTAGTCGTTGATACGCACGCGGTCGCCCAGTCTCAGCGGGTCGCCTGGCGCGCCCAGGGCCTGGGCCAATTGGGCGCCGATCACGCCATAGGTTTCATTCGCGTCGAAAGGCGACAGGAAGCGTCCCTCCTGCACCACCAGGCGCATCGCGCCCTGGATGCCTGGTGTGCTGCCGACGACGTTGGCGTTGGTGCTGCGGCCGTGGAACACAACGGGGCCGCTGAGCAGGGTCAGCGCACCGATATGGGTAAGGCCCGGCACCGCCTGGCGCACGGCATCCAGGTCGAGGCGGGTGGCCATTGGCAGATTGATAGTGCCCTTGGAGGGGAACTGGGCGACCAGGGTGTCCGTGCCCATCTCTTTGAAAATCATCGCCGCATCCACCGCCGCGTTGTGGCCGATATTGATCAGCGCCACCACCGACGAGCTGCCGATCACGATACCCAGCAGGGCCAGGATCGAGCGTTTGCCCAGGGTGCGCAGGCTGACGAAGGCTTCATGCAGCAGTTGGCTGAAGCTCAGTTCTACCCGCAGGGTCATAGGCGCCCGGCCTCTTGCACCACGCCATTGCGCACCAGGATCTTGCGGTCCAGGCGCTCGGCGATATGCGGGTCGTGGGTGACGATGATCAGCGTCACCTGTTGCTCGCGGTTCAGCGCCAGCAGCAGGTTCATGATGTCCTGGGCGGTGTGGCTGTCGAGGTTGCCGGTGGGTTCGTCGGCCAGGATCACCGACGGGTTGCCGACCAATGCCCGGGCAATCGCCACACGCTGGCGCTGGCCGCCCGAGAGGTCGGCGGGGCGGTGGTGGGCGCGTTCGGCCAGGCCCACCTGTTCGAGCATGCGTAACGCCTGCTCTACCGATTCGTGGCGCGACACGCCGCGATAGCTCAGGGGCAGGGCCACATTGTCGAGGGCGCTGAGGCGTGGCAGCAGGTTGAAGCTCTGGAATACAAAGCCGATCTGCTGGTTACGGATCGCCGCCAGCTCATCGGGGCTGGCGTTGAAAATATCGTGGCCGGCGAAGTGGTACTGGCCGCAGTTGGGCAAATCCAGCAGGCCGAGGATATTGAGCAGGGTGCTTTTGCCGGAGCCGGAGGCGCCGAGGATGCCGCAGCTGTCGCCACGGGCGATCGCCAGGCACACATCATTGAGAATGGTCAGTTCCTGCCCGGCCAACTGATAGCGTTTGCCGATGCCTTGCAGGGAGATCAAGCCTGGGAGCGCGGGGGTGTCTGTCATCATGACTACGCCTTCAGTCTCGACGCCGCCGTGCTGCCCCCGAAAAGCCTTGTAACAAGTTCGGGAGCTGCCTGGAACGCGTCACGGACTGGTTTTATTTCTTGTTTTTAAAATATTGTTTGAATACTAACCGTGTTCCGCTCGGTTCGCCAGCGGTGGATATAGAGCGGTTTTACGCTTTGAAACGATTTTTCCGATGGGTAAAAGGGCCGTTCCAAAACCCTTCGGGTTAGCTTGGCGAGCCCGTCTGCAAAGGCTTTCGATCATATGGCGGAGTGTCACTACTTGCTTTCGATCGACGGCCCCGGTATAAAAAATCAAATTATTTTTTAAAACAATATTTCCCACGTGGAACTTCTATGGTCGCGAAGAAACTCAGCGCTCCAAACATCACCAAGACTCGATTGCTGGATGCGACAGAGGCTCTCTTCATCAAGTACGGCTATGACGCCGTTCTGCTGCGGCAGATTACCGAGCGAGCGCAGGTGAACCTGGCCGCCGTGAACTATCACTTCGGGGACAAGGATTCCCTGATGAAAACCCTGCTGATGCAGCGCCTGGAGCCGCTCAACGAGCAGCGCCTGGAATTGCTTGCGCGCTGCGAAGCCGAGTCCGATGGCCCGCTGGACTGCGACACCCTGCTGGGCGTGCTGTTTGCACCGGCCATGGGCCTGGAGCGTAGCGACCCGGCCAGCAGCACGGGGGAAGGGCGTTCGTTCATTCGTTTCCTGGGTCGGGTCTACAGCGATACCTCGCCGTTTATCCAGGAATACCTCAAGGTGCATTACCAGCCGGTGTTCCAACGCTTCTTTGAAGCCTTCGCCCTGGCCTTGCCAGACCTGCCGCGTAACGAGCTGGGGGTGCGCCTGCAATTTGCCCTTAAGGCGATTTCCGGAGTCATGGCCGGTACCGAGCTGCGCTTGCTGATGAATTCCATGAGCCTGGGCCGCCCGGCCACGGATGCCGAGGTGATGGCCAAGTTGATCACCCTGGTGTCGGCGGCGATCCGCGTGCCGCAGCAAAGCCCGGAGGCTGAACACGCATTGGCCAAGGTGCTGGACACCCAACGCGCCATTCGTGAACAAACGGCAGCCCCTGCCGCCAAGGCGTCGCGATAAACCAAATCCCAGGCAAAAAAAAGCCCGCTGGGGCGGCGGGCTTGATGTGCAACGTTTGTAACGGATGAGGCTTTACCCTACGTCCCGGGATGTGAATAAAACGTGAAAAATATGTAAGAAAAAATGTGAGTGCTAGATTTTCCAATGCCCGGCAGTTTTGGCCAGGCGTTGACGCATCGCATCCACGTTGGCCGCCAGTTGCACCGTCAACAACCGATAGCCGTCCAGGGCGCTGTACACCGGCGCATCCAGGGCAGGCTCGCCACCTGCGATGTGGCTTGGCCGCTCCAGCCGCTCGGTGACCCCCGACTTCAACGCGCGCGCCATGCCAACCAGCTGCACGCGAATCTGCCGATGCTCGGCCTTCAACAGCACCTGCATCCGCGCCATTGCTTGCGCATCTTTCGGGTCGGGCCGGGTATTGCCGAGGATCTCCAGGGTGCTGATGCACATGCGCAGGTGGCGCTGGATCGCATCCAGTTCGGTCATGGAGATGCGCACTTCCTTGGACACCGACGGCATCAGCGAGCGCAGCTGCAGCATCGCTGCGTTCAAGCGGTTGAGCAGTTTCAGGTGCTCATCGTCAGTCACCGACTGGCCACTGATGATGCGACTGTAGATCTGCGCGCAATCGCGCAAGGCACTGGCCAGGTTGTAGCGCCACGAATACACGGCATACAGCGGCAGGGCGAAGGAAAACGCGAGCGCCAGCACAATGCCGATGAGGATATCCACCGTGCGCCACAAACCGTCCGAGATCGGGTTGTCACCATGGCCGGCGACGATAAACACCGTGATCGCCGATAGCAGTGCGATGTAACCGCCCTTGCCGATGGCATGGTAGGAAAAGAACCCGCACACCGCCGACATCAGCAGGTAGGTAACAAACGGCACGCCGAAGTAGGCATGCTGCAGCACCAGCAATAGGCCGACGCTGGCGCCGATCAAGGTGCCGTAGGCGCGCTCCACGGCCTTTTTGCCGATATTGCCGTGGTGCTGCAAACCGCCGATCACAATCAGCATGGTCACCGACGCCCACTCACCGTGGGGCAGGTTGATGCCGGTGGTGAGCAGGATCGTCGCCAGCAGGCCGATGGACACGCGCACGGCGTGGATCAGCTTGGCATGGCGATAGCGGCGGTAGGGGTCGAGCAGGGGGCGCAACAGGCGCCGGGCGAAGAGGGGCAGGTTCATCGGTAGAAAAGTGGCCTCGGTGGTCAGAGCAAACTCGGATTATAAGTGTGGGAGGGGGCTTGCCCCCGATGAGGGTGTGTCAGTTGACAAGTCTGTAGCTGACCCACCGCTATCGGGGGCAAGCCCCCTCCCACATTTTTTGACCTCAGTGTTCTTTAGAAGATGTAGTCGGTTGTGAGGAAACTTGAATCGCGGTTGCGCAGGATATCGCTGACCAGCGCCTTGTTGTTCTCCTGGAACTTGGTGGCCACCAGGGTGCGGATCGAAAACACGCGCAGCGCGTCATGTACCGACAGCGTGCCCTCGGCCGAGTTCTTGCGCCCGTTGAAGGGGAAGGTGTCCGGCCCGCGCTGGCATTGGGCGTTGATGTTGATACGGCCGACCTGGTTGGCGAAGGTGTCGACGAGACGCCCGACCTCCACGGCGTTGGTGCCGAAGAGGCTCAGTTGCTGGCCGAAGTCCGAGTCCAGTACATAGTCGATCACGGTGTCGAGGTCGCGGTACGGCACGATCGGGACCACCGGGCCGAACTGTTCCTCGTGGTACACGCGCATCTGCGGGTTCACCGGGTACAGCACCGCCGGGTAGAAGAACGAGCCACGGCTGGTGCCGCCATTCGGGTTCACCACCTTGGCGCCGTGCTGCGCCGCGTCGGCCACCAGCGCGTTGAGGTAGTCCACCTTGCCGGCTTCCGGCAGCGGCGTCAGCGCCACGCCGTCTTCCCACGGCATGCCGGGTTTCAATGTGGCCAGCTTGGCGTTGAATTTCTCGATAAAACTCTCGACCACGTCCTCATGCACAAACAGGATCTTCAACGCGGTGCAGCGCTGGCCGTTGAACGACAGCGAGCCGGTGACTGCCTCGCTGACCGCATTGTCCAGGTCCACCTCGGGCAGCACGATGCCCGGGTTTTTCGCGTCCAGGCCCAGCGCGGCACGCAAGCGGTGCGGCTTGGGGTGCAGCTTTTTCAGGTCGCTGGCGGCCTTGTTGGTACCGATGAACGCAAAGATGTCGATCTTGCCGCTGGCCATCAGGGCGCTGACGGTTTCGCGGCCGCTGCCGTAGATCACGTTGATCACCCCGGCCGGGAAGCTGTCGCGGAACGCCTCCAGCAACGGGCGGATCAGCAGCACGCCGAGCTTGGCCGGCTTGAACACTACGGTGTTGCCCATGATCAGCGCCGGGATCAGCGTGGTGAAGGTTTCATTCAACGGGTAGTTGTAAGGCCCCATGCACAGCGCCACGCCCAGCGGTACGCGGCGGATCTGGCCGAGGGTGTCCTGTTCCAGCTCGAAGCGGCTGCTGCGGCGGTCGAGTTCCTTGAGGGCGTTGATGGTGTCGGTGATGTAGTCGCAGGTGCGGTCGAACTCTTTCTGCGAGTCCTTGAGATTCTTGCCGATCTCCCACATCAGCAGCTTGACCACCGCCTCACGCTGTTCGCGCATGCGCCGCAAAAACGCTTCGACGTGCTGGATGCGATCGGCTACTCGCATCGTCGGCCATTCACCCTGGCCACGGTCGTAGGCGCGCACGGCGGCATCCAGGGCGGTGAGGGCGGTGTCGGCATCCAGCAGCGGCGTGCTGCCGATGTGCACGCGTTCGTCACCCAGTTGCACCGGGCTGAGCACCTGGGCCAGCGGGCCGTTCCACACCTGCAACTGGCCATCCACCAGGTAATCGCGCTGTTCAATGGGCGCCGCCAGACGGAATTGCTGGGGAATCTCGGCGGCGGTGGCGGGAAACAGCTGGGCAAGCAGGTTGCTGGTGGTCATGTCGCTACCCCTGGAATAGTTGCAAAACATGACTAGAGAGTCACCCAACTATGGGCGTCGTGGCAAGGCTTGCGCGCTTTCTTGTACGCAGCGCAGCGTGCGCCGGGTAAACTGCGCGGCTTTCTTGAAGGAGTTCACATGAGTCAGTACCAGCCGGGCATTCTTGCCGCACCGGTGCCATTGCAGGCACGCCACTTGTTTTTTGCCATCGATTCCCAGGAAGCCATACCCGTTGCGCTGGACGCACTGGTGCAGCTGGCGGATTCGGCGGCCGTGGTCGGTTTCGGTGAGCCGCTGGTAAACGCACTTGGTGCAGAAATTCAAGGCTTGCGCGCTTTCCCGGCTGTCAGCGGTCCGGGTGCGCACAACCCGTCCACCCAGCAAGCGCTGTGGGTATGGCTGCATGGTGAGGATCGCGGTGAACTGCTGTTGCGCAGCCGTACCGTTGAAAAAGCCCTGGCCCCGGCGTTTCGCCTGGTGCAGATGACCGAAGGCTTCCGCTACAAGACCGGCTTCGACCTCACCGACTACGAGGACGGCACCGAAAACCCTCACGATGACGCCGCCGTTGAAGCCGCCCTGACCGACAGCGGCGCGAGCTTCGCCGCGATCCAGCAATGGCAACATGACCTTGATGGTTTTGCGGCACTGCCTGCCATGGAGCGCGACCACATCATCGGCCGCCGCCATGGCGACAACGAGGAGCTGGACGACGCCCCCGCATCCGCCCACACCAAACGCACCGCCCAGGAAAGCTTCACCCCGGAAGCCTTCGTGGTGCGCCGCTCGATGCCGTGGGCCGAGAACGGCCAGGCGGGATTGATGTTCCTTGCGTTCGGTCATTCGTTCGACGCGTTCGAAGCACAACTGCGGCGCATGAGCGGCCTGGAAGACGGGATTGTCGATGGCCTGTACCGCATCAGCACGCCGTTGACCGGTGGCTACTACTGGTGCCCGCCGATCAAGGACAGGCATTTGGATTTGAGCGCGCTGCGTTAAGCACGCCCGCGCTGAACGTCGCCACCAAACATGAAAGTTCCGACAGCCAAGCCATTGGTCGCTGAAAAAAATCAGCGTTGCCCGTAATCTAGACGCCTCTGCCACCTGCGCTGGATCGTTCATGTCTGCTGTTGCCGATGGGCTGCCCCTCAATAAACGCCTGCCGGCCGTGATTGCGATCTCCCTGGGGATCGGTATGGCGACCCTGGACACGGCCATCGTCAACACGGCGTTGCCGACCCTGGCCGAGGGCATTGGTACTGATTCGGCCTCCGTGATCTGGGTGGTCAACGCCTACCAGCTGGCGATTATCGCCACGGTGCTGCCGTTTGCGTCCCTCAGTGATGTGCTGGGGCATCGTCGGGTGTACCTCGGCGGGTTGCTGGTGTTTATTTTGTCTTCGCTGTTTTGCGGGCTGGCCGGTTCGCTGGTGACCCTGACTGCCGCAAGGGTAGTGCAGGGGCTGGGGGCGGCGGCGATCATGAGTGTGAACACGGCGTTGTTGCGGCATATCTACCCGTCGAAGATGCTCGGGCGCGGCCTGGGTTACAACTCGTTGGTGGTGGGGCTGGCGTTTACCCTGGGGCCCACGGCGGCGTCGGCGATTCTGTCGGTGGCGACCTGGCATTGGCTGTACTTGATCAATGTGCCGCTGGGCTTGCTGGCCCTGGCATTGGGCGTGCGTTCGTTGCCGACCCTGCCGATGACCGGGCATGCCTTCGACCGTCTGGCCGCCGTGCTGTGTGCCGGGCTGTTCGCCTTGCTGGTACTGGGCCTGGGCACGGCGGTGCACGGCGCCCAGGGCGCATTGACCCTGGGCCTGATCGCCGTGGCGCTGGTGTGCGGCGCCTGGCTGCTGCGCCGTCAAGCCGGGCACCCGGCGCCGATGCTGGCCCTGGACCTGTTCAAACGGCCGGTGTTTGCCTTGTCGTCCCTCACGGCGATCTGCGCCTTCAGCGCTCAGGGGTTGGCGTTTGTGTCGCTGCCGTTTCTGTTGCAGGCGGTGCTGGGGCATAGCCAGGTGGAAACCGGTTTTCTGATGACGCCGTGGCCAGCGGTGGTGGCGGTGATGGCGTTGGTCGCGGGGCGCCTGGCCGACCGCGTGTCCCTTGGCTTGTTGTGCGGCATCGGCCTGTTGCTGCTCAGCCTCGGGATGGGGGCGCTGGCGACCTTGGGCAGCGGCGCCTCAGCCTTCGATATCGGCTGGCGTATGGCGTTGTGCGGTGCCGGTTTCGGCTTTTTCCAATCGCCCAACCTCAAGGCGATCATGACCAGTGCGCCCTTGGCCCGCAGCGGCGGTGCCAGTGGCATCGTGGCGATTTCACGCTTGCTGGGGCAAACGTTGGGGGCGTCGTTGGTGGCGTTCTGTTTCCATTTGTCGTTGGGCAGCGGCCCGCAATACGCGCTGTGGCTGGGCTGCGTGTTTGCGTTGGTGGGCAGCGTGGCCAGCGGGCTGCGCCTGCTGCCGTATAAACAGCGGGTTTAGCGCTTGTAAAGCAGCGGGCCGGAACGCTACCGTGGCGACCTGAGTATTTCGGGATGTTTCAGATTTATGTCCAGCCTGGCCCTCCGCACCGCTGATACCCATTCCCGCCGCGCCGCGCTGACCCTTGCTTTGTGCCTGCCCAGTGACGTGTTGCTCTACCTGCTGCTGCCGATGGAGTCCCAGGCCTTCGGCATCACCCTGGCCCAGGCCGGCGTGCTGCTGGCGGCCAACCGCCTGGTGCGGATTTTTGGCTACCGCCATGTGTTGAATTTCTACGCGCGCAACGGTGATCGGCTGACCTGCATGATCGCCGCCGGTGCCGCCACCGTGTGTGCGCTGGGCAATTCGATACTGTCGGGCTTTGCTGCATTGCTGGGGCTGCGGCTGATCTGGGGCCTGTGTTTTGCCGCATTGAACCTGTCGACCCAAGTGCTGGCCACCTCGGAACCTACCGGTGCCGCAAGGCGGGCAGGGCGTTCGCGGGCGTTGATCGCCTGGGGGCCGATGCTGGCGTTGCTGTTGGGTGGCTGGTTGACGCTGTGGGCGGGGCCGCGTCCGATCTTTCTGATTCTGGCCGGCTGTTGCCTGGTGGGCCTGTGGATGGCGCGCGGCTTGCCCAGCGTCGGACATGACTTGCACAGCACCCCGGGGCGCCGCTTCAAGTGGCCCGACAGTGTGGCGCTGTGGTCGTTTATCGAAGGCGTGGCGTTGGACGGGCTGTTTATTTTCGGCCTGTCGATCCAGGCGCAGAAGCTGCTGGGCGGCAATGCGGTGCTGATCGCCGGCGGCTTGATGGCGCTGCGCTATGTGTCGGAAATGCTCCTGAGCCCGCTGGGCGGCCGCGCGGCCCAGCGTTTTGGCGCGACGTCGATGCTGTTGCTGTTTTCGTTCCTGAGTGCCCTGGCCCTGACTGCGTTTGGCAGTTATTGGGTGGTGGTCGGCGCGGCGGCGGTGCTGGTGCTGCGCGCGCTGCAGCTGCCGCTGGTGACCACCCTGGTGGCCGAGCGCAACCCCGGCTCGATGCGCGTGTCGGCCTTGGCCTCGAATGCCGTGTGGCGCGATATCGGCGCAGGCCTCGGCCCATTGCTGGCGGGCCTGTTGCTGCCGATTGCCGCGGCGCCCTGGGTGTTTGGCCTGGCCGGCGCGGCCATCGCCGTGAGCGCGGTATTCTGCTGGCGCGCCAACACGGTAACGGCCTGACTCAAGGGTTTTTCAACGTCTCCAGCCAGGCGGGGTCGAAGCGGGTTTGCGCGGGGTCGATCCCCAGTTGCTGCATCTTCGCCTGGTGCGCCTCGACTTCACCCGCCAACTGCGCCTGGCTGCTGGAGTTGGCGTCCAGCGCATGCATTTGCGTCAGCCCCAGGTGATAGAAGCGCAATACTTTGATCGCCGTCGGGTCATTGGCCTGCACGCGTGCAGTGACGGCGTGCATCACATTGGTCACGCTCATCAGGCTGCGCTTGAGCTGCCAGCCATACACCGCCGCCGCCATCCAGGGCTGGCGCCAGAACGGGCCGCGCACCAGCGCAAGGGTGATCAGCACTCCGGCAAATACGCCGCCGACATTGAAGCGCAAATTGTCGCCGCCGGGCTCGCCGAACAGCATCACCGCCAGGCTCGACAGCAGCATGGCCAGGGCCAGGAACACCACGGCCACGATCAGCGTGCTGCGCCGGGTCTGCTGGCGGTAGGTAGCGGGGTCGCAGGGTTTCAGCTCGAACATCCGGGGCAATCTCCAGAAGGGGCCGGCATCATCTCACGCTTGGGCAAACAAGTTGAACGATGCCGCACGGCGGTTTCTCTAAACCTGTGTAGACCCCTTGAGGTGACCCATCATGCCCGAATACAAGCAGCCACCCCCCGGTACACCCGACCCCGATCGCACCCCCGGTGAAGAAGAGCGCGACAACGATGCGTTGCGCCCCAATGACCCGAAAGAGCGTGACGAAAACGACGACGTAGAGCGTGTCGAGGAAGACCTCGAAAACCTTCACGACAAGGCTCGCCCGCTGTAACAGGAGACTTTGATGAACAAGCGCCCTGACGGCCCGCCGTCCAACGAGCAGGCCCGCGACAAGGATGAGTTGGGTTTCAACCCGGACTCGCCGGACGTGTCCGACCCGCAGGTCGACCCCATCGGCGCGGCCATCGCCCCGCTGGATGAGCACAAAGACCCGGCGAAAAAAAAGCCGCCCTACGATCCGTTGGGCGACTTGAAACCGTAAACAAGCCCCGCCTTCGAGCGGGGCTTTTTTTCACTTGGGGGGTGTCCAGGTCACTTCGGTGATCCCGTATTTCTCGGCCCACGGGCGCGTGGTTTTCTTCACTTGCTCATGGCCCACACGGCCGATACGACTGACATGCGCAATGTCGGCATCAACGGCCGCCCAGTGCCAGGCCTCGGCGTTATTCATTATTTCTGCGCGCACCACAAATGACTTTGGCTGGCCGTGCAGTTGGTAGTGGATGGTGTAGATTTTTGCGGTACTCATGTTGCCTCCCTGTCTTGTTATAGATGGAGGGGAAAGCGTTCAAAAAGGTTCATTCAAAATGACAATCTGCACGCCGGCGCGGCATAGTGACGCCCTCGCTCCGTGCCCAAGGATTGCGCCATGCCCGCTCTGACCCACAGCCGCCTGTACCTGCAACGCCTGGGCTACGACACGCCGCCGCCGCCCACGCTGCAGACCTTGCAGGATTTGCAGTTGCGCCACGTGTGCACCTTTGCCTTTGAAAGCCTGTCGACCCTGCTGCACCTGCCAGTGCCGATCGACTTGGCCAGCGTCGAGCAAAAGGTACTGCTCGACGGGCGCGGCGGTTATTGCTACGAGTTGAACCAGCTGTTCCTCGCGCTGTTGCAGGAACTGGGCTTCGACGCGCGCGGCATCACCGGCCGGGTGGTGATGGGTGGGCCGGCGGATGCGCACACGGCGCGCACCCATCGCCTGAGCCTGGTGGCCCTGGACGGCGTGAGCTACGTCAGCGATGTCGGCTTTGGCGGCATGGTGCCCAGCAGCCCGTTGCTGCTGGACAGCGAGGCCGTGCAAGCCACCGCGCACGAACCCTATCGCCTGAGCGTCGACGGGCAGGGCCGCTACACGCTGTGGGCGCAGGTCGCTCATGAGTGGCGCGGCCTGTATGTGTTCGACCTGCAAGTGCAGGCTGATATCGACTACGAAATCGGCAACTGGTACGTCTCCACCCACCCGCAATCGCCGTTTGTGGGCCAGTTGAAAGTCGCGCGCCTGGCCGCCGGCAAACGCCACACGCTGAACAACGCCAGCTACGCGGTTCATTATCTGGACAAGCCCAGCGAGAAACGCCGGCTCGACAGCGCCGATGAGCTGTTGAAGCTGCTCAGCGAACCCTTCGGGATTCGCCTGCCGCAGGAGGCGCAACTGCGTGCGGCGCTTGATGGCCTGGTACTGGCTGCGCCTTGAAAACATTGATATGGAGCCATCGCTGAAGCTTTTTACCTCCAGATTCAGGCAAGTAATTCGAGCCAAGCACCGCGTTCCAGGAGCGCGCGTACTGTGGCAAGCAGGCTCGCCACAGTGTCATCCATTAGCCCAGCGCGGCGAGTTGTGCCACGGTTTCCGGAAACCGCGCCACCAGGCGAATCAAGGTAGCTGCCTGGGCATTCGGCTTGGCCCGGCCCTGTTCCCAGTTTTCCAGCGTGCGCACATTCGTGCGCAGGTACATGGCGAACACCGAGCGTGAGAGGTTGAGTTGCTGGCGCACGGCTACCACTTCTTCGGCCGTCAGCGGGGCCAGGTTGTTGAGTTGAACCTTGTGGGTCCGCAGGGTGACTTTGCCTTGGCGCTCTTCGGCCAGAGCGTCGAAGCCTTCGACCAGTTCGGAAAAGATTTCACGTTTCATGATGTGTTCTCGCTTTGATTTCCCTGTCCAGCATGTGTTTTAGGGCTTTTTTGTGGTGGGGGGCCAGGTCGTCCTGTTCGTGTTTGCCGTACAGGGTGAATAGCCAGAACTGCGTGCCACCTGACCACCAGTAGTAAATGACCCGCAGGCCCCCGCGTTTACCTTTGTTGCGCCGCTCATCGACGAAGCGAACCTTGCGTAGCCCGCCGGTTCCCTCGATCACGTCGCCTGCTTCCGGGTTTTTCATCAACTCCTGTTGAAAACCCTGGAAAAGCTCGTCACTCAGATAATCTTTGCGATGCCGCTCGAAGGCTGGCAGTTCGATAAATAGATCATCCATGTTCTGTACGTAGACTGCGTATAGGTTGCTGGCCCACGCGCCTGGGGTCAAGTGACGGGGCTGTGGGAACTTTCCTAAAACGCAACCACCATACGGCCGCCCCAGGCGCATAGATGCCGGACGAAGAGGCGGAGGAAATAGGAAAATTCTGCGAGTGGCGAAGGGTGGAACCATTGCTCTCCAGAAACGCAAAACGGCGCCCGAAGGCGCCGTTTTGTTTACCGCATCTGACTAACCGATCAAACGCCCAGCACCGCGTGCTGCACCAGGGTGAGCAACGGTTGTGGGTACACGCCCAGGAAGAAGGCGAGCAGGGCGATGGCCAGCAGCATCACGCCACCGGCTTTCTGTTCCCAGTGCAGCTCGGCGTCTACGCGGCGCAGGTTTGGTTCGATCAGGTACAGGGTGACCATCACGCGCAGGTAGTAGAACACGCCGATGGCGCTGCCCAGTACCAGGGAGGCAACCAACCACCATTCGTGGGCTTGAACACCGGTCGCGACAATGTAGAACTTGCCGATAAAGCCGGCGGTCAGCGGGATACCGGCCAGGGACAGCATCATCACGGTGAGTACCGCGGTCAGGTACGGACGGCGCCAGAACAGGCCGCGGTATTCGTACAGGGCGTCGGCGTCACGGCCTTTGAACGGCGAGGACATCAGCGTGATCACGCCGAAGGCGCCGAGGCTGGTAATCACGTAAGTGACCAGGTACACGCCCATGGCTTCCACGGCCAGGCCTTTGCTCGCCACCAGGGCGATCAGCAGGTAGCCGAAGTGCGCGATGGAGGAGTAACCGAGCAGACGCTTGAGGTTGTTCTGGGTCAGGGCCAGCAGGTTACCGAACAGGATCGACGCAATGGCGATCACGGTCAGCACATCGCTCAGCACACCGGTGTTGGCCGCCGGCGAGATCTGGAACAGACGCACCATCACCGCAAACACCGCGACCTTGGAAGCGGTAGCCAGGAACGCAGCCACCGGCGCCGGGGCGCCTTCGTACACGTCCGGGGTCCACAGGTGGAACGGCACCAAGGAGAGCTTGAACGCCAGGCCGATCAGCATCATTGCCAGGCCCAGTTGGGCAATCGGCGCAGGCATGCTGGTGGCGGCCAGGGCGTGGCCGATACCGGTGAAGCTCAGGCTGCCGGCTTCTGCGTAAAGCAGGGCCATACCAAACAACAGGAACGCGGAACCGGCGGCCGACAGCACCATGTACTTGATGCCGGCTTCCAGGGAGCGCTTGTTGAAGAAGGCGTAGGCCACCAGGCCGTAGGTCGGGATCGACAGCAGTTCCAGCCCGATGAACAGGCCGGCCAGGTGCTGCGCGCTGACCAGCACGATACCGCCGGCCGCAGCCAGCAGGATCAGCAGGTACAGCTCTTCGCGGTTGCCTGGGTAACCCGTGCCGCCTTCGCCGAGGTAGGCGTGGGCGAGGGTGACACAGGCCAGGGTCGCGACCAGGATCAGGGCGATGTACAGCAGCGCGAAGTCATCGACCATCATCAGCGGCGTCACCGCCAATGGCGCGACCTTGAGGGCCGGGATGATCGACAGCAGGGCCAGGTTCAAGCCGGCACAGGACAGCAGGAACGTTTGCGAATGATTGCGGCGCCAGGCGATCGCCAGCATCACCACCACGATGGTGAGGCTGGTGATCAGCAGCGGCGCAAGCGCGATAAAGTGTTGGATCGTGAATTCCATAGCGCTCTTACCGGGCCGAAGCGAGTTGAGAGAAGGCGGTGCCGAACCACTGCTGCACGCCATGCATCGTTGCGGCAGAAGTGTCCAGGAACGGTTGCGGGTACACGCCGATGTAAATCAGCAATACCGCAAGGCCGAGCACCATGATCAGTTCGCGAGCATCCATCCCTTGCAGGACGGTGTCGGACTTGGCCGGGCCGAAGTAGGCGCGGTGGATCATGATCAACGAGTAAACCGAACCAAACACCAGGCCGGAGGTAGCAATCGCACTGATCCACGGCGTTTGCACGAAGGCACCCATCAGGATCAGGAACTCGCCGATAAAGTTGCCGGTACCCGGCAAGCCCAGGGACGCGGCAGCGAAGAACAGGCTGATCGCCGGCAGGTACGCGATGCGCGACCACACGCCACCCATTTCACGCATGTCACGGGTATGCAGGCGCTCGTACAGCTGGCCACTGAGGATAAACAGTGCAGCGGCCGACACACCGTGAGCCAGCATCTGGATCACTGCGCCCTGCAGCGCCAATTGGCTGCCGGAGTAGATGCCGATCAGGACGAAACCCATGTGGGAAACGGACGAGAAGGCAATCAGACGCTTGATGTCGGTTTGCGCGAAGGCCAGGAATGCACCGTAGAAGATCCCGATCAGACCCAGGGTCATGGCGATCGGCGCAAACTCGGCCGAGGCATTCGGGAACAGCGGCAGGGCAAAACGCAGCAGACCATAAGCCGCAGTCTTCAGCAGGATACCGGCCAGGTCCACGGAGCCGGCAGTCGGCGCCTGGGCGTGAGCATCCGGCAGCCAGGAGTGGAACGGCACCACCGGCAGCTTCACCGCGAAGGCGATGAAGAAGCCCAGCATCAGGATGTACTCGGTGGTCAGGGACATCTTGGTTTTCAACAGGTCGGCGTAGTTGAAGGTAATCACGCCGGTGTTGTTGAAGTTGACCAGTACCAGACCCAGGATCGCCACCAACATGATCAGGCCGGAAGCCTGGGTGAAGATGAAGAACTTGGTCGCCGCGTAGATCCGGGTTTTCTTGCCGTCCGAAGAACTGTGACCCCAGAGCGCGATGAGGAAGTACATCGGCACCAGCATCATTTCCCAGAAGAAGAAGAACATGAACAGGTCCAGCGCAAGGAACACGCCGACGACGCCGCCCAGGATCCACATCAGGTTCAGGTGGAAGAAGCCCACGTGACGCTGGATTTCTTTCCAGGAGCAGAGTACCGAGAGGATACCCAGCAGGCCGGTCAGCAGGATCATCAACAGCGACAGGCCGTCGAGGGCCAGGTGCACGTTGATGCCGAAGCGCTGGATCCACACGTGCTTGAATTCAAGCGCGAAGGTGGGGTCGACGCCCGGTGCCGGAGCAAATGAATAGTCGCCATGGGCCCACAGCCAGAGGCCGAGCGCGAGTTCCAGGGACATGGTCAGCAACGCAATCCAGCGGGGGAGGGTGGCGCCGAAGCGTTCACCCATCCAGCAGAGCAGGCCGCCGATAAAGGGGATCAGGATTAGCCAGGGCAGAATCATGACGGGCTCGTTTCCTTTCGCAAGTTCGCAAAGTGCATAGACATAGTCAGACCGCTACCACAACGATGGCGCCGATCACCAGCACGGCACCGAGGGCCATGGAAGCTGCATACCAACGCAACTGGCCGGTCTCGCTGCGGCTCAAGGCGGTGTGACCGGCCTTGGCGGCGCGCGGGATCAAACCGATGGTCTGGTCGAGCGGGTCTTTACGCAGTACATGGCTGATGGCGAGGTACGGCTTGACGAACAGTTTGTCGTAGATCCAGTCGAAGCCCCAGGCAGCGAACCACCAGGCCGACAGGAAGCGGCCGATGCCACTGTTGGCCACGGCGGTGACGAAGCGACGCTTGCCGAGGAACAGCAGCGCAGCCAGCAGGATACCGGCCAGGGCGATGGCGCCCGAGGCGATTTCCAGGCTGTGCTTGGCGGCGCCACCGGCATGCCCGGCGCTTTCCGGCAGTACACCGGCGAGTGGCGGGGTGATCATGGCGCCGATGAAGGTCGACAGGACGATCAGCACCGACAATGGCAGCCAGTGGGAGATGCCGTGGCCTGCGTGTGCTTCGGTCTTGGCTTCACCGTGGAAGGTGATGAAGATCAGGCGGAAGGTGTACAGCGAGGTCATGAACGCACCCACCAGGCCTGCGTACAGCAGGTTCTGGTTACCGCTGGCGAAAGCTTCCCAGAGGATTTCGTCTTTCGAGTAAAAACCGGCGGTCACCAATGGCAGGGCGGCCAGGGCGGCACCACCGACGATGAAACTGGCGTAGGCCAAAGGCAGTTTCTTCCACAGGCCGCCCATCTTGAAGATGTTCTGCTCGTGGTGGCAGGCAACGATCACCGCACCGGAAGCAAGGAACAGCAGGGCCTTGAAGAAGGCGTGGGTCATCAGGTGGAAGATCGCCGCGTCCCAGGCGCCAACGCCCAGGGCCAGGAACATGTAGCCGATCTGGCTCATGGTCGAGTAGGCGAGGATGCGCTTGATGTCGGTCTGCACCAGCGCGGCGAAGCCGGCCAGTACCAGGGTCACGCCACCGACGATCCCTACAAGATGCAGGATGTCCGGCGCCAGGGTGAACAGGCCGTGGGTACGCGCGATCAGGTAGACACCGGCGGTTACCATGGTTGCGGCGTGGATCAGTGCAGAAACCGGGGTAGGGCCGGCCATCGCGTCCGCCAGCCAGGTTTG
The DNA here is from genome assembly GCF_979253585.1 of Pseudomonas sp. AC463. Classification (NCBI taxonomy): domain Bacteria; kingdom Pseudomonadati; phylum Pseudomonadota; class Gammaproteobacteria; order Pseudomonadales; family Pseudomonadaceae; genus Pseudomonas; species Pseudomonas sp. AC463. The sequence continues at coordinate 260,341 of NZ_CEEDDZ010000003.1, read as the reverse complement.
CAGCGGCAGTTGCGCGGATTTACCCACGGCGCCGCCCAGCAGCATCAGGGTCGCCAGGGTGATCCAGAAGTCGCCGACCTGGAATTTCTGCGGTGCCAGCACCAGCAGTTCCTGGATGTTCAGCGTGCCCACCTGTTGGAACAGGATGAACAGGCCGATGGCCATGAACACGTCGCCGATCCGGGTGACGATAAAGGCCTTGAGTGCCGCGTTGCCGTTGTTGCGGTTGCTGTAGTAGAAACCGATCAACAGGTACGAGCACAGGCCCACGCCTTCCCAGCCGAAGTACAGGAACAATAGGTTATCGCCGAGTACCAGGAACAGCATGCTGGCGATAAACAGGTTGGTGTACGAGAAGAAGCGCGAGTAACCCGCTTCACCGCGCATGTACCAGGACGCGAACAGGTGGATCAGGAAGCCTACACCCACCACCACGCCGAGCATGGTGATCGACAGGCCATCGACGTAGAGGGCGAAGTTGGGCTTGAAGCCCTCCACCGACATCCACTGCCACAGCACCAGGGTGTAGTGGCCGCCTTCCGGCGGTGCCACGTTGAATTGCCAGATGACGTAGGCGGCCACGATGGCCGACAGGCCAATCGAACCCACGCCGATCAAGGCCGAGAGGTTTTCCGACCAGCGCCCGCGAGAGAACGACAGCAGCAGGAAACCGATCAGGGGAAATACGAAAGTCAGAAAGATCATGTTCATCCGCGCATCTCACTGGCAGCGTCGATATCAAGCGTGTGGAAGCGACGGTACAGCTGCAGCAGGATCGCCAGGCCAATACTGGCTTCGGCGGCTGCCAGGCTGATCACCAGGATGAACATGACTTGTCCATCCGGCTGGCCCCAACGTGCGCCCGCCACGATGAACGCCAGTGCGGCAGCGTTCATCATGATTTCCAGGCTCATCAACACGAACAGAATGTTACGGCGAACCATCAGGCCGACCAGGCCAAGGCAGAACAGGATGCCGGCGACCGCCAGACCATGCTCCAAAGGGATAGCAGGCATCGTCATTGCTCCTTGGCTTCGTTGCGGCCCAAGTGGAAGGCCGTGATGGCTGCAGCGAGCAGCAGCATCGACGCCAGTTCGACCACCAGCAGGTACGGGCCAAACAGGCTGATGCCCACGGCTTTTGCGTCTACGGTGGTGTGGCCGATGGCCTGGCCGCTCTGGTGAGCGAACAGCACATACAGCAGTTCACCTAGCAGCAGTGCCGCGAGGATGACCGGGCCGAGCCAGATGCCGGGCTTGAGCCAGACGCGTTCCTGGGCGACCGAAGCCGGTCCCAGGTTGAGCATCATCACCACAAACACGAACAGCACCATGATGGCGCCGGCGTAGGCGATCACTTCCAGCACGCCGGCGAACGGTGCGCCGAGTGCAAAGAAGGTCATGGCCACGGCGATCAGCGAAATGATCAGGTAGAGCAGGGCGTGCACGGGGTTGGTGTTGGTGATCACGCGAAGCGTGGACACAACCGCAATACCCGACGCGAAATAGAAAGCGAATTCCATCTTTCTTCCTTAAGGCAGCAAGCTCTTCACGTTGATCGGCTCGGCTTCGTTTTGTGCGGCGCCTTTCGGCTTACCGGCAACGGCCATACCTGCAACACGATAGAAGTTGTAATCAGGGTTTTTACCGGGACCAGAGATCAGCAGATCTTCTTTCTCGTACACCAGGTCCTGACGTTTGAACTCGGCCATCTCGAAATCCGGCGTGAGCTGGATTGCGGTGGTCGGGCAAGCTTCCTCGCAGAGGCCGCAGAAAATGCAGCGCGAGAAGTTGATGCGGAAGAAGTCCGGGTACCAGCGACCGTCTTCGGTTTCAGCTTTCTGCAGGGAGATGCAACCCACCGGGCACGCCACGGCGCACAGGTTGCAGGCTACGCAACGCTCTTCGCCATCGGGGTCGCGGGTGAGTACGATGCGGCCGCGGTAGCGCGGCGGCAGGTACACCGCTTCTTCCGGGTATTGCAGGGTGTCGCGTTTGCGAAAGCCATGGCCGAAAACCATCACCAGGCTTCGCAACTGGGTACCGGTACCCTTAACGATGTCGCCAATATATTTGAACATGGGTCAAATCCTCACTGAACCGCGCCCGCTGGCGTGTTCAACAACACAACGGCAGCAGTCACCAGCAAATTGATCAGGGTCAGCGGCAGGCAGAAGCGCCAGCTGAAATCCATCACCTGGTCGTATCGTGGACGCGGAATGGAAGCGCGCAGCAGGATAAACAACATGATGAAGAACGCGGTCTTGAGGAAGAACCAGAAGAACGCCAACTGCGGCAGAATGCCGAATGGACCGTGCCAGCCGCCGAAGAACAGCGTGACCAGCAGGGCCGAGATCAAGATGATGCCGATGTATTCACCGACGAAGAACATGCCCCACTTCATGCCGGCATATTCAATGTGGTAACCGTCGGCCAGTTCCTGTTCCGCTTCCGGCTGGTCGAAGGGGTGACGGTGAGTCACGGCCACGCCAGCAATGAAGAAGGTACAGAAGCCAAAGAACTGCGGAATGATGAACCACAGGTTCTGCGCCTGGTACTCGACGATGTCGCGCATGTTGAACGAGCCGACCTGCACCACGATGCCCATCAGCGCGAGGCCCATGAACACTTCGTAGGACACGGTCTGGGCCGAGGCCCGCAAGCTGCCCAGCAGGGCGAACTTGTTGTTGCTCGACCAACCGGCGAACAGCACCGCGTAGACCGACAGACCGGCCATGGCGAAGAAGAACAGCAAGCCGATGTTCAGGTCCGCCACGCCCCAGGTCGGGGTGATCGGGATAACGGCAAAGGCGATCAGCAAGGCGCTCATGGCCACGACCGGTGCCAGGGTGAAAATCACCTTGTCGGCAAACGGCGGGGTCCAGTCTTCCTTGAAGAACATTTTCAGCATGTCGGCCGCGATCTGGAACATGCCGAACGGGCCAACGCGGTTCGGACCGTAACGGTCCTGCCACCAGCCCAACAGGCGACGTTCGACGAAGCTGAGCAGGGCGCCCGCAACGACCACGGCTAACAGGATCACGATGGCCTTGACGACCGAGATGATCACGTCGATCACTTCAGGGGTGAACCAAGTCATTGCGCTGCCTCCTGCAGACCGTCAACGGTTTTACCGAAGATCGCCGGCGGGATACCCGCGAGGCCTTTTGGCAATGCAACCAGGCCGGCACCCAACTCATCGTTGATGCGCAGCGGCAGACGCAGGGTCTGGCCGGCCACGTTCAGGCTGAGCAGGGCACCGTCGTTGACGCCGAGGCGGTCGGCTTCGGACTTGGCCACCGACACGTAGGCTTCGGGGATGCGGCTTTGCACCGGCGCGGCTTTGGAAGAGGTCTCTTCGCTGCCGAACAGGTGGAAGAACGGCACAACCTGCCAGGTGCCCTGGGCCGGGTTGAATGGACGCGGTACCGCAGCGAACCAGTTCAGCGAGTCACCGGTGCTTTCGATCAGGCGGGTGCCCGGGTCGCCAGCACGGATGTGACCACCGACTTCGTCCTGGAACTTGTTCCAGGCCTGCGGCGAGTTCCAGCCCGGCGACCAGGCAAATGGCACCTGCTGACGCGGTTCGACCGAACCCGAGTAACCTTCCATGGAGAAGGCAAACGCGGTGTCGTGGTCTTGCGGGGTACGCGGTTCGTGCACGCTGATGTCGGCGCGCATGGCGGTACGACCGGAGTAGCGCAGCGGTTCACGGGCCAGTTTCATGCCCTTGATGCGGAACGCGGCGGACGGTGCAGCGTCGACGATACGTGCCAGCTGCGGCGCGCTTGCGGCGGTGGCGGCGGTCACGTGGTCGAGCTGGGTCCAGTCGATCGGTTGGTTCAACAGGGTAGCGCGCAGGGCATGCAGCCAGCGCCAGCCTTCGTGCACCAGGATGCTGGCGTCCATGTACTTCGGATCGAACACCTGGAAGAAGCGCTGGGCGCGGCCTTCCTGGCTGACCAGGGTGCCGTCGCCTTCGGCGAAGCTCGCCGCTGGCAATACCAGCTGGGCGCGATCGCTGGTGGCGGTCTTCTGGTGGTCGGCGACGATCAGCACTTTGGCCGCATTCAGCGCGGCGTCAACCTTGGCGGCATCGGTGCGGGTGTAGAGGTCGTTTTCCAGCACCACGATGGCGTCGGCATTGCCGTCGATCACCGCTTGCAGGCCGGCGTCCAGGGACTCGCCACCGAGCATGGCCAGGCCGAGGCTGTTGGCTTCCGGCACCACCAGGCTGATGGAGCCGTTCTTGTCGCGCAGCTTCAAGGCTTTGGCAATATTGGCCGCGGCTTCGATCAGCGCCTTGGAACCCAACGAGGTACCGGCAATGATCAATGGGCGCTTGGCGGCCAGCAGGGCGTCGGCGATGCGCTGGGCGAGTTCCACGGCTTCAGTGTCCAGGCCGTCGACGGCAGGCGCGCTGGCGTCGAGGGCGTGGGCCACGGCGAAACCGATGCGGGCCAGGTCGTCGGGTGCTGCGTGCACGCACTCTTCGGCGATGTCGTCGAGCTTGGTTTCAGCCAGGCTCGCGATAAACAGCGGGTTCAGCGCGTGCTGGCCGATGTTTTTCACCGCAGCGTCAAGCCACGGCTGGACGCGCATGGCGTCGGCCATGTCTTCGGCCTTGCCTTTGACCGACTGGCGCAGGGACAGGGCCACGCGCGCTGCGGTTTGGGTCAGGTCTTCACCGAGCACGAAAATGGCATCGTGGTCTTCGATGTCGCGCATGTTCGGCACGGGCAGCGGGCTGTCGTTCAGCACCTGCAGGACCAGACGGATACGCTCCAGCTCTGCGGCTTCGATACCGCTGTAGAAGTGCTCGGCGCCGACCAGCTCGCGCAACGCGAAGTTGCTTTCGAGGCTGGCGCGCGGCGAACCGATACCGACGATATTGCGGCCGCGCAGCAGGTCGGCGGCTTTATCCAGCGCCGCGTCCAGGCTGAGCTTGGCACCATCGGCCAGCAGCGGCTGGCGAGGGCGGTCCTTGCGGTTGACGTAGCCATAGCCGAAACGGCCACGGTCGCACAGGAAGTACTGGTTGACCGAACCGTTGAAGCGGTTTTCGATACGACGCAGTTCGCCGTAGCGCTCGCCCGGGGAGATGTTGCAACCGCTGGAGCAGCCATGGCAGATGCTCGGGGCGAACTGCATGTCCCACTTACGGTTGTAGCGCTCGGAGTGCGTCTTGTCGGTGAACACACCGGTCGGGCAGACCTCGGTGAGGTTGCCGGAGAACTCGCTTTCGAGCACGCCGTCTTCAACGCGACCGAAGTACACGTTGTCGTGGGCGCCGAATACGCCCAGGTCGGTGCCGCCGGCGTAGTCTTTATAGAAGCGTACGCAGCGATAGCAGGCGATGCAGCGGTTCATTTCGTGGGAAATGAACGGGCCGAGGTCCTGGTTCTGGTGGGTACGCTTGGTGAAGCGATAACGGCGCTCGTTGTGGCCGGTCATCACCGTCATGTCTTGCAGGTGGCAGTGACCGCCTTCCTCACAGACCGGGCAGTCGTGGGGGTGGTTGGTCATCAGCCATTCGACAACGCTGGCGCGGAACGCCTTGGATTCTTCATCTTCGATGGAGATCCAGGTGTTGTCGGTGGCTGGGGTCATGCACGACATGACGATACGACCACGGGTGTCGTTCTCGTCGGTGTATTGCTTGACCGCACACTGGCGACAGGCACCGACGCTACCAAGCGCGGGGTGCCAGCAGAAATACGGGATGTCGAGGCCTAGTGACAGACATGCCTGTAACAGGTTGTCTGCCCCATCGACTTCGAGCGCTTTGCCGTCTACGTGGATAGTGGCCATGGTTCAAAGTTCTTCGTTGGCCCGTTGTCAGCGGGCGTGGCTAATGGAATCTTGTTATTCATGGGCATCAACACAGCCTTTACGGCGTCAGCCCATGAGCAGGCGAAGGGCACGGACCCTTCGCCTGTTAAATCGTTATGCGCCGACTACGATCGGCCTTGCCAGAGGCGGGACGGCGGCGCTGGTAGGCGCGATGCCGGCTTCGAACTCCGAGCGGAAGTATTTGATGGCGCTGCCCAATGGCTCCACGGCGCCCGGTGCGTGAGCACAAAAGGTCTTGCCTGGGCCGAGGAAGCCGACCAGACCGAGCAGGGTTTCGATATCACCCTCGCGGCCTTCGCCATTTTCCAACGCCATCAGCAGCTTCACGCTCCACGGCAAACCGTCGCGGCATGGGGTGCAGAAGCCGCACGACTCACGGGCAAAGAACTGCTCCATGTTGCGCAGCAGCGAGACCATGTTCACGGTGTTGTCGACCGCCATCGCCAGGCCGGTACCCATCCGGGTGCCCACCTTGCCGATGCCGCCGGCATACATTTGTGCGTCCAGATGCTCAGGGAGCAGGAAGCCGGTACCGGCACCGCCTGGTTGCCAGGCTTTCAAGGTGTAGCCGTCACGCATGCCGCCGGCATAGTCCTCGAACAGCTCGCGGGCGGTCACACCGAATGGCAGCTCCCACAGGCCGGGGTTCTTGACCTTGCCGGAGAAGCCCATGAGCTTGGTGCCCATGTCTTCGCTGCCTTCGCGGGCCAAGGATTTGTACCAGTCCACGCCGTCGGCGATGATCGCCGGTACGTTGCACAGGGTTTCGACGTTGTTCACGCAGGTCGGCTTGCCCCACACGCCCACGGCGGCAGGGAAGGGCGGCTTGGAGCGCGGGTTGGCGCGGCGGCCTTCGAGGGAGTTGATCAGCGCGGTTTCTTCACCGCAGATATAACGCCCGGCGCCGGTGTGCACGAACAGCTCGAAGTCAAAACCCGAGCCGAGGATGTTCTTGCCCAGCAGGCCTGCCGCCTTGGCTTCTGCCACGGCACGGTTGAGGTGCTTGGCGGCGGTGGTGTATTCGCCGCGCAGGAAGATGTAGCCCCGGTAGGTTTTGAGCGCGCGGGCGCTGATCAGCATGCCTTCGATCAGCAGATGGGGCAGTTGCTCCATCAGCATGCGGTCTTTCCAGGTGTTCGGCTCCATTTCATCCGCGTTGCACAGCAGGTAGCGGATGTTGATGGATTCGTCCTTGGGCATCAGGCCCCACTTCACACCCGTGGGGAAGCCTGCACCGCCGCGGCCTTTCAAGCCTGCGTCCTTGACGGTCTGGACGATGTCGTCCTGGGCCATGTCGGCGAAGGCTTTGCGCGCCGCCGCGTAACCGTTCTTGGCCTGGTACTCGTCGAGCCAGACCGGCTCGGCATCGTCACGCAGGCGCCAGGTCAGCGGATGGGTTTCAGGCGAACGCTTGATCAGGTTGGCCGGGCCGAAAGATGTAAGGGTCATGGGTAGCCCTCGAGCAATTGGGTGACGCCAGCTGGCTGCACGTCACCGAATGTGTCGTCGTCGATCATCAACGCCGGCGCCTTGTCGCAGTTGCCCAGGCAGCACACCGGCAGCAGCGTGAAGCGGCCGTCCGCAGTGGTTTGGCCGAGGCCGATGCCGAGCTTGTTCTGGATCTCGCTGACCACCGATTCGTGGCCACCGATGTAGCAGACCATGCTGTCGCACACGCGAATGATGTGGCGGCCCACCGGCTGGCGGAAGATCTGGCTGTAGAACGTCGCCACCCCTTCAACGTCGCTCGCCGGGATGCCAAGGATCTCGCCGATGGCGTAGAGGGCGCCGTCCGGCACCCAGCCACGTTCCTTCTGGACGATCTTCAAGGCTTCGATCGACGCCGCGCGCGGGTCTTCGTAGTGATGCAGCTCGTGCTCGATGGCCGAGCGCTCGGTTTCACTCAGGGTGAAACGGTCTGTCTGGATAAGCGTGCTATTCATGCTTAGCGGTCCACGTCGGCCATAACGAAATCGATACTACCCAGGTACGCAATCAAGTCCGCGACCATCTCGCCTTTGATCACCGAAGGGATCTGCTGCAAGTGCGGGAAGCTTGGAGTACGAATCCGGGTGCGGTAGCTCATGGTGCCGCCATCGCTCGTCAGGTAATAACTGTTGATACCCTTGGTCGCTTCGATCATCTGGAAGGATTCGTTGGCCGGCATCACCGGGCCCCACGAAACTTGCAGGAAGTGCGTGATCAGGGTTTCGATGTGCTGCAGCGTGCGCTCTTTGGGCGGCGGCGTGGTCAGCGGGTGATCCGCCTTGTACGGGCCTGCCGGCATGTTGCGCATGCACTGCTCGATGATTTTCAAGCTCTGGCGCATTTCTTCGACGCGCACGATGCAACGGTCGTAGGCATCGCCGTTGGCGGCCAGCGGGACTTCGAATTCGAAGTTCTCGTAGCCGGAGTACGGGCGCGCTTTACGCAGGTCGAAGTCACAGCCAGTCGAGCGCAGGCCGGCACCGGTGACGCCCCATTCCAGGGCCTCTTTGGTGTTGTAGGCGGCGACGCCGATGGTACGACCCTTGAGGATGCTGTTATCCAGCGCAGCCTTTTGGTACTCGTCCAGACGCTTGGGCATCCAGTCGATGAATTCCTTGACCAGGCGCTCCCAACCGTTCGGCAGGTCGTGGGCCACGCCGCCGATGCGGTACCAGGCCGGGTGCAGACGGAAACCGGTGATGGCCTCGATGACCTTGTAGGCGCGCTGGCGGTCGGTGAAGGTGAAGAACACCGGGGTCATGGCGCCGACGTCCTGGATGTATGTACCCAGGAACAGCAGGTGGCTGGTGATCCGGAAGAACTCGGCCATCATGATGCGGATGGTGTCGACGCGGTCCGGGACCTTGATGCCGGCCAGCTTCTCGACCGAGAGCACGTACGGCAGGTTGTTCATCACGCCGCCGAGGTAGTCGATACGGTCGGTGTAGGGGATGAAGCTGTGCCACGACTGACGTTCGGCCATCTTCTCGGCACCACGGTGGTGGTAGCCGATGTCCGGTACGCAGTCGACGATTTCTTCGCCGTCCAGCTGCAGGATGATACGGAAGGCACCGTGAGCCGAAGGGTGGTTCGGGCCCAGGTTGAGGAACATGTAGTCCTCGTTGGTGCCGGAGCGCTTCATGCCCCAGTCTTCCGGACGGAAGCGTGCCGCTTCCTCTTCAAGCTGCTGCTTGGCGAGGTTGAGGCTGAACGGGTCGAATTCGGTGGCGCGCGCAGGGAAGTCCTTGCGCAGCGGGTGACCTTCCCAGGTCGGCGGCATCATGATGCGCGTCAGGTGCGGATGGCCCGGGAAGTCGATACCGAACATGTCCCAGACTTCACGCTCGTACCAGCTGGCGTTCGGCCAGATACCGGTCACGGTCGGGACGCTCAGGTCGCTCTCGGAGAGGGCGACCTTGATCATCACGTCGCTGTTACGTTCCAGCGACATCAGGTGGTAGAACACGGTGAAATCGGCGCCGCTCGGCAGGCCTTGACGCTTGGTGCGCAGACGCTCGTCCACGCCATGCAGGTCATAGAGCATGACGTACGGCTTGGGCAGGTTGCGCAGGAAGGTCAGGACTTCGACGAGCTTGGCACGCGCCACCCACAGCACCGGCATACCGGTGCGCGTGGCCTGGGCGGTGAAGGCGTCAGGGCCAAAACGGTTGTTGAGTTCGACGACCACATCCTGGTCGTCTGCCTTATAAGGCGGGATATACAGAGCACTGCCTGTAGTCATGGTTTTTTATCGCTTTCGGTCAACGTAAAGAATGAAGCCAGGTTTTCGTTCTATAAAAGAAGCGGTCTGGATCAGACTTCGTCGGGGCTGCGCAGGTTGGTGACTGCGATTCGCTGTTCGCGGCGCTGTTCCTTTTGTGACGGCATCTCGGCGCGATAAACGCCTTGATCACCGACTACCCAGGAAAGCGGGCGACGCTCCTTGCCAATCGATTCCTGCAACAGCATCAAGCCTTGCAGGAATGCTTCAGGGCGGGGCGGGCAGCCAGGCACGTAGACGTCCACGGGCAGGAACTTGTCCACCCCTTGAACGACGGAGTAGATGTCGTACATGCCACCGGAGTTGGCGCACGAACCCATGGAGATAACCCACTTCGGTTCGAGCATTTGCTCATAGAGACGCTGAATGATCGGCGCCATCTTGATAAAGCAGGTACCGGCGATAACCATGAAATCCGCCTGGCGCGGTGATGCCCGAATAACTTCGGCGCCAAAGCGCGCGATGTCGTGGGGCGCCGTGAAGGCGGTGGTCATTTCCACGTAGCAGCACGAAAGGCCGAAGTTGTACGGCCACAGGGAGTTTTTACGCCCCCAGTTGACCGCGCCACTCAGCACGTCTTCGAGTTTGCCCATGTAGATGTTTTTGTGGACTTGATCTTCTAACGGATCGGAAACGGTTTCCCGTTCGCCGATAGGGTACTGATCGTTAGGAGCATCCGGGTCGATCCTGGTGAGATTGTATTGCATCGCCAAAGCCTCATTGTTTCAGCTTCGCTTGCCGCTTACGACGAGCTTCCGGAGCCCAGTCAAGGGCGCCCACTCGAAATAGGTAGACAAGGCCTGCCAACAGAATTGCTATGAAAACGAGAGCTTCGACGAATCCGGTCCAGCCGCTTTCGCGGACGGACACAGACCAGGCAAAGAGAAAAAGGGCTTCGATATCGAAGATCACGAACAGCATCGCGACCAGATAGAATTTGGCTGAGAGCCGCAAGCGGGCGCCACCTGTAGGTAGCATGCCGGACTCGAACGGTTCGTTTTTGCTGCGGCCCCAGGCTTTTGACCCGAGGAGGCTGGAGACGCCGAGCATGAAGGCGCAGAGGCCGACAACACCGAGGAGGAAAATGGCAAAGCCCCAGTTGTGGGCCATGAGTCCTGTCGCTTCGGTCATGCTGGAAATCCTTAACAGAGAGCAAAGGTCTCTGAGCTCGAAAAAGTAACGATGCAGTGACGATATGTCGCACTGCAATCAATCGCGGTGATTTTATGGCTAAACACCGGGCAAGTAAAATTCCTATAGCGAAATTATTTGGCGGAATAAGCACATAGTGCACCTTCTTGGGGCTGTAGCCCTTGTGGGGTGGGCATTAGCGGGCTTTTGAACAATTAAGTTTTGTTTGGTCAGTAACGAAGTTTTCATTGGCTAAATGATAATGACTATTGTTTGCGTGAGGTTTAAGCGAATGTTTCTCGTGTGGCGGGGGAAGTTGCCGTTACTTGGTTGATTGCTGCTTAGTTGTGGGTGGGGATCTTTTAACCGATTTGAATTGCGGGGATACCGCTCTGGGTCAATGTTTTGCGTGAAATCCTGAGGCTGCATGCATTCCAATGTGGTGTTTCAGGGAGCCAAAAAAAACGCCCCGAACCAGTCGGGGCGTGATTGTTGTGCGGCACTGCGGTTAGGTCTTCCTTGGGGCCGCAGTGGCCGTGTACGCGGTGCTTAGTGGAATTGCTCTTCTTCGGTCGAACCGGTCAGCGCGGTCACGGACGAGGTGCCGCCCTGGATCACGGTGGTCATGTCGTCGAAGTAGCCGGTGCCCACTTCCTGCTGGTGCGCCACAAAGGTGTAGCCTTTGGAGGCGTCAGCGAATTCCTGCTCTTGCAGCTTCACGTAGGCAGTCATGTCGTTACGGGCATAGTCGTGCGCCAGGTTGAACATGCTGTGCCACATGTTGTGGATGCCGGCCAGGGTGATGAACTGGTGCTTGTAGCCCATGGCCGACAGTTCGCGCTGGAACTTGGCGATGGTCGCGTCGTCCAGGTTCTTCTTCCAGTTGAAAGAAGGCGAGCAGTTGTAGGACAGCAGCTGGTCCGGGTATTCCTTCTTGATCGCTTCGGCGAAGCGACGGGCTTCGTCCAGGTCCGGCTTGGCGGTTTCGCACCAGATCAGGTCGGCGTACGGCGCGTAGGCCAGGCCGCGGGCGATGGCCTGGTCGAGGCCGGCGCGGACTTTATAGAAGCCTTCCTGGGTACGCTCGCCGGTCACGAATGGCTGGTCGTACGGGTCGCAGTCCGACGTCAGCAGGTCAGCAGCGTTGGCGTCGGTACGGGCCAGGATAATGGTCGGCGTACCGGCAACGTCAGCGGCCAGGCGAGCAGCGGTCAGCTTCTGCACGGCTTCCTGGGTCGGCACCAGTACCTTGCCGCCCATGTGGCCGCATTTCTTCACCGAGGCCAGCTGGTCTTCGAAGTGCACGCCGGCAGCGCCAGCCTCGATCATGCTCTTCATCAGCTCGTAGGCGTTCAGTACGCCGCCGAAACCGGCTTCGGCGTCGGCCACGATCGGCGCGAAGTAGTCGATGTAGCCTTCATCGCCCGGGCCTTTGCCGGCTTTCCACTGGATCTGGTCGGCACGACGGAACGAGTTGTTGATGCGCTTGACCACGGTTGGAACCGAATCCACCGGGTACAGCGATTGGTCGGGGTACATGGATTCGGCGGAGTTGTTGTCCGCAGCCACTTGCCAGCCGGACAGGTAGATCGCCTGGATACCGGCTTTTACCTGTTGAACTGCCTGGCCGCCAGTGAGGGCGCCCATGCAGTTGACGAAATCTTTGTCGGGACGGAAGGAAGGCTTGGCGCCCTGGGTCACCAGGTTCCACAGCTTCTCGGCGCCGAGTTTTGCAAAGGTGTGCTCGGGTTGAACCGAGCCACGCAGGCGGACGACGTCAGCAGCGGAATAAGCGCGGGTCACGCCTTTCCAGCGTGGGTTTTCAGCCCAGTCTTTCTCAAGGGCTGCAATTTGCTGTTCGCGTGTCAGTGCCATGGAAATAAACCTCGTCGCTTCTTGTTTGGAAAAACATCCGTTTTGCCGGCCGCACATTCAATGCGTGGGCAGGGCTGCTCGCTGACCAGAAGCTTAGGCGGTCATGTCGGGTCTGGCGGGGAATGCGACGGGATGAACGATCGGCTCAAGGGGAGTTGAGCAGGTAAGGGCGAACTGCGAACAGTCTTCGGGCGTCGTGGGCCTTGGTACGATCCATCAGTGTGTTGCCGGGTTACCTGGTTAGCTTCCGTCCCTCGGGACAACTTCGTTCCAGTCGCAACCTCGTCAAACACGCCTTGTGGGCGGTACAGACACGAATCGGCTCAGGTGGGTAGCTTGGAGCGGCGATCCGAAGGCCCTTGCCAGGGCCCCTGATTAGCGGGAGCGAGGCCATCATGCCCATGCTTTTTTGGATCGTCAAATGTTTTGTAGTGCTTTTTTTAAAGCACTACATCTTTAGTCTAAGACGACTCGTCAGTCAGTTTTTGGTGCTTCAGTTCAGAGTGTCGACCTTGACCCGCAGCGTCAGGTCATCGCGGCCCTGAGTAGAGTAGCTGCGGGTTGCAGAGGATTTGTCGGCCTGGGTCTGGCGATTGATGCCGGCCAGGGGGATCCATTCGCCCAGGCGCCCGCTGACGGTTGTGTCGGTGCTTTGCACGTTCACTACATCGGGACGTTCCTGGCTCATGCGGTCACGGTTGGTACTGATCGCCAGGTGGACGGTCTCGCCGGTGACGCTGGCGGTCACGTAAAAGCCCTGGGTCACGTTGCGGTACTGGGTCTGGTTTTGCGGGCGGCCATAGGCGTCGGGCTGGGTGGTGGTCAGCGGCACGCTCTGGCCCACCTGGATCAGCGCGGGCACGCCTTCGCTGGCCTGGATCTGTTGAATGCCGCCGTCGCGGCTGGCGGTGCCGTAGCTGATGATGCGGGTCTGGCTGTTGCCGGTGTTCTGCTGGTTGTTTTCGTTGGTGTCGACGGTGATCAGCAGGCGTTTGGCCGGTGTGTCCAGTTGAGCGAGCAGGGCGCGCAGGTCCTGGATCTTGCCGGGGTCGGCGTTAACGATCAGTTGGTTGCCATAGGCGCTGACGGTGCCGTCCTTGCCGATGAAATTCTGCGCCACCGGCAGCAGGTCGGCGCTGGTGCGATTGCTCAGGTTGACGACTTCGGTGTCGGCCATGGCCGATGCGCTGGCAGCCAGGAGGAGGGCGGTGAGCAGGGTGCGTAGGGACATGTCCGTTATCTCTGCGAGTCAAAGGCTGGATAGTGCCAGTTTGTCGGCCTGGCGGGTCGCAAGTTGAATCGTAGACGGCAAAATGCCCTGGCGAGGCAGGGCATTTTGGGGTGTTGCCGGGATAGCTATCGTGGGCAAGCCCCCTCTCACACTGACCGCATGCTGGCTCAAAATGTGGGAGGGGGCTTGCCCCCGATGGCAGCGACGCGGTGCCGGATCAGCCCTCGCGCACCATATCCACATGCGGAATCCCGACTTCAAGGAACTCGTCACTGACGATCTTGAAACCCAGCCGCTCATAGAACGGCGCCGCGTAGACCTGCGCACTGAGGAACTGCTTGGCTTGGCCACGTTGCTCGGCCACGCCAATCACCGCTTCCATCAGCTTGTCGCCGACCTTCAGCCCGCGCCAGTCCTTGAGCACCGACACGCGGCCGATCTCGCCGCTGGGCAGCAGGCGGGCGGTGCCAATCGGAAAGTCGCCCTCGAAGGCGAGGAAATGCACGGCATCTGCGTCGTCCGCATCCCACTCAAGCTCGGGTGGGACCGATTGTTCAGCGATAAATACCGCTTCACGAATGCGCCGAATCTCAGCGATATCCTTTTGCCAGTCCGCGACACTTACGTGAATCTTATTCATCGGCAAACCCCAGGCTCCCTTGCTTGACCAGTTCGCACAGCAGATCGCGACCGTCTTCGTCCGCGAGCCATGCACCGAGGTTTTCGGCGTGCAGGGAATCGGCCGCGCATACCAGCTTAAGCAGTTCGCGCAGCTTGCCCGGCAGGTAACGGCTCTGGCCGCTGGCGAACAGCAGCACGTCGTCGTCGACTTCGGACCACGCCAGCCGTGCGCTCGGGTTGCGTACCAGGATCGCGCCGTCTTGCAGGTGGCTGATAAAGTCCTGCTCGTCCAGTTCCTCGCCGGCCACCAGTTCCGGGTAGCGGGGCTCGGTCATGAACTGGCCGAACCAGGTCAGCAGCATGCGCTCGTCGCTCATGTGCTCGGCCAGCAGGCTCTTGAGGCGGTCGAGGGCGTCGCTCTGGATCTGGTGCGGGTCGCTGACCGGCTGTGCGTCGGCGTCGGTGTAGCGTTCTTCGTCGGTCAGGTACTGGCTGAGGAAGTCGGTGAAGTGGGTCAGCACTTCAGCGGCGCTCGGGGCGCGGAAGCCCACCGAGTAGGTCATGCAGTCGTCTTCGGCAATCCCGAAGTGCGCCAGGCGCGGCGGCAGGTAGAGCATGTCGCCCGGTTCCAGCACCCATTCGGCGCTTTCTTCGAATTCGGCGAGGATGCGCAGGTCGGCGTGCTGCAGCAGCGGGCTTTCGGAGCTGCACATCTGGCCGATTTTCCAGTTGCGCTTGCCTTGGGCTTGCAGCAGGAACACATCGTAGTTATCGAAGTGCGGGCCCACGCTGCCGCCGGGTGCGGCGAAGCTGATCATCACGTCGTCGATGCGCCAGCTTGGCAGGAAGCGAAATTGCTCCAGCAGTTCGGCCACTTCCGGCACGAACTGGTCGACGGCCTGCACCAGCAGGGTCCATTCGCGCTCGGGCAGGGTGCTGAAGGTGTCTTCGGCGAACGGGCCGCGACGCAGTTCCCATGGGCGCTCGCCGTGCTCGATCACCAGGCGCGATTCGACTTCTTCTTCCAGGGCCAGGCCGGCGAGTTCGTCGGCGTCGATCGGGCTTTCGAAATCAGGGATGGCCTGACGGATCAGCAGCGGTTTTTTCTGCCAGTAGTCGCGCAGGAATTCCCGCGCCGTGATGCCGCCCAGAAGTTGAAGAGGGATATCAGGATTCATGTGTAACCTATTGAAAAAAAGCACTTTTCAGACTGGAATAAAAACGCCCGGCGCGGCCGGGCGTCTCAAGAGGGGTTGCGCTGATCAGATGCGCTTGGCTTGCTCTACGGCGTTGCCGATGTAGTTGGCCGGGGTGAGCAGTTTCAGCTCGGCCTTGGCAGCGGCTGGCATGTCCAGGCCGTCGATGAAAGTTTGCAGTGCTTGCGGGCTGATGCCCTTGCCGCGCGTCAATTCTTTCAGCTTCTCGTAGGGGTTTTCGATGTTGTAGCGACGCATCACGGTCTGGATCGGCTCGGCCAGGACTTCCCAGCAGGCGTCCAGGTCAGCGGCGATTTTCTGCTCGTTGAGTTCCAGTTTGCTGATGCCTTTAAGGCTGGCTTCGTACGCGATCACGCTGTGAGCAAAGCCCACGCCGAGGTTGCGCAGTACGGTGGAGTCGGTCAGGTCGCGCTGCCAGCGGGAGATCGGCAACTTGCTGGCCAGGTGCTGGAACAGGGCGTTGGCGATGCCGAGGTTGCCTTCGGAGTTTTCGAAGTCGATCGGGTTGACCTTGTGCGGCATGGTCGACGAACCGATTTCACCGGCAATGGTG
This sequence comes from Pseudomonas sp. AC463, assembly GCF_979253585.1. Lineage (NCBI taxonomy): Bacteria > Pseudomonadati > Pseudomonadota > Gammaproteobacteria > Pseudomonadales > Pseudomonadaceae > Pseudomonas > Pseudomonas sp. AC463. The sequence continues at coordinate 244,092 of NZ_CEEDDZ010000003.1, read as the reverse complement.
CGCTGCTTGAAGTAGCCCAGGGAGATGTAGCCCCAGATATCGCGATCGAAGTCGATCAGGATGGTGTTGAAGCGCGCAATGGCGTCGAACAGTTCGGCGATGTAGTCGTGCGGTTCGATCTGCGTGGTGTACGGGTTGAAGCCCAGGCCCAGCTCGTCTTCGATGAAGGCGCGGGCGTTTTCTTCCCAGTCGATTTCCGGGTAGGCGGAGATGTGTGCGTTGTAGTTGCCGACGGCGCCATTGATCTTGCCCAGCAGCGGTACGGCGGCGACTTGGGCGATCTGGCGCTCCAGGCGGTACACCACGTTGGCCAGTTCTTTACCCAGGGTAGTTGGCGAAGCCGGCTGGCCGTGGGTGCGCGACAGCATCGGTACGGCAGCAAAACGGATCGCCAGCTCGCGGATCGCTTCGGCGGTCTGGCGCATCAGCGGCAGCATCACGTCATCGCGGCCTTCGCGCAGCATCAGGGCGTGGGACAGGTTGTTGATGTCCTCGCTGGTGCAGGCAAAGTGGATGAACTCGCTGACCTGGGCCAGTTCCGGCAGCTTGGCCGCTTGCTCTTTGAGCAGGTACTCAATGGCTTTGACGTCGTGGTTGGTGGTGCGCTCGATCTCTTTCACACGCTCGGCGTGCTCCAGGGAAAAGTTTTCCGCCAGGGTGTTCAATACAGCGTTGGCCTCGGCGGAAAACGCCGGCACTTCGCTGATGGCAGAGTGAGCGGCCAGGCGCTGGAGCCAGCGCACTTCAACCAGTACACGAGCACGGATCAGGCCGTATTCGCTGAAAATAGGGCGCAGGGCCTGGGTTTTGCCGGCGTAGCGGCCGTCTACAGGGGAAACCGCAGTGAGCGAAGAAAGCTGCATGGGGTGTTCTCGGACAGTCGGGCAACGAAATGGGGCGCGTATCATACATGAAAAAATTCGCCGGTCCGTCGCCAACTGACCGGCGTATTACGCGTGAGGCTATAAAAAAGCGGGTTGCTGCGACTTATTCGTTACGCATCAACGGGTAAAGCTCTTTGAGCAATTTGCGCCGGCTGATCACCAGTTGCCAGCGATGGCCGCCCAACTGCCGCCACAACCGCGCCGAACGAATACCGGCCAGCAGCAGCGCGCGGATTTTCGAGGCATTGTTCGGTTGCTGCAGGTTGCGCATGTCGCCGTGCACCTGGATGCGCTGGCGCAAGGTGCTCAAGGTGTCCTGGTACAGCGCACCACAGGCCGCGATCACGTTTTCGTGGGCGGGGCCGAAGTGTTCTACCTGGGACTGAATTTGCGGCAGGCGCTTGCCTATGACTTCTAGCATGTCCTCGCGCTTGGCCAGTTGACGCTCAAGGCCGAGCATCGACAGGGCGTAGCGCAGCGGTTCGCGCTGCAAGGTGCTGGGGTCGCGCTCCAGGGCGCCGATCAGCGCGCGGTAACCTTCACGCAGCGCCAGGTCGTCGCCGCCGTAGACTTCCAGGGTGTCCTTGGGGTCGCGGATCAGCAGGCTGCCGAGCATGCAGGTCAGGCCCGCCTCGGTGACCTGGCCGGTCTTGGCGATTTTGTCCACCAGTACGGCGGCGAGGAACACCCCGCCGAGTGCCGTCAACTGCTCCTGGGTCGGGCTCATGCCGGGTTGCTCCAGGGCTCGGCGACTTCAATCACGCCGCCGCCCAGGCAGATTTCGCCGTCATAGAACACCACGGACTGGCCGGGGGTGACTGCGCGTTGCGGGTCATCGAACGTTGCTCGGTAGCCGCTGGCGGTTTTTTCCAGGGTGCAGGGCTGGTCGCTCTGGCGATAGCGCACCTTGGCGGTCAGGCGGCGCGGAGTGCTCAAGTCGATCGGGTTGACCCAATAGATTTCCGACGCCAGCAGCGCGCCGGAGAACAGCAGCGGGTGTTCATTGCCCTGGCCGACGATCAGCACGTTGTTTTCCAGGTCCTTGACCAGCACGTACCACGGCTCTTCGCCAGCGTCTTTCAGGCCGCCGATACCCAGGCCCTGGCGCTGGCCGATGGTGTGGTACATCAGGCCGTGGTGGCGGCCGATCACTTCACCTTCAGTGGTATGGATTTCGCCCGGTTGCGCCGGCAGGTATTGCTTGAGGAAGTCGCTGAAGCGGCGCTCGCCGATAAAGCAGATTCCGGTGGAATCCTTTTTCTTGGCGGTGGCCAGGCCGTGTTTCTCGGCGATCCGGCGCACTTCGGGTTTTTCCAGCTCTCCCACCGGGAACAGGGTCTTGGCGATCTGTTCGCCGCCGACGGCGTGCAGGAAGTAGCTCTGGTCCTTGTTCGGATCCAGGCCCTTGAGCAGTTCGGTGCGGCCATCGATATCGCGACGGCGCACGTAGTGGCCGGTTGCAATCAGGTCGGCGCCGAGGATCATGGCGTAGTCGAGGAACGCCTTGAACTTGATCTCGCGGTTACACAGGATGTCCGGGTTCGGCGTGCGACCGGCCTTGTATTCGGCCAGGAAGTGCTCGAACACGTTGTCCCAGTACTCGGCGGCAAAGTTGGCGGTGTGCAGCTTGATGCCAATCTTGTCGCAGACGGCCTGGGCGTCCGCCAGGTCGTCCATGGCGGTGCAATATTCCGTTCCATCGTCTTCTTCCCAGTTCTTCATGAACAGGCCTTCCACCTCATAACCCTGCTCCATGAGCAGAACGGCGGAAACGGAAGAATCCACGCCGCCGGACATGCCGACGATGACGCGCTTCTTTTGTGTGTCAGAAGGGGCTGGATCACGCATAGGGTTTCAACGGGTGTCTTGAAAAAGGACGCGATTCTATCAGGCTCAAGCCTTCAAGGCTAAAGAGAAGGGCGGATCAATTCGAGGCTGTGCCGCTGGCCGGCCAGATAATCATCGATACAGCGGATGATCAGCTCGCTGCGCCAGTCATCGCGCACGGCCATCAGCTCCTCGCGGGTGAGCCAGCGGGCGCGGAGGATGCCTTCGTCGAGTTGATAGTCCGGGTGGTGCTTCAGGGCTTTGGCGATAAAGCACACGCGTTGGTAGGTCACGCCATTGCTGGGGGCGGTGTAGAGGTAGAGGCCGACGATGCCGATGGCTTCGACGTCCCAGCCGGTTTCTTCGAGGGTTTCACGCACGGCGGCTTCGGTGAGGGTTTCGTGCGGGTCGAGGTGGCCGGCGGGCTGGTTGAGCACGGCGCGGCCGCCCTTGAGCTCTTCGACCATCAGGAAGCGACCGTTGTCTTCGACGATGGTGGCGACGGTGATGTGGGGTTGCCAGGTCATGGGATGCCTCGGTTCAAGTTGGGGCGCGGTCAGTGTGGGAGGGGGCTTGCTCCCGATAGCAGTATGTCAGCCAGTACATTGGAGCCTGACACTCCGCCATCGGGGGCAAGTCGAATCGTCGCACCGCCCCTCCCACATTTTGATTTGGTTTCTTCAGTTGGATCTCGCAAACAGAAACCCCGGCACGGGGCCGGGGCTTCTTTGCATCCTTACAACCTTACTTCAACTTGGCAATTGCCGCGTTGAGGGTGTTGCTTGGGCGCATGGCTTTGCTGGTCAGCTCCGGGTTCGGCGCGTAGTAGCCGCCGATGTCCACGGGCTTGCCCTGTACGGCGTTGAGTTCGGCAACGATGGTTGCTTCGTTCGCGGTCAGGGTCTTGGCCAGTTCGCCGAACTGCGCTTGCAGTGCAGTGTCTTCGGTCTGGGCGGCCAGGGCTTGAGCCCAGTACAGCGCCAGGTAGAAGTGGCTGCCGCGGTTGTCGATGTTGCCGACTTTGCGCGATGGCGACTTGTTGTTGTCGAGGAACTGGCCGGTGGCCTGGTCCAGGGTCTTGGACAGTACCAGGGCTTTCGGGTTGTTGTAAGTAACACCCAAATGCTCAAGGGAAGCGGCCAGGGCCAGGAACTCGCCCAGGGAATCCCAGCGCAGGAAGTTCTCTTCAACCAGTTGCTGTACGTGCTTGGGAGCCGAACCGCCGGCGCCGGTTTCGAACAGGCCACCGCCGTTCATCAGCGGTACGATCGACAGCATCTTGGCGCTGGTGCCCAGCTCCATGATCGGGAACAGGTCGGTCAGGTAGTCGCGCAGTACGTTACCGGTCACCGAGATGGTGTCCAGGCCCTTGCGGGTGCGCTCCAGGGTGAACTTCATCGCGTCGACCGGCGACATGATGCGGATGTCCAGGCCCTCGGTGTTGTGGTCTTTCAGGTAAGCCTGAACTTTTTCGACCACTACACCGTCGTGAGCGCGCTGTGGGTCCAGCCAGAAAATGGCTGGGGTGTTGCTGGCGCGGGCACGGTTGACGGCCAGTTTGACCCAGTCCTGGATCGGCGCGTCTTTGGTCTGGCACATGCGGAAGATGTCGCCGGCTTCGACTTTCTGTTCCATCAGCAGGTTGCCCTTGCTGTCGGTGACGCGTACTACGCCGTCAGCCTTGATCTGGAAGGTCTTGTCGTGGGAGCCGTACTCTTCGGCTTTCTTGGCCATCAGGCCAACGTTTGGCACGCTGCCCATGGTGGTCGGGTCGAAAGCGCCATTGGCCTTGCAGTCTTCGATGACCGCTTGGTAGATGGTGGCGTAGCAGCGATCCGGGATCACAGCCTTGGTGTCGTGCAGCTGGCCATCGGTGCCCCACATCTTGCCGGAGTCACGGATCATGGCCGGCATCGAGGCGTCGACGATCACGTCGCTCGGCACGTGCAGGTTGGTGATGCCTTTGTCGGAGTTGACCATCGCCAGCGATGGGCGAGCGGCGTAGACCGCCTGGATGTCAGCTTCGATCTGCGCTTGCTGGTCGGCCGGCAGGGCCTTGATGCGCGCGTACAGGTCGCCGATGCCGTTGTTCAGGTTAAAGCCGATCTGTTCCAGCACGGTAGCGTGCTTGGCCAGGGCGTCTTTATAGAACTCGGCAACGATCTGGCCGAACATGATCGGGTCGGAGACCTTCATCATGGTGGCTTTCAGGTGCACCGACAGCAGCACGCCTTGTTTCTTGGCGTCTTCGATTTCAGCGGCGATGAAGCTGCGCAGGGCTTTTTTGCTCAGTACGGCGGTGTCGATGATTTCGCCGGCCTGAACCGAAGTCTTTTCCTTCAGGACAGTGGCGGTGCCGTCTTGAGCGATAAGCTCGATTTTGACCGCATCAGCGGCTTCGATCTGTACAGCTTTTTCGCTGCCGTAGAAGTCGCCATTGCTCATGTGAGCGATGTGGGACTTGGAGTCTGCAGCCCAGGCGCCCATTTTGTGCGGGTGCTTGCGCGCATAGTTCTTGACCGACAGCGGTGCGCGGCGGTCGGAGTTGCCTTCGCGCAGTACCGGGTTCACGGCGCTGCCCTTGACCTTGTCATAACGTGCACGGGTTTCTTTTTCCGCGTCGGTGGTTACGGTTTCCGGGTAGTCCGGCAGGGCGTAGCCCTGGGCCTGCAGTTCCTTGATCGCGGCTTGCAGCTGCGGGGTCGAGGCGCTGATGTTAGGCAGCTTGATGATGTTGGCTTCAGGCGTAACGGCCAGGTCGCCCAGTTCGGCGAGGTGGTCCGGGATAGCCTTGGCGCCCAGTTGCTCGGGGAAGCTTGCGAGGATGCGCGCGGCCAGGGAAATGTCGCGGGTTTCCACGGCAATATCAGCGGAAGCGGTGAAGGCCTCTACGATAGGCAGCAGTGAATAGGTGGCGAGGGCTGGGGCTTCGTCGGTGAAGGTGTAGATGATCTTCGAGCGGGTGGGCATATTCGGATTAACTCTCTTCTTTGCTGAAAGCGTGCGCGGAAACTCGAGATGCGCCGGGTGGAGCGCGTTCGTTCAAAGTCATCCATGAGCGAAATGTCGAGGTTTCTTCGCGGTGATGTTGGGTTGCATCAGTCGAGCGTCAAGCGTTTGGACTATTGTAATAGTCCTGCTTTCTGGCTGAAGGCTACTGTCTAGAGCGGTCAGCCGTCGTGACTCTTTGGTCAGCGGCGGCATTATACATAGGTCGCTATGCTTACGCCGAGCCTTCATACAAAAGGTGTGTCGTCCATTGGTCTAAAGGTCGCAGGTGAGAAGGTTGTGCCTGAAGCGGCACGATGTGCTCAAGATTGGCGATTTTGCCTTTGCTTTCAGGCTTGTAGGCGACAAATTATGCTGTTTTCGATGCAAGTGAGCATGGCGTGAGGTTTCAGTCGCCATTTATCTGGAGTAGGCTCGAACGCAGCCAGATGTTCAATCCATAGATGGAGTTCAGCATGGGATACAAGAAGATTCAGGTTCCGGCAGTCGGCGACAAAATCACCGTCAATGCAGACCATTCTCTCAATGTTCCTGACCAACCGATCATCCCCTACATCGAAGGTGACGGTATTGGCGTCGACATCAGCCCTGTGATGATCAAGGTGGTCGACGCAGCTGTTGAAAAGGCCTACGGCGGCAAGCGCAAAATCTCTTGGATGGAGGTGTATGCCGGCGAGAAGGCCACTCAAGTCTACGACCAGGACACCTGGCTGCCCCAGGAAACCCTGGATGCAGTCAAGGATTACGTAGTGTCCATCAAGGGCCCGCTGACCACCCCGGTCGGTGGTGGCATCCGTTCGCTGAACGTGGCCCTGCGCCAACAACTCGACCTGTACGTGTGCCTGCGTCCGGTGCGCTGGTTTGAAGGCGTTCCCAGCCCGGTCAAGAAGCCTGGCGACGTGGACATGACCATCTTCCGTGAAAACTCCGAAGACATTTACGCCGGGATCGAGTGGAAAGCCGGCTCGCCGGAAGCGATCAAGGTAATCAAGTTCCTGAAAGAAGAAATGGGCGTTACCAAGATCCGTTTCGACCAGGACTGCGGGATTGGCGTCAAGCCGGTCTCGAAAGAAGGCACCAAGCGCTTGGCGCGCAAAGCCTTGCAATATGTAGTGGATAACGACCGCGAGTCGCTGACCATCGTGCACAAAGGCAACATCATGAAGTTCACCGAGGGTGCCTTCAAGGAGTGGGCGTACGAAGTGGCGGCTGAAGAGTTCGGCGCGACCTTGCTCGATGGCGGGCCCTGGATGCAATTCAAGAACCCCAGGACCGGCAGGAATGTGGTGGTAAAAGATGCGATTGCCGATGCCATGCTCCAGCAGATCCTGCTGCGCCCGGCTGAATATGACGTGATCGCGACCCTCAACCTCAACGGTGACTACCTGTCCGACGCGTTGGCGGCAGAGGTGGGTGGCATCGGGATTGCGCCGGGGGCCAACCTGTCCGACACCGTGGCGATGTTCGAGGCGACCCACGGCACTGCACCCAAATATGCGGGCAAGGATCAGGTCAACCCGGGCTCGTTAATTTTGTCGGCGGAAATGATGCTGCGCCACATGGGCTGGGTCGAAGCGGCGGACCTGATTATCAAGGGTACCAATGGGGCGATTTCGGCCAAGACCGTGACCTATGACTTCGAGCGCCTGATGGAGGGTGCGACGTTGGTGTCGTCGTCCGGTTTTGGTGATGCACTGATCGCGCATATGTGAGTCGGTCGCGATAAAAAAACTGGCCATTCTGATAACAGGATGGCCAGTTTTTTTTGCGTGGTATTTGCTCGAAAGCTGATCAGGCCGTGATGCTCTTTTTTGAATGGGGCGCGTGATCTGTCTCAGACTTCTTTTCATGTGTCACTTCGTTGGTTTTTCCGATTTCGGCCACGTTAGGTGCACAGATTGCGACAGCATGCAGCCCCTTGGGGCCCTGAATGATTTCAAACTCCACCGCTTGGCCCGCTCTCAGCGTTTTATATCCATCCATTTGGATTGCTGAAAAATGCGCAAAAAGGTCTTCGGTTTTCCCGTCCTCAATAATAAAGCCATATCCCTTGGCATTATTGAACCATTTGACTTTGCCACTGATCTTGACGCCAGACATACCCATATCCCTCTGCACCAGACTCCATCACTGGAGTATCATCCAGTTTATCCGTCCTAACCCGAATAAATTAAGGTTGACTGCGCGGACCTTTTTTACCCACTGTGGGTTCTATTGGTTGTAACACCGTTTCGCCGATAGTCAAGGCGACCAGACGGTCAGAGATTGAAAATCTGACAGGTCGCCCCCATCACCGTATTTGAACCACTGACGAACCATTCTTTCCATGCATGCAAACAGCCAGATTCGACTAACATTCAATCAGGATCGACCGGATCACGAACACGATGACGACGGTTCTGCAGGCATTGCTGTTCAGGAGGCCAAGCCTGCTTTACAGGCGCCGCCGATGTACAAGGTGGTTTTGTTCAATGATGACTACACACCGATGGATTTCGTGGTCGAAGTACTCGAGGTGTTTTTTAACCTGAACCGCGAGTTGGCGACCAAGGTAATGCTGGCCGTTCACACAGAAGGACGTGCAGTATGTGGAGTGTTTACCCGCGACATCGCCGAGACAAAGGCCATGCAGGTCAACCAGTACGCCAGGGAAAGCCAGCATCCGCTACTCTGTGAAATCGAGAAGGACGGTTAACGCCGACCACTTGGGTATGAGGTGAAGCTATGTTAAACCGCGAGCTCGAAGTCACCCTCAATCTTGCCTTCAAGGAGGCCCGTTCGAAGCGTCATGAGTTCATGACCGTCGAGCACCTGCTGCTGGCACTTTTGGATAACGAAGCTGCCGCCACCGTTCTACGAGCGTGCGGCGCCAACCTCGACAAACTCAAGCATGACCTGCAGGAGTTTATCGACTCCACCACGCCACTGATCCCCGTGCATGACGAGGACCGCGAAACCCAGCCAACCCTGGGCTTCCAGCGGGTATTGCAGCGTGCTGTTTTCCACGTACAGAGCTCCGGCAAGCGTGAGGTCACAGGCGCCAATGTGCTTGTGGCGATCTTCAGCGAACAGGAAAGCCAGGCCGTGTTCCTGCTCAAGCAGCAGAGCGTTGCCCGTATTGATGTGGTCAATTACATCGCCCACGGTATTTCCAAGGTGCCGGGGCACGGCGATCATTCGGAAGGGGAGCAGGATATGCAGGATGAAGAGGGCGGTGAGTCTTCTTCTTCGGGCAATCCACTGGATGCCTATGCCAGTAACCTTAACGAGCTGGCGCGCCAGGGGCGGATCGATCCGCTGGTGGGGCGTGAGCTTGAGGTTGAGCGCGTAGCGCAGATCCTCGCGCGTCGTCGCAAGAACAACCCGTTGCTGGTGGGTGAGGCGGGCGTGGGTAAAACCGCGATTGCCGAAGGCCTGGCCAAGCGCATCGTGGACAACCAGGTGCCTGACCTGCTGGCCAGCAGCGTCGTCTATTCCCTTGACCTGGGCGCCTTGCTCGCCGGGACCAAGTACCGTGGCGATTTCGAGAAGCGCTTCAAAGCGTTGCTCGGCGAGCTGAAAAAACGCCCGCAGGCCATTTTGTTTATCGACGAAATTCACACCATCATTGGCGCCGGTGCGGCGTCCGGTGGGGTGATGGACGCCTCCAACCTGCTCAAGCCGTTGCTATCCTCGGGTGATATCCGTTGCATCGGTTCGACCACGTTCCAGGAATTTCGCGGCATCTTTGAAAAAGACCGTGCCCTGGCGCGCCGTTTCCAGAAGGTCGACGTGTCCGAGCCTTCGGTTGAAGACACCATCGGCATCCTGCGCGGGCTCAAGGGGCGCTTCGAGGCGCACCACGGCATCGAGTACACCGATGAGGCCCTGCGTTCAGCTGCCGAGCTGGCGTCGCGCTACATCAATGATCGACACATGCCGGACAAGGCCATCGACGTGATCGACGAGGCGGGTGCCTACCAGCGGCTGCAGCCGGTCGAGAAGCGTGTGAAGCGCATTGACGTGCCTCAAGTCGAGGACATCGTGGCGAAGATTGCGCGGATTCCGCCTAAGCACGTCAACAGTTCCGATAAGGAACTGCTGCGTAACCTGGAGCGTGATCTCAAGTTGACCGTGTTCGGTCAGGATGCGGCCATCGACGCGCTGTCCACCGCGATCAAATTGTCGCGTGCGGGCCTCAAGTCGCCGGACAAGCCCGTCGGTTCGTTCCTGTTCGCAGGCCCTACCGGCGTCGGCAAGACCGAAGCGGCGCGGCAGTTGGCCAAGGCCATGGGCATTGAGCTGGTGCGTTTCGACATGTCGGAGTACATGGAGCGTCACACCGTGTCGCGCCTGATCGGTGCGCCGCCGGGTTATGTCGGTTTCGACCAGGGCGGTCTGCTGACCGAGGCGATCACCAAGCAGCCGCACTGCGTATTGCTGCTCGATGAAATCGAGAAGGCCCACCCGGAAGTCTTCAACCTGCTGTTGCAGGTGATGGACCACGGCACCCTGACCGACAACAACGGGCGCAAAGCGGACTTCCGCAACGTGATCGTGATCATGACCACCAACGCCGGTGCCGAAACGGCCGCGCGGGCCTCGATCGGCTTCAGCCATCAGGATCACTCTTCCGATGCCATGGAAGTGATCAAGAAGAGCTTTACGCCGGAGTTTCGTAATCGCCTGGACACCATTATCCAGTTTGGTCGCCTCAGCCATGAGGTCATCAAAAGCGTGGTGGACAAGTTCCTTACCGAGCTTCAGGCGCAGTTGGAAGACAAGCGCGTACAGCTGGAAGTAACGGACGCGGCACGCAGTTGGCTGGCCGAAGGTGGCTACGATGCGGCAATGGGCGCACGCCCGATGGCGCGTCTGATCCAGGACAAGATCAAGCGGCCATTGGCCGAAGAGATCCTGTTTGGCGAGCTGTCCGACCATGGTGGCGTGGTGCATATCGACCTGAAGGATGGCGAGCTGACCTTCGAGTTCGAAACCACGGCAGAAATGGCCTGATTAATAGCTGTAAAAAAATGTGGGAGGGGGCTTGCCCCCGATAGCAGTGCTTCAGTCGCTTCATGAGTGACTGGTACACCGCCATCGGGGGCAAGCCTCCTCCCACATTGTTTTGTGATGGTGGAAAAATAGCACACACACACAAAAACGCCCGGCATAACCGGGCGTCTTGTATTGACTTGCTTAACGAGCGCGGTAAGTGATGCGCCCTTTGCTCAAGTCATAGGGCGTCAGCTCGACGCGCACTTTGTCGCCGGTAAGAATACGAATGTAGTTCTTGCGCATCTTGCCGGAGATATGCGCGGTTACGACGTGCCCATTTTCCAACTCCACACGAAACATGGTGTTGGGCAGGGTGTCGACGACAGTGCCTTCCATTTCGAAGCTGTCTTCTTTCGACATGCAGTAAAGCCCTCGGTATCCAGTGAATGGCCCGGTGCAACTGCGCCAGGCAAAAGCGGCGTGCATTGTGCCCGAAAAAGGGTGTTTAAGCCAAGGGGTTCTAGTTAAGCGTGACCCATCTTTGATTAATCAGCAGCTCAATAGGCCGATATTGGGTCTTGTAGCTCATCTTTTTGCAGTTTTTGATCCAGTAACCGAGGTACACCGCCTCCAGTTCCAGGCGCATGGCTTCGCCTATTTGCCAGAGGATCGCGAACCGCCCCAGGCTGCGGCGCTCCTCGGCCGGTTCATAGAAGGTGTAGACCGCGGACAGGCCATTTGGCAGCAAATCGGTTACGGCGACGGCCACCAGGCGGCCGTCGAGGCGGAACTCGTAGAACCGCGAGAACGGCAGGTCGCGGACCAGAAAGGTGGAAAACTGGTCGCGGCTGGGCGGGAACATATCGCCATCGGCATGGCGTTGTTCGATGTAGCGTTGGTACAGGTCGAAATATTCTTCGCTGAACCCGGGCTTGGCCGGCGTTACCGTGAGGTCGGCGTTGCGCTTGAGAATGCGCTTCTGGTTACGGTCCGGTAGAAACTGGGCCACCGGGATGCGTGCCGGGACGCAGGCATTGCAGTTTTGGCAGTGAGGCCGGTACAGATGATCGCCGCTGCGCCGAAAACCCATTTCCGAGAGATCGGCATACACATGCACGTCCATTGGCTGGCTGGGGTCGAGGAACAGTGTGGTGGCCTGCTCGTCGGGCAGATAGCTGCAAGAGTGGGGTTGAGTGGCATAAAACTTCAAGCGCGCCAACTCGGTCATGATCAACCCTCGGATAAGCTTTGAAATAAGTGTAAGCCAGGTGCGCGCATGTCGCCTAGGAAACCCACGGTCCGGCGTTGGGCTGGTCCAGATGGTCGTGCAGATAGCGCGCAAATTCGCTGCGGGGGATGGCGCGGGCGCCGAGGCTGTGCAGGTGATCGTTGGGCATCTGGCAGTCGATCAGCACAAAGCCCCAAGCCTGCAATTGTCGGGTGAGCGTGGCGAAACCGAATTTGGACGCGTTGTCGGCGCGGCTGAACATGGACTCGCCAAAAAACAGTTGGCCCATTGCCAGGCCGTACAGGCCGCCGACTAATTCGCCGTTGTCCCAGACTTCTACCGAATGGGCGTAGCCGCGCTTGTGCAGCTCCAGGTAGGCGCCCTGTATGCCTTCGGTGATCCAGGTGCCATCCGCATACGCACGGGGCGCCGCGCAGGCCTGGATGACTGCGGCGAAGTCCTGGTCGAAGGTGACGCTGTAGCGCTGTTGGCGCAACAGTTTGCCCAGGCTGCGGGATACGTGGAGTTCATCCGGGAAGATCACCGTGCGCGGGTCGGGCGACCACCACAGGATCGGCTGGCCCTCCGAGAACCAGGGGAAGCAGCCGTGGCGATAGGCGTGGATCAGGCGCTCGGCCGACAAATCGCCGCCGGCGGCAAGCAGGCCATTGGGTTCGCGCATGGCTTTGGCCAGCGGCGGGAAGGTCAGGGTGTCGCGTTGTAACCAGGTCAGCATGGCATCCAGGCTTGCAGAAGGGGAGGGGAGTGGCAGGAGTGTCGCCTGCCCCAAGGGGTTGATTATTGTCGACGTGGCGCCTCGGGGCCAGCCCGAATCGGCTATTGGCACGTATTAGCGTGAGCGGGTGTTTCTGCAACTCTGCCCCTGCGGCGTGGTCGTAATCGGGTCTGGCCCATGCAGGCCATTTGCCAAGCTTGCCTGGATTGGTAAATACAGCTCATAAGCCTTTGTCAGCAAAGACAATGCATGCTCAAATTGAACATCTTGTGACACACAATTGGCTATGCTGCTGGATGAGCGCCAAGTGGTGTGGCGTCGGGCACACAAACCCGTACAATGCGGCCATTGTGGCGTTATCGCCATTCCACCCGGCAATCGCCCAGTGTTAAAAGTAGTGTCAACGACGTTCGTTTATTTTTCAGCTGCTCGGATTGGGCAGTATTTGCAGTTATTCAACAGATGGACGCGCTAAAGGCGCAGGAAAAGACCCGTTTTGAAGAAATCCGCCGCAACACCTAAAGCAGCAGTCGTGCCGGCCTGGCGCCAGCACCTGCACTACCGACTCAAGGAAGGTGCGCTGATCGCGATCGGCGCGCTGTGCCTGTTCCTGATGATGGCCTTGCTCACCTATGGCAAGGACGATCCGGGCTGGAGCCATAACAGCAAGATCGACGATGTGCAGAACTTCGGCGGCCCCGCCGGTTCCTACAGCGCCGATATCCTGTTCATGGTGCTGGGTTACTTCGCCTACATCTTCCCGTTGCTGCTGGCGATCAAGACCTGGCAGATCTTCCGCCAGCGTCACGAGCCGTGGCAGTGGAGCGGCTGGCTGTTTTCGTGGCGCCTGATCGGCCTGGTGTTCCTGGTATTGTCCGGCGCGGCGCTGGCGCATATCCACTTTCATGCACCTACCGGCCTGCCGGCGGGCGCGGGTGGGGCGCTGGGTGAAAGCCTTGGCGACCTGGCGCGCAAGACCCTGAATATCCAGGGCAGCACGCTGATGTTTATCGCGTTGTTCCTGTTCGGCCTCACCGTGTTCACCGACCTGTCGTGGTTCAAGGTGATGGACGTGACCGGCAAGATCACCCTCGACCTGCTGGAGCTGTTCCAGGGCGCCGCGAACCGCTGGTGGGCGGCCCGGGTCGACCGCAAGCGCATGGTCGCCCAGTTGCGCGAGGTGGATACCCGCGTCAACGAGGTCGTGGCGCCGAGCACACCGGACCGGCGCGAGCAGGCCAAGGTCAAGGAACGCCTGATCGAACGCGAGCAGGCCTTGAGCAAACACATGTCGGACCGCGAGAAGCAGGTGCCGCCGGTGATCGCCCCCGCGCCGCCCAAGCCAGCCGAGCCAAGCCACCGCGTGCAGAAAGAGAAGCAGGCGCCGCTGTTTGTCGACAGCGCCGTCGAAGGCACCTTGCCGCCGATCTCGATCCTCGACCCGGCAGAAAAGAAACAACTCAACTATTCGCCCGAATCCCTGGCGGCCGTCGGCCACCTGCTCGAAATCAAGCTCAAGGAATTCGGCGTCGAAGTCTCGGTGGACTCGATCCACCCCGGCCCGGTGATTACCCGTTACGAAATCCAGCCGGCCGCCGGCGTCAAGGTCAGCCGTATTTCCAACCTGGCCAAAGACTTGGCGCGTTCCCTGGCCGTGACCAGTGTGCGGGTGGTGGAAGTGATTCCCGGCAAGACCACCGTGGGTATCGAGATTCCCAACGAAGACCGCCAGATCGTGCGCTTCTCCGAGGTGCTGTCGACCCCGGAATACGACAACTTCAAGTCCCCCGTTACCCTGGCCCTGGGCCACGACATCGGCGGCAAGCCGGTGATCACCGACCTGGCGAAAATGCCTCACCTGCTGGTGGCCGGTACCACAGGTTCCGGTAAGTCGGTGGGTGTGAACGCGATGATCCTGTCGATCCTGTTCAAGTCCGGCCCGGACGACGCCAAGCTGATCATGATCGACCCGAAGATGTTGGAATTGTCGATCTACGAAGGCATTCCACACCTGCTGTGCCCGGTCGTTACCGACATGAAGGACGCCGCCAACGCCCTGCGCTGGAGCGTCGCCGAGATGGAGCGCCGCTACAAGCTGATGGCGAAGATGGGTGTACGTAACCTGTCGGGCTTCAACGCCAAGGTCAAGGAAGCCCAGGACGCCGGCACGCCGCTGACCGATCCGCTGTACAAGCGTGAAAGCATTCACGACGAAGCGCCGTTGCTGACCAAGCTGCCGACCATCGTGGTGGTGGTCGACGAATTCGCCGACATGATGATGATCGTCGGCAAGAAGGTTGAAGAACTGATCGCGCGTATCGCCCAGAAAGCGCGGGCTGCCGGTATCCACTTGATCCTCGCCACCCAGCGTCCGTCGGTGGATGTAATCACCGGCCTGATCAAGGCTAACATCCCCACGCGCATGGCGTTCCAGGTGTCGAGCAAGATCGACTCGCGGACCATCATCGACCAGGGTGGCGCCGAGCAACTGCTGGGCCACGGTGACATGCTCTATATGCCGCCAGGCACCAGCCTGCCGATCCGCGTACACGGCGCGTTTGTTTCCGATGACGAAGTACACCGCGTGGTGGAAGCCTGGAAACTGCGCGGCGCGCCGGAATACAACGACGACATCCTCGCGGGCGTCGAAGAGGCCGGCAGCGGCTTCGACGGTGGCAGCGGGGGTGGCGACGATGACGCCGAAACCGACGCGCTGTACGACGAAGCCGTGGCCTTCGTACTCGAAAGCCGCCGCGCCTCGATTTCTGCGGTGCAGCGCAAGCTGAAAATCGGCTACAACCGCGCCGCCCGCATGATCGAAGCCATGGAAAATGCTGGCGTCGTGACCGCAATGAACACCAACGGCTCGCGCGAAATCATCGCCCCCGGGCAGATGCGCGACTGATTCACGCGCCGCGTGGCAGCACGCGGCGCGCCCTGACACTCAATGAGGACTCCCATGCGCCTTATCCGCATGCTGTTGTTGCCGGCACTGGCCCTGACCGCTGTTTCGGCTCACGCTGACCCGGCCTCCGTCGCCAGCCTGAAAAACCTGTTGGACAAATCCCAGACCCTGACCGCGCGCTTCTCCCAGCTGACCCTGGATGCCGGCGGCACCCAGTTGCAGGAAACCGCCGGTGAAATGGCCGTGCAGCGCCCTGGGCTGTTCTACTGGCACACCGAGGGCAAGGCCGAGCAGACCATCGTTTCCGATGGCCAGAAGGTCACCCTGTGGGACCCGGACCTGGAGCAGGCGACCATCAAGAAGCTCGACCCGCGCCTGAACCAGACCCCCGCGCTGCTGCTGTCGGGTGACGTGTCGAAAATCAACGACAGCTTCGACATCACCTCCAAGCAAACCAGCAACGTGATTGAGTTCACCCTCAAGCCCAAATCCAAGGACACGCTGTTTGACACACTGTCCCTGTCCTTCGGCAACGGCGTGATCAACAACATGCGCCTGGTCGACAGCGTGGGTCAGCGCACCGATATCCTGTTCTCCGGGGTCAAGGCCAACCAGCCGGTACCGGCGTCCAAGTTCAAGTTCGACATCCCCAAGGGTGCCGACGTGATCCAGGAATAATCTGCCCCGAGGTTTCAAACGCTGCCCATGGATCTGTTTCGAAGTGACCCGATTGCCCAACCCCTGGCCGCGCGCTTGCGCTCGACCAACCTGGATGAGTACGTCGGTCAGGAACACCTGCTCGCTCGCGGCAAGCCCTTGCGCGAAGCCCTGGAGCAGGGCGCGCTGCACTCGATGATTTTCTGGGGGCCGCCGGGGGTGGGTAAAACCACCCTCGCGCGGTTGCTGGCGAAAGTCTCGGACGCGCACTTCGAAACGGTCTCGGCGGTGCTGGCCGGGGTCAAGGAGATCCGCCAGGCAGTGGAGGTTGCCAAGCAGCAGGCCGGGCAATACGGCAAGCGCACCATCCTGTTTGTTGACGAAGTGCATCGCTTCAACAAGTCGCAGCAGGATGCGTTCCTGCCCTATGTTGAAGACGGCACGCTGATTTTCATCGGCGCCACCACCGAAAACCCTTCGTTCGAATTGAACAACGCCTTGCTCTCGCGGGCGCGGGTCTATGTGCTCAAGAGCCTGGACGAAGCAGCGATGCAAAAGCTGCTGCACCGCGCGTTGAGCGAAGACAAGGGCCTGGGCAAGCGCCAGTTGAGCGTCAGCGACGAAGGCTTCAAGATTTTGCTGACTGCCGCCGATGGCGACGGCCGACGTTTTCTCAACCTGCTGGAAAACGCCTCGGACCTGGCCGAAGACGGCAGCGAGATTGGCGTTGACCTGTTGCAAAGCCTGCTCGGCGACACCCGCCGGCGCTTCGACAAGGGCGGCGAAGCCTTCTACGACCAGATTTCCGCACTGCACAAATCGGTGCGCGGCTCCAACCCGGACGGCGCGCTGTACTGGTTTGCGCGGATGATCGACGGCGGCTGCGACCCACTGTACCTGGCGCGCCGCGTGGTGCGCATGGCCAGCGAAGACATCGGCAACGCCGACCCGCGCGCGCTGAGCCTGTGCCTCGCCGCATGGGATGTGCAGGAGCGCCTTGGCAGCCCGGAAGGCGAGTTGGCGGTGGCCCAGGCCATCACCTACCTGGCCTGCGCGCCGAAGAGCAACGCGGTGTACATGGGCTTCAAGTCGGCCCTGCGCGCGGCGGCCGAATATGGTTCCCTCGAAGTGCCGCTGCACCTGCGTAATGCGCCCACCAAGCTGATGAAGCAGCTGGGCTACGGCGACGAATACCGCTACGCCCACGATGAGCCGGATGCCTACGCGGCCGGCGAAGATTACTTCCCCGATGAGCTTGAGCCTTTGCCGCTGTACCAGCCGGTGCCCCGTGGCCTGGAGCTGAAGATCGGCGAAAAGCTCAATCACCTCGCCCAGCTTGACCGCCTCAGCCCGAAACAGCGGAGAAAGTAGTGCTCAAGACGATTCTTGCCGTGTCCGCAGCCGGCATCGCTGGTACATTATTGCGTTTCGCCACCGGTACGTGGGTCAGCGCCCATTGGCCGAAGCATTTTTATGCGGCGACCCTGGCAGTCAACCTGGTGGGCTGTTTGATTATCGGGCTGCTGTACGGCTGGTTCCTGCTGCGTCCGGAAGTGCCGATTGAAATTCGCGCCGGCTTGATTGTCGGCTTTGTAGGCGGTCTGACGACCTTTTCATCCTTTTCACTGGATACGCTGCGCCTGCTGGAAAGCGGGCAGGCCCTGGTTGCCTTCGGGTACCTGGGCATCAGCGTGTTCGGCGGGCTGCTCGCCACCTGGGCTGGCCTGTCCTTGACCAAACTTTGATAAACGAGAGACCGACATGCTCGATTCCAAACTGTTACGTAGCAACCTTCAGGACGTAGCGGACCGCCTGGCATCCCGTGGCTTTGCCTTGGATGTTGCGCGCATCGAAGCGCTGGAAGAACAGCGCAAGACCGTCCAGACCCGCACCGAAGCACTGCAGGCTGAGCGTAATGCACGTTCCAAATCCATCGGTCAGGCCAAGCAGCGTGGGGAAGACATCGCGCCGCTGATGGCGGACGTCGAGCGCATGGGCACCGAGCTGTCCGACGGCAAGGTCGAGCTGGACAAGATCCAGTCCGAGCTGGATTCGATCCTGTTGGGCATCCCTAACGTGCCGCATGAATCGGTGCCGATTGGCGCCGACGAAGACGGCAACGTCGAAGTGCGTCGCTGGGGCACGCCTAAAGCCTTTGATTTCGAGATCAAGGACCACGTGGCCCTGGGCGAATTGACCGGCGGCCTGGATTTCGAAACCGCCGCCAAGATGTCCGGCGCACGCTTTGCCTTGCTGCGTGGCCCGATTGCGCGCATGCACCGTGCCCTGGCGCAGTTTATGATCAACCTGCACACCGCTGAACACGGTTACGAAGAAGCCTACACTCCGTACCTGGTGCAGGCGCCGGCGCTGATGGGCACCAGCCAGCTGCCGAAATTCGAAGAAGACCTGTTCAAGATCAGCCGCGACGGCGAAGCCGACCTGTACCTGATCCCGACCGCCGAAGTGTCGCTGACCAACATCGTGTCCGGCGAGATCCTCGACGCCAAGCAGCTGCCGCTCAAGTTCGTCGCCCACAGCCCGTGCTTCCGTAGCGAAGCCGGTGCGTCGGGGCGTGACACCCGCGGCATGATTCGCCAGCATCAGTTCGACAAGGTCGAGATGGTCCAGGTGGTCGAGCCGTCGACCTCCATGGAAGCGCTGGAAGGCCTGACCGCCAACGCCGAGCGCGTCCTGCAACTGCTGGAGCTGCCGTACCGCGTACTGGCGCTGTGTACCGGCGACATGGGTTTCAGCGCGGTGAAAACCTACGACCTGGAAGTGTGGGTGCCGAGCCAGGACAAATACCGCGAGATTTCGTCGTGCTCCAACTGCGGTGATTTCCAGGCCCGTCGCATGCAGGCGCGTTTCCGTAACCCGGAAACCGGCAAGCCGGAGCTGGTGCATACCCTCAACGGTTCGGGCCTGGCCGTAGGCCGTACCCTGGTGGCCGTGCTGGAAAACTACCAGCAGGCCGACGGTTCTATCCGCGTGCCTGAGGTGCTCAAGCCGTACATGGGCGGCGTTGAGGTCATCGGCTAAATGGAATTTCTGCCGCTGTTTCATAACCTGCGCGGCAGTCGTGTGTTGGTCGTCGGTGGCGGGGAGATTGCCTTGCGCAAATCCCGGCTGCTGGCCGACGCCGGTGCGTTGCTGCGGGTGGTTGCTCCCCAGATCGAAGACCAGTTGCGTGAACTGGTGCTGGGCAGTGGCGGGGAACTGATTTTGCGCGGTTATCAGGAGGCCGACCTTGACGGTTGCGTCCTGATCATCGCCGCAACCGACGACGAGCCACTGAACGCGCAAGTGTCCAGTGAGGCCAAGCGTCGTTGTGTACCGGTCAATGTGGTGGATGCGCCGGCCTTGTGCAGCGTGATCTTCCCGGCGATTGTCGACCGCTCACCCTTGGTGATCGCGGTGTCCAGCGGCGGCGATGCGCCGGTGCTGGCGCGCTTGATCCGCGCCAAGCTGGAAACCTGGATTCCGTCCACCTATGGCCAACTGGCCGGGTTGGCGGCGCGTTTTCGTGCCCAGGTCAAAGGCCTCTACCCAGATGTGCAGCAACGCCGCGCGTTCTGGGAAGAAGTGTTCCAGGGCCCGATTGCCGACCGCCAGCTGGCCGGGCAGGGCGATGAAGCCGAGCGCCTGCTGATCGAAAAGGTCAACGGCGCGCCGCCGTATGCGCCGGGTGAGGTTTACCTGGTGGGCGCCGGCCCGGGTGACCCGGACCTGCTGACCTTCCGCGCCTTGCGCCTGATGCAGCAAGCTGACGTGGTGCTGTATGACCGCCTGGTGGCGCCGGCGATCCTGGAACTGTGCCGCCGCGACGCCGAGCGTGTGTATGTCGGCAAGCGTCGCGCCGAGCATGCCGTGCCGCAAGACCAGATCAACCAGCAATTGGTTGACCTGGCCAAGCAGGGCAAACGCGTGCTGCGCCTCAAGGGTGGCGATCCGTTCATCTTTGGCCGCGGTGGCGAAGAAATCGAGGAACTGGCGGCCCATGGCATCCCGTTCCAGGTGGTGCCGGGGATCACCGCGGCCAGCGGTTGCGCGGCGTATGCCGGGATTCCACTGACCCATCGTGACTATGCGCAGTCGGTGCGTTTTATCACCGGGCACTTGAAGGACGGCACCTCGGACCTGCCCTGGCAGGACTTGGTGGGGCCTTCGCAGACGCTGGTGTTCTACATGGGTTTGATTGGCTTGCCGATCATCTGTGAACAGCTGATCAAGCACGGGCGTGCGGCGGATACTCCGGCGGCGTTGATTCAGCAGGGCACCACGTCCAACCAGCGCGTATTTACCGGCACCCTGGCCGACTTGCCGCGCATGGTGGCGGAGCATGAAGTGCATGCGCCGACATTGGTGATTGTCGGTGAGGTGGTGGTGTTGCGTGAGAAGCTGAAGTGGTTCGAGGGTGCTCAGTCCCAGGTGTGAGCCTTAAAAGCATCGGGGGCAAGCCCCCTCCCACCTTTGAACTGTGAACACCGTCAAAATGTGGGAGGGGGGCTTGCCCCCCGATGAGGCCCTCAAACACTGCACAGTATCTGGATCAGCACCACACAGCTTTGCCCGTCAACCGCCCCCGATCATGCTCACCATCAAACCTCTGCAACGGCCCCTTCGGCACAACCCCCGTCGGATTGATCGTCCGATGGCTGGCATAGTAATGCCCCTTGATATGCTCAAAATCCACCGTCTCGGCCACGCCCGGCCACTGATACATCTCCCTTAACCAATTCGACAGATTCGGATAATCCGCAATCCGGCGCAGGTTGCATTTGAAGTGGCTGTAATACACCGCATCAAAGCGAATCAGCGTGGTGAACAGGCGCACATCGGCTTCAGTCAGGTATTCACCGGCCAGGTAGCGATGGTCGCTCAGGTGCTGTTCCAGGTGGTCCAGCTCGGCAAACACATCATCGAATGCGCTTTCGTAGGCACCCTGCGACGTGGCGAAGCCTGCGCGGTACACGCCGTTGTTGACGGCCGGGTAGATGCGTTCGTTCAGCGCGTCGATGGTCGAGCGCAGTGCTTCGGGGTAGAAGTCCAGGGTGTTGCCGGTCAGTTCGTTGAATGCGCTGTTGAACATGCGGATGATTTCCGCCGATTCATTGCTGACGATGCGGTTCAGTTTCTTGTCCCACAGCACCGGCACGGTCACGCGGCCGGTGTAATCGGCGGTATCGGCGGTGTAGCGCTGGTGCATGAACGCGAAGCCGTCGAGCTTATCGCCGGTTGAGCCGTGGGCCTTGTCGAAGGTCCAGCCGTTTTCCAGCATCAACCAGCTGACCACGGACACGTCGATCAGGCTTTCCAGGCCCTTGAGCTTGCGCAGGATCAGGGTGCGATGGGCCCATGGGCAGGCGAGGGACACATACAGGTGATAGCGACCGGCCTCGGCCTTGAAGCCGCCTTCGCCACTCGGGCCGGGTTGGCCATCGGCGGTCACCCAGTGGCGACGTTGTGCCTGTTCCCGTTGGAAAGCGCCATCTGCGCTACTTTCGTACCACTGGTCTTTCCAGTGTCCTTCGATCAGCAAACCCATGACTGGCTCCTTGGCTAATAAGCGTTGGAGCCCAGTCTAAAGGGATGAGTTCGAACTAAAAGCGCAAAGTCCGAGGGTGAATGATCGATTAAATCGATTTGTCCCGCGCGTCCCAGTATTGCTGGGCCAGTTCGAAGGCGTGTTCACGTGGATGGCCGAGGCCGCGCAGGGCCAACGCCATGGTGGCGATCAGCGCCAGTTGCGGGTAGCTGTCTTGTACATCGCCACGCCACACGGCCTTCAAGTGCTCAGGTTCCAGGCTTGCCGGCTTGACGTGGCGCTGGGCGGAGAGGGCGGGCCACTCTTCGTCCCAGCTGGCGCCGCCGGTGGTGCCATACAAATGGCTGATGGTATCGGGGTTGATTTCAACTTCGCCGCCGTCGCCCTTGACCACAATCACGTTATCGCCGAGCAAGCCGCTGGCATCGCGGTGCACACCCTGGTAACCGGGGTGGAAAATGCTTTGCAGACCACAACGCGCGTTCAGCGGGTTGAGCAGGCGCGCCAGGGAGTGGATCGGCGAGCGCAGACCGAGGGTGTTGCGCAGGTCGATCATGCGCTGCAGTTGCGGCGCCCAGTCGCCCAGCGGGATAAACGCCAGGTTGCCTTGCTCAAACGCGGCCTCGACCTGCTGCCAGTTTCGGCACAGCGGAATCTGCAAACCTTCCAGCAACTGCTCGGTGTACAAGCGGCCAGCCGTGTGTGCGCCGCCGCCGTGCATGAGGATGCGCACGCCGTTCTGCGCCAGGCATTTGGCTGCCAGCAGGTACCACGGCAGGTGGCGTTTCTTGCCGGCGTAGGTTGGCCAGTCGATGTCCACGTTGAGTGCCGGGGCGTTCAGGCGTTCGCGTACGGCTTCGGTGAAGCCGGCGAGCTCTTCCGGGCTTTCTTCCTTGTGGCGCAGCAGCATCAGGAAGGCGCCGAGCTGGGTGTCTTCGACTTTTTCGTCGAGCAGCATGCCCATGGCTTCGCGGGCTTCCTCGCGGGTGAGGTTGCGCGCGCCGCGCTTGCCTTTGCCCAGGATGCGCACGAACTGCGCAAACGGGTGCTCGGCAGGGGTTTCAAGGGTCAGCGGGGCAAAGTCGGTCATAAGCAATTCGTCGGCCTGGGCAGGCCCGCCAGCTTGGCGGCGAGTTTGGCGGGAGTGCCGTTGAACAATTGGTTGAGGTGCAGGCTGTTGCCCTTTTCTGCGCCGAGCTTCAAGGCGGTGTACTTGATCAGCGGGCGCGTGGCGGGGGACAGCTGGAATTCGGCATAAAAACCGCGCAGCAATTCGAGGATTTCCCAATGCGCCGGGGTCAGCTCCAGGGATTCGGCGGCGGCCAGGGCGTTGGCCACGTCGGCGGACCAGTCGTTCAGGTCGACCAGGTAACCGTCCTTGTCCAGTTCGAGGCTACGTGCGCCTACGGTCAGGGTGTTCATAGCCAGGTGTTGACCTTGTCGTAGTCGAGCGACAGTTGCACGAAGCCCGGGTAGTCAACGCTGTCGGCCCAGTCCGGCAGGGGCAGGTTGCGCGCCTGCATGTCTTCGGCCAGTACAAACACCTTCACGCCTTTGATTTGCAGGTCGGGCGTGTGCAGGCCGTAGGCGCCGTCGCCGCACAGCAGGATCGCGTCTTTGCTGGCGCAGACGCGCAGGCAGCTGTCGAGTCGGCCATCGGTAAACGGGGAGTGAGACACCACATGTAAAGTCGACATCAGAGGGTAATCACCTGGTCGTAACGGTCAATCAGCTGGGAGATTTCGTCGTTGCTCAAGGGTTGCGCATCGGTGGGCGGCGTCAAGCCTCGGGCGGCCATGCTGTGGCGGCACGCGAACACATCGTCGACGCCGAACAACCCCAATGCCTGCAGGTTGGCGCTGAGGTCTTTTTGCTGCACGGCCTTGGCGTTCTGGTGCGGCGCCAGTTGGAACACGCCGTCATCCATAAACAGCAAGCCGATCGGCAGGTCGAATGCGCCCCCGGCCAGCACGATATCCAGCGCTTCGCGTGCGCTGGGCCCGGACCACGGGGCCTGGCGGCTGATCACCAATAGGGATTTGGACATGTCACGGCCCTCCAAAACAGATCAGGCGGTCGGCGGCCTGGGCCGCGTCGTGCAATTGCCCGAGGCCCGACAGCGCCCACGGCGCATCGAGGTTGACCGCGCTGCGTTGATAGCGCGTGGCTTCCTCGGTGTTGAGCACGCCACGGCGCAAGGCGGCGGCGATGCACACCACGCCGTCGAGCTGGTGCTGGCTGACCAACTCGCGCCATTGGCGGGCGGTGTCCTGCTCGTCCTGGGGCGCAACGATGTTGTTGGACGCGCTGTAGACGCCGTCCTGATAGAAAAACAGCCGCACAATCTCATGCCCGCCGGCCAACGCTGCCTGGGCGAACAGCAGGGCGCGGCGCGAGGAGGGCGCGTGGGCGGCGGAAAAAACAGCAATTGCAAACTTCATGGAACACTCTGCAAGCAAACGTGGGCCAATGATAAAGCCGCCTGCGCGAAAAAGCCCGCCGTGATCAAAACGGTCACTGTTGTTGATTGTTCCGGCGATTGCCGGTCGGCGCCAGGCTGCCTAGTCTGTGGGTATTCAAATCCGAAATGGAGTCTCCATGTCAGGTCCCTTGGCATCTCTTAAAGTGCTGGATTTTTCCACCTTGCTGCCCGGCCCCTTTGCCTCCTTGATGCTGGCCGACATGGGCGCCGAGGTACTGCGCATCGAATCGCCGACGCGCATGGACCTGCTGCGGGTGCTGCCGCCGCACGATCATGGCACGTCGGCGAGCCATGCCTACCTCAATCGCAATAAACGCAGTTTGGCGCTGGACCTCAAGCAGGCCGAGGCGCTGGAGATTGTGCGCGCGCTGGTCAAGGACTACGACATCCTGCTGGAGCAGTTTCGCCCCGGAGTGATGGAGCGCCTGGGGCTGGGGTATGAGGCATTGAAGGCGATCAATCCGCGGCTGGTTTATGTGTCGATCACCGGTTACGGCCAGACCGGGCCCTACAAGGACCGCGCCGGGCACGACATCAACTATCTGGCGCTGGCCGGGGTGGCCAGCTACACCGGGCGCCGCGACACGGGGCCGTTGCCGCTGGGTGTGCAGTTGGCCGATGTGGGCGGTGGTTCTTTGCACGCCGTGGTGGGCTTGCTCGCGGCGGTCATCGCCCGACAGCACAGCGGGGTGGGGCAGTACCTGGATGTGAGCATGACCGACTGTTCGTTCAGCCTGAATGCCATGGCGGGAGCGGGTTACCTGGCCTGCGGGGTGGAGCCGGAATGGGAAAACCATGTACTGAACGGCGGTAGTTTTTACGATTACTTCCGCTCGCGGGATGGGCGCTGGATGTCGGTGGGCAGCCTGGAACCGGCGTTCATGCAGCAGTTGTGTGCGGCGTTGGGGCGGCCGGAGTTGGCGGCACTGGGCCTTGATCCAGCGCTCAAGCAGGCGCTGCAGGTCGAGTTTGAAAAGCGCAGCTTTGATGAGTTGTGTGAGTTGTTCGCCACAGTGGATGCGTGTGTTGAGCCAGTGTTGAGCTTCAGTGAGGCGCTGGAGCATCCGCAGTTGAAGGCGCGGGAGCTGGTGAGCCAGGTGCCCAGGGGCGATGGTTCGGCCCAGGCGCAGATGGCGTGCCCGTTGAAGTTTTCAGAGGGGTTGCCCGAGCCTCGGCATATCGGGGTGGCGGTGGGGGCTCACAGTGATGAGGTGCTTGTGGAGCTGGGGTTGAGTGCTCAGCGAATTACAGAGCTGAGGCAGGGCAAAGTTGTTGGTTGACTGGACTGGCGCTATCGGGGGCAAGCCCCCTCCCACAGTTTTGAAAGGGTTCGCAATTCAAAATGTGGGAGGGGGCTTGCCCCCGATGGGGCCCTCATTCCACCCGAGTTTCCCCAGTGAACACCAAGGTCTGCCGACACCGCCGACACAAATACCGCCGCCCCTGAGCCACCATGCCATGGCGCTGTGACGAAAACGGAAAGTCGCTATCGGCACACGGGCAGCGGTAGATATAACGCTTGACCTGCCGGCGCTTGACCTCATAGGTATGGCAACGGTCTGGCGGCAGTTCATACACCCCGCGCATGATCAGCTGCCATTCCTCGCCATGGGGCTGGATGCGCTCGCCAAACAATTGGTGGGCAATCAGGTGCGCCACTTCATGGGCCACGGTCTGTTTGAGGAAATGCTGGCTGTTTTCACGGTAAAGCTGTGGGTTGAAGCGCAGCAGGTTCTCGTGCAAATGCGCGACACCGGCCTTCTGGCCCCGCAGCTTGAGGCTGACCTGGGGGCGTTTGAAGCTTCGTTTGAAAAAGGATTCGGCTTGCAGGAAACAATCTTCGACGCGGGTATTGAGTTGCTCGGGCATGCTGTACATATCTCCAGAGGCGCCCAGTATGCCGCAAAGCTGGGTGTTTCCGAATCTGTCAGGCGCCGAATGGTCATGCATAACGCACAAAGCCACCTTGCGGTGGCCTTGCCCGGGGGTTATTGACTCAGTTTGTGTACATCGGGCCTACGCCCAGGCCCCAGACGATTACGGTAAAAGCCATGATCGCCACCAGCACCACCAGGCCCACGGCCAATACCGAACTGGAAAACAGGAAGCCCTCGTCCGGGTCGATGTTCATGAAGGTCGGCAGCCCCACGTACAGCAGGTACACCGTGTAGCAAATCGCTGCCGTGCCCACCACCATGCCCAGCCACATATGCGGGTAGAGCGCCGCCAGCCCGCCGATAAACAGCGGTGTCGCCGTGTAGGTGGCAAAGGCCACGCAGCGCGCCATGCTGGGGTTGGCGTCGTAGGTGCGGGCCATCCAGTGAATGAACGCGCCCATCACCGCCACGCCGCCGAGCATGGCTGCGTAGGACATGATGGTCATCCACAAGGCGCTTTCCTGGGTGAGCATCACCGGCGCACGGTTGCCGATGACCCAGCCGACCTGGGTGGTGCCGATGAATGCAGAGACGGCGGGGATCGCCGCGAGAATCAAGGTATGAGTGAGGTACATGTGGCTGATGCTTTCTTCTTTATCGCCACGAATTTCCCGCCATTCCTGGTCGGGATGGGTAAAAAGCCCCACGACGTGATGGATCATGCCAGTCACTCCTGTCGTTATTACCATCGCCCCCCATCGGAGCGCCCACGGGCCAAATGGCCGCAAAGGTCTGGATAAATATGTGCGACCTCAAGTCGCAGTATAGGAAGGGATGACCGGAAAAACTGTAGGGCTTTAGAGCGAATCGCACTGTAAACATTGGGCTTAATCGCGCTGAGGTCTGTCAGGCCGAGTACGCCCCTCCCACATTGAATGTAGTGACTCGACATCGCTAAAATACCCGGCTTTTCGTCACACACCTCCAGCGGATCCAAGCGCCATGGGCACTCTTACGGTCAACCAGAACAAACTGCAAAAACGCCTGCGTCGCCTGGCCGGTGAAGCGGTCGCCGATTTCAACATGATCGAGGACGGCGACAAGGTCATGGTCTGCCTCTCCGGCGGCAAAGACAGCTACACCCTGCTCGACGTGCTGTTGCACCTGCAAAAGGTCGCGCCGATCACATTCGAGATCGTCGCCGTCAACATGGACCAGAAGCAGCCGGGCTTCCCCGAGCACGTGCTGCCGGCCTACCTCAAGGCGCTGGGCGTTGAGTACCACATCGTCGAGAAAGACACCTACTCGGTGGTCAAGGAGCTGATCCCGGAAGGCAAGACCACCTGCTCGCTGTGTTCACGCCTGCGCCGTGGCACGCTCTATACGTTTGCGGATGAGATCGGCGCAACCAAGATGGCCTTGGGGCATCACCGCGACGATATCGTTGAAACCTTTTTCCTCAATATGTTCTTCAACGGTTCGCTCAAGGCCATGCCGCCCAAGCTGCGGGCGGATGACGGGCGCAACGTGGTGATCCGCCCGCTGGCGTATTGCAACGAGAAGGACATCCAGGCCTACTCCGACTTCAAGCAGTTCCCGATCATCCCGTGCAACCTCTGCGGCTCCCAGGAAAACCTGCAGCGCCAGGTGGTCAAGGAGATGCTGGTGGACTGGGAGCGCAAGACCCCGGGCCGCACCGAAAGCATCTTCCGCAGCCTGCAGAATGTGCAGCCGTCGCAGCTGGCCGACCGTAACCTGTTCGACTTCACCAGCCTCAAAATCGACGAGACCGCCGCTTCGCGCTTCGTCAATGTTGTGAACCTCTGAGCCCATTCGATGCTCTGACACACGGCGCTTGCGGGCGCCGTTTTCAATTCAATTGCCAGGAGAGGGCATGCGCGATTACAAGTGGCTGCACGAATATTGTCTGAACCGCTTCGGTTCGGCAGCCGAGCTGGAAGCCCATCTGCCGGTACCCAAGACCCCGGCGCAATTGCGCAAGATCAGTGATGATCGCTACCTGTCGACCCTGGCCCTGCGGGTATTTCGCGCGGGCTTGAAGCACAGCGTGGTGGATGCCAAGTGGCCTGCATTCGAGCAGGTATTTTTTGGTTTCGACCCGGAAAAAGTCGTGCTGATGGGCGCCGAGCACCTGGAGCGGCTGATGCAGGACACGCGCATCATCCGCCACCTGGGCAAGCTCAAGAGCGTGCCGCGCAATGCGCAGATGATCTTGGATATCGAGCAGGAGAAGGGCAGCTTCGGCGCGTTTATCGCCGATTGGCCGTTGACCGATATCGTCGGGTTGTGGAAATACCTGAGCAAACACGGCCATCAGCTCGGCGGGCTGTCGGCTCCGCGCTTTTTGCGCATGGTCGGCAAGGACACTTTTGTGCCGAGTTATGACGTGGTCGCGGCGTTGAACGCGCAGAAGATCGTCGACAAGGCGCCGACCAGCCTGCGCGACCTGGCAGCAGTGCAAGGCGCGTTCAACCAGTGGCATACCGAGAGCGGGCGGCCGATGTGCCAGCTGTCGATGATGCTGGCGTACACCGTCAACCACTGATAAGCGTGTGTGGCTGGAGGGCTGTTGTGGCGAGCGAGCTCGCTCGCCACATAAGCTCTCTCAACATAGAGACTTCGATTATTCAGCCAGCCGCCGATTGAGCTGATGCCGCCAGCGCACATACAACAGCGCCGTACAGAACACCGCCAGACTCGCCAGCATCTCCAGCACCCCGAACCACTGGCGATTCGGGTCGTACGCCGCCAACGCACCCTTGATGAAATACAGGTTCACCACAAAGCACATCCACGAATGCCCGCGCGCGCTGCCCAGCAGCATCCCCGGCGCGAGCACCAGCAAGGGCACCAGTTCGATCAGCAGGATCACCCACGGGCGTGCGCCGTGCAGGTCGGCGACGAACAGGTAGTAGCCGCACAGCAAGCCTACCAAGGCGAAAAACGCCAGCAGGCTCAGCACCCGTGCAAGCTTTACCCGAGGTTCCAGCCACGCTTGGGGCGGCAGGACTTTAGGCTTTTTGGCCACGGCCGTTCTCCAGCAGCGTGGCGGTGGTGGCCAGGCGCAGGCCCAAGGCGCGGCACAGGGCGATTTCATGTTGATCGAGCAGGCGCTTGCCGTCCGGCCCGGCGTGGTGGCT
The DNA here is from genome assembly GCF_979253585.1 of Pseudomonas sp. AC463. NCBI lineage: Bacteria > Pseudomonadati > Pseudomonadota > Gammaproteobacteria > Pseudomonadales > Pseudomonadaceae > Pseudomonas > Pseudomonas sp. AC463. The sequence goes on along the minus strand of NZ_CEEDDZ010000003.1, from coordinate 214,801 downwards.
GGCGCCGTAGGGCGTGCCGCCGCCCTGGGTGTCGAGCAGTGCCTGTTCGCTGTAGGGCAGGCCGGTGATCAGCATGCCGTGGTGCAGCAGTGGCAGCAGCATCGACATCAGGGTGGTTTCCTGGCCGCCGTGCAGGCTGGCGGTGGAGGTGAACACGCCCGCCGGCTTGCCGACGAGAGCGCCGGTCAGCCACAGGTTGCTGGTGCCATCCAGGAAATACTTGAGCGGCGCGGCCATGTTGCCGAAGCGCGTCGGGCTGCCCAGGGCCAGGCCCGAGCAGTGTTTCAAGTCGTCGAGGCTGGCGTACAGCGCGCCTTCCTCCGGAATGCTCGGCGCCACGGCTTCACACTCGGTGGAGATCGCCGGCACGGTGCGCAAACGCGCTTCCATGCCACCTTGCTCGATGCCCCGGGCAATCTGCCGGGCCATTTCGCTCACCGAGCCATTGCGGCTGTAATACAACACCAGCACGTAGGGGGTGGTCACGGCAGAATCTCCAGCACGTTTTCCGGCGGGCGGCCGATGACGGCTTTATCGGCGGTTTCCAGGATCGGGCGTTCCATCAGTTTGGGATGTGCGGCGATGGCGGCGATCAGTTGCGCTTCGCTCAAAGTCGCGTCGGCCAGGTTGAGGCTTTTGTATTCGTCTTCGCCGGTGCGCAGCAGTTGGCGTGCGCTAATGCCCAGCTTGGCCAGCAAGGCCTTGATTTGCGCGGCGTTCAGCGGGGTTTCCAGGTAACGCACCACGGTAGGGGTGAGACCGCGGGCTTCCAGCAGTTCGAGCGCACCGCGGGATTTCGAGCAGCGCGGGTTGTGATAAAGCGTCAGATCGGTCATGTGCGGGTCGCATCTTGCGTAAGGTGGCGGGTATTCTACCCGCGCTGCGCACCGTCCTTAAACCGTTAGAGGCGTCAGGTCGCAGCCAACGTTCATTTTTGCGAAGGATTACCCCATGACTAGGCGACTGATCGGTGCATTGGCGATCATCACAACCCTGCTGCTCAGCGGCTGCGGGAATGACTACGGCGTAGACCAGTACGGCCAGAAAGTGCCGGCCGAGCGTCTGGACAAGCAATGGGTGGTGGTCAACTACTGGGCCGAGTGGTGTGGCCCGTGCCGCACGGAAATTCCGGAGCTCAACGCCTTGGCTGAACAGTTGAAGGGGCAGAACGTCGGTGTGTTCGGGGTCAACTTCGACAATGTGCAGGGCGAGGAACTCAAGGCCGCCAGCGACAAGTTGGGGATCAAGTTCACGGTGCTGGCGCAGGACCCGGAGGGGATTTTCGATATTCCGCGCAGCGAGGCGTTGCCGGTCACCTACATCATTGATGACAAGGGCAAGGTGCGGGAGCAGTTGATGGGTGAGCAGACGGCGGAAGGTGTGTTGGCCAAACTCAAGGCCCTGCGCGGTTAAATGTGAGAGGGGGCTTGCCCTCGATGAGGGAGTGTCAGTTGATACATCTGTAGCTGACCCACTGCCATCGGGGGCAAGTCGAATCGTCGCACCGCCCCTCCCACATTTAGATTTCACCAGTCTGCTGGAATCAGCCTTCTTCCAGCCACAAACGGATCGGCTTGCCTTCAGCCGGCCAGAAACGCGTCTGCTCGGTCGGCGAGATATCCCAGCGTTGCACGCCCTGCAAGGCCTGGAAGAAGCGGTGTTCCTGCTCCATCAAGGCCTCGGCGCAGAGCTTGCGGGTGCTGCCGACCTTGCCGAAGGTGAGGGTGTTGCCGTCCAGCGTGTACGGCGCAAACCAATGGTTGCAACCGCCATTGCCATAGGCGCGACCATCGGCGCCGAGGGTGACGGTCAGGTGCGCGTAATCCATCAGCGGCCGCTCACCGATCCACTCCACCACGTAGCTGTGATCCTGCTTGAGCTTGACGGCATCGCCGGCGCAACCCGTCAGGGCCGCAGCGACGACGGCGAGCAGAAGCAGGCGTTTCATTGCGCGGCCTGCTGGCATTTCGGGCAGTGGTGTTTGTCGCCTTCGCTGGCCCAGCCGAGTTCCTTGATGCGCGCGTTGGCGGCCGGTTGCAGCGGCTCTTTGCTCAGCTTGGTTTCCACCGCGAATTCAAACTCCAGCACGCTCTCGCAGCTGTCGCAGTTGACCTTCCAGGTGTGAATCTCCAACTCGCCGAATTTCGGCCCCTGGGCCATGGCGACCCACTGGCCCGCCGGGCGGATGGAGTAGCGTGCGTCACCTTCGACGGTGAGGCGCATCGACAGGGTTTTACTGCCACGCAGGGTTACGACCAGCACGTCGCCGTGCTTGATCGAACCACCGTTGCCGGTGACCTGGTAACGGCCGGGCACCAGGGCGCGGCATTCGATCAGGGTGTGTTGCGGGCTCAGCAAGCTGAAGCGGAAATCGTGTTCGGCCATGGATCCTCCAAATAGGCGCGGCATCCTATCACGGGTGCCGCCTCATCATGAGCCTGGTATGTGACCGCTGATCATCCGTCGACCAGGTTCTGCGCGCGGCCCTCGGCCCATGCGGCAATGTTGGCCAGGGTAGTGCCGGCAATCGCCGCCAGTGCCTCGCGGGTGAGGAAGGCCTGGTGCGCGGTGATGATCACGTTGGGAAAGGTCAGCAGGCGCGCAAGCACATCATCCTGCAAGGGCAGGTCGGAACGGTCCTCGAAAAACAGCTGGGCTTCTTCCTCATACACATCCAGCCCCAGGTAGCCGAGCTGGCCGTCCTTGAGCGCGTCGATCAGCGCCGGGGTGTCGACCAGGCCGCCACGGCCGGTATTGATCAGCATCGCACCGGGCTGCATGTGGGCGAGGGAGCCGGTGTTGATCAGGTGTTTGCTGTCGACGGTCAGCGGGCAGTGCAGGCTGATGATCTGCGCTTGGGCGAGCAGCTCCGGCAAGCTTACGTAGCGTGCGCCGAGGGCCTGGACCTGCGGGTTGGGGAAGGGATCGTAGGCCAGCAACTCGCAGCCGAAACCCGCCATGATCTTGGCAAAGGTGGCGCCGATCTGCCCGGTGCCGACCACGCCGACGGTCTTGCCCACCAGGTCGAAACCGGTGAGGCCATGCAGGCTGAAATCGCCGTCGCGGGTGCGGTTGTAGGCGCGGTGCAGGCGGCGGTTGAGGGCGAGGATCAGCGCCACCGCATGTTCGGCCACGGCGTGGGGCGAATACGCCGGCACGCGCACGATGGTCAGGCCCAGACGCTTGGCGGCGGCCAGGTCGACATGGTTGTAGCCGGCCGAGCGCAGGGCGATCAGGCGCGTGCCGCCGTGGGCCAGCTGCTCCAGCATCGGGGCGCTGAGGTCGTCGTTGATAAAGGCGCAGACCACTTCATGGTGTTCGGCCAGGGCCACGGTGTCGAGGTTCAGGCGGGCGGGTTGGAACTGCAGCTCCAGGCCGGGCGGCAGGGGCTCGCCGAGAAAGCTGTCGCGGTCGTAGGTTTGGCTGCTGAAAAGAATCACGCGCATGAAAAAGCTCCCTGCAATTCACAAATAGGTAACGCGGACCAATGTGGGAGGGGCAAGTCGAATCGTCGCACCGCCCCTCCCACATACAGCGGTCCTCGTTGAATCGTTACACGCTGATCCGCGCCTCACTGGCCAACCGCGCGATCGCCATATCCAGTTCATCCAGCGCGCCGGTGGCCTTGGCGTCGTCCTGTTTGAGCAGGGTTTCGGCGCGATGGCAGGCGGCGCGCAGCTGCGGCACGCCACAGTAGCGGGTGGCGCCGTGCAGGCGGTGCACGCGTTCGATCAGTGCATTGTTGTCGCGGGCGTCACGGGCAAGGTTGATGGCCAGGCGGTCGGCGTCCAGGGACGCCAGGAGCATGGCGAGCATGTCTGCGGCGAGGTCGGCCTTGCCGGCGGCCAGGCGCAGGCCTTCCTCATGGTCCAGCACCGGCAACTGCACGCCAGGCCCGGTGCCTTCGGTACTGCGTTCCGGGCCCTGGTTGCGCAGGGCCAGGCCGGTCCATTTCAACACCACCTGGGCCAGTTGCCGCTCGCTGATGGGTTTGGTCAGGTAATCGTCCATGCCGCTTTGCAGCAAGGCGCGTTTTTCATTGGCCATGGCGTGTGCGGTGAGGGCGACCACCGGCAATGGCGTACCGTGGCGCTCGCTCTCCCACTGGCGGATCGCCTCGGTGCTCTGGCGGCCGTCCATGCCGGGCATTTGCACGTCCATGAGCACCAGGTCGAAGGTGTCTTGCTTCACCGCGTCGACCGCCGCGTAACCGCTTTCCACAGCGCGCACCCGCGCGCCCATGTCTTCGAGCAGGGTCTGCACCAGCAGCAGGTTCGCCGGGTTGTCATCCACACACAGCACGCGCGGTGCGCGGCTGGACAGTGGCTCGCCGGGTTCTGAGCGCGAGGGGCGCGGGCTGATCAGGTCAGAGAGCGCGCGGCGCAGTTTGCGCGTACAAGCGGGCTTGGCCTGCAGCTGGCTGTTGGGGTTGGGCACCGACTGGTTGAACAGCATCTGTTCGGTGGTAGGGCACAGCACCAGCACCTTGCAGCCCAGGTGTTCGAGGTCCCAGAGGTGCTGGTTGAGGCGCTCGGGCGGAATGTCGTTGGCGGTCACGCCGAGTACCGCGAGGTCAATGGCCAGGTCGGTCTGATGCGCGCTGGTGATGCCGTTGGTCAGGCTCTCCAGAGTGTTGAACGGGGTGACTTCCAGGCCGCAGTCTTCCAACTGATGTTGCAAGGCCTGGCGCGCCAGTTCGTGGTTTTCCAGTACCGCCACGCGATGGCCCAGCAGCGGAGCGCAAGGCAGGTCTTCGACATCGTCGCGGGTCTTGGGCAGGTTGAGGCTGATCCAGAATTCCGAGCCTTCGCCGGGGGTGCTGTCGACGCCGATTTCGCCGCCCATCTGTTCGATCAAACGCTTGGAAATCACCAGGCCCAGGCCGGTGCCGCCGGGCTGGCGCGACAGCGAGTTGTCGGCCTGGCTGAACGCCTGGAACAGCGCGCGTACATCCTGGCTGGACAGGCCGATGCCGGTGTCCTGCACGCTGATGCGCAGTTGCACGCTGTCTTCCTGCTCCTCCTCGATCATCGCGCGGGCGACGATGGTGCCCTCGCGGGTGAACTTGATCGCGTTGCTGATCAGGTTGGTCAGGATCTGCTTGAGGCGCAGCGGGTCACCCACCAGCGCCAACGGCGTGTCGCGGTAGACCAGGCTCACCAGCTCGAGCTGCTTGGCATGGGCGGCGGGGGCGAGGATGGTCAGGGTGTCCTGCAGCAGGTCGCGCAGGTTGAAGGGGATGCTGTCGAGTACCAGTTTGCCGGCCTCGATCTTCGAGAAGTCGAGGATTTCGTTGATGATGCCCAGCAGGTTGTCGGCGGACTTTTCGATGGTGCCCAGGTAGTCCAGCTGGCGCGGGGTCAGCTCGCTTTTTTGCAACAAGTGCGTGAAGCCGAGAATGCCGTTGAGCGGCGTGCGGATTTCATGGCTCATGTTGGCCAAAAACTCCGACTTGATGCGGCTGGCCTCCAGGGCCTCCTTGCGCGCCAGGTCCAGCTCGATGTTCTGGATCTCGATGGTTTCCAGGTTCTGGCGCACGTCTTCGGTGGCCTGTTCGATGCTGTGCTGCAGTTCTTCCTGGGCGTTCTGCAGGGTTTCGGCCATGCGGTTGATGCCGGAGGCGAGCTGGTCCAATTCCTGGCTGCCGAGGGAGGGCAGGCGGGTTTCCAGGTTGCCATCCTTGAGCTGGGCCACGGCTTGCTTGATCAGGCCAATCGGCGAGTTGATGGTGCGGCTGATGCGCAGGGCGAGGGCGGCGGTGCAGACCAGGCCGATGGCAATCAGCAGCAGGCTGGCGAACAGGCTGCGGTAGCCACGTAACAACATGCCGTTGTGGGACAGCTCCACCTCGACCCAGCCGAGCAGGCGGTCGGCTTCATCGGGGATCAGGTCGCCGGCCAGGTTGCGATGGCGGCCGAAGACTGGCAGCAGGTAGCGCGTGGCGTCATTGCCGGTGCGCTGCAACAGGTGCGAGCTGTTGCCGATGGGCGCCTGGTTGAGCATGGTCGGGCCCGCGTGGGCCAGGGGCGTGCGGTCGGGGCTGAGGAAGGACACCGCGCGCACGTCCTGCTGCTCCAGGGATTGGGTGGCGATGCGCTCCAGCAGTTCGGTGTTGCGCGCGCTCAGCGCAGGGGCCACCAGCGGTGCCAACTGCTCGGCAATCATTTCGCCGCGTTGCAGCAGTTGGGTCTGTAGTTCCGAGAGCTGCATCCAGGTGAAGTAGCCCCCCAACAAGCAGGCCATCAGGCTGGTCGGTAATAAGGTCAGCAACAGTACGCGGCCTTTTATCCCCATTCTTCTAAGCACGCCACTCTCCTGCTACCACAGTGTTATCGATAATTGACGCGGGCATCCGGCCCGCACCACCTGCGCAGTGTAGCCATTTGCGCGGCATGGAATCTTGCAAAATTAGTGACAGGCGGCAATCTTCGGGCCATTTGCCGTCGGGCGGCGATTGCCTGAGGCGGGGTAATCTTGAATAATCGCGCATTGAGAATGACTTGCAGACGCTAATGAATCCCGCAGCCGTTGGCCTACCCAGTATCCTGACCATCGAAGATGACCCCGTGCTGGGCGCCTATGTGCATGAGCACCTGGGGCGCTGTGGTTTCCAGGTCACCTGGTGCCAGAACGGCCAGCAAGGCCTGCAGATGGCCCGCGACCAGGCGTTCGACGTGGTGCTGATGGATATCCTGCTGCCGGGGCTGGATGGCCTGTCGATCCTCACGCATCTGCGCCAGAGCCATTCGATCCCGGTGATCCTGATGTCGGCGCTGGGCGCCGAGGCCGATCGTATCAGTGGGTTTCGCCTGGGCGCCGACGACTACCTGCCCAAGCCGTTCAGCATGATCGAGCTGCGCGTGCGCATCGAAGCCATCCTGCGCCGCGTGGCCCTGGACCGGCGCCCCTTGCCCAGCCTCGCGCCGATGCGCGACGACGCGCGCACCCTGCGTTTTGACGATGAACTGTGCGACGTCTTCCATCAGGCGCACTGGGCCGGCCTGACCCGCAGCGAATACCGCCTGCTGGAAACCCTGCACCGCAACAGCGAAGAAGTCCTCAGCAAAGCCTTCCTCTACCAACATGTGCTGCAACGCGGCTACGCGCCGCATGACCGCAGCCTGGATATGCATATCAGCCAGATCCGCCGCAAGCTCAAGGCCATCGGCTACAGCGAGCGCGAAGTGCGCACGGTGTGGGGCAAGGGCTACGTGCTGAGCGGTCACGATGACGGGCTTTAAGGGCGCGCTGAAACGGCTGCCGGGCAAGCACTCGTTATTCTGGAAGCTCGCTTGCCTGCTGATCGCCTTCTGTTTGCTGATGATCTGGCTCAGTTGGTCCTGGGGCCGCTATATGGAGGAGCAGAACGCCTACCTGGCAGAGGAGTCCCGCGAGGTGCTCAAAGGCTACGCGGCCGGCGCCGAGCTGGCCTGGACCACTCAGGGCCGGGCGGGGGTGGACGCGTGGTTGCAACTGATGACGCGGCACGAGCCGACCTGGATCGGCGTGATCGGTAGCGATTTGCAATCCCTGAGCAGCACGCCACTGACCGACAAGGAAAGCCAGCGCCTGACCTTCCTGCGTGGCCTCGACTGGCCGGTGAGCCGGCATGTCAAAGGCCTGCCGTGGCTGAAAATCCCGTTTCCCGTGGACCCTGGCGCCGGCTCGCTGGTTATCGAGTTGCCGCAGCGCTTTCTGCCCGGGCGCTATCAGCTGGTGTGGCGCGTGGTCACCAATGGCCTGATCCCCGGCCTGTTTACTTTGTTGCTGTGTATCGGGCTGTATCGGTTGCTGATCATGCCCCTCAATCAACTGCGCGAGCAGGCCAATGCCTGGCGCGCCGACCAGTTGAATACGCGGCTGTCCCTTGCTGCCACCAGCCGCCAGGATGAGCTGGGCGAGTTGGGCCGCGCGTTCGACCATATGTCCGAGCGCTTGCAAGGCACCGTGGTGCTGCAGCAGCAATTGCTGCGCGATATGTCCCATGAACTGCGTACGCCGTTGAGCCGTTTGCAGGTGGCCTGCGACAGTGAGCAAGACCTGGCGCAACTGCGTGAGCGGCTGGGCCGGGAGATTGAGGCCATGCAGCGCCTGGTGGAAGACAGCTTGCAACTGGCCTGGCTGGACACCGAGCGGGCGCCGTTGCCCGAGGAAGACATCCAGCTTCAGGCCTTGTGGGACATGCTGCGGGAAAACGCCTGCTTTGAAAGCGGTTGGCCGGCGTCGCGCCTGCCGTGCCTGCTGGGGCCTGAATGTTGGGTGCGCGGCAACCTCAACACCCTGGCCCAGGCCTTGGAAAACATTTTGCGCAACGCGATACGGCATTCACCGCCGGACGGCGTTGTGTGTCTGGACGGCTGGCGGGATGGCGATTACTGGCACCTGTGGCTGCAAGACCAGGGCGGCGGGATTGCGGAGGAGGATCTGGAGCGGATCTTTGCGCCGTTTACTCGCCTGGATGGTTCACGGCCCGGCGACGGTGGCTTTGGCCTCGGTTTGAGCATCGCCCGCAACGCCGTGTGGCGTCAGCACGGCAGCCTGTGGGCGCAGAACGTCGGCGCGGGCCTGCGCGTGCATGTGCGCCTGCGGGCCTGTTGAGGGTCAACCGCGACGCTGTTTACGTTTCTTCCACTGATGTGCGACCCACCAGCGCCAGTAAAGCATGGTCAGGCAATAGGCCAGTGCGCCTAGCACCAGCCCCAATACCACCGAGCCCAGCAGGAAAGGCTGCCACAAGGTGCTCAGTTGGCCGCTGATCCATTCCCAGGTCAGGTCATCGGGCAGGCTGCGGGGCGGCACATTCATCAACCAGGCGCCGGTCATGTAGGTGCAGATAAACACCACCGGCATGGTGATCGGGTTGGTCAGCCACACCAGGCTGACCGCGATGGGCATATTGCCGCGCACGCCGATCGCCAGCACCGCCGCCAACAGCATCTGCAAGGGAATCGGGATAAATGCCGCGAACAGGCCCACGGCCATGGCCCGCGCCACCGAGTGCCGGTTCAGGTGCCAGAGGTTCGGGTCATGCAGCAATGTGCCGAGAAACTGTAATGACTTGTGTTCCCGGATGCTGCTCGGATCGGGCATGTACCGTTTGAATAAGCGCCGGGGCATAAGGGGTCCAGGTCAGTTCGAGAGGCAAGTATGCCCGCATTCTATAAACAGAAAATTCAGACTTTGTGACAAAACATCATAGGCCGCGCCTCACACCCGGCTATGACTGAGTGGATCACTTGAAAAGGATGATTCATGAGAACAGGGATGTTCGCGCTCGCGCTGGGGCTGCTCACGTTGCGTTGGTTACCGGCATTGCCGCCTGTCGGGTGGTTGCTGGTGCTGCTGGTGGTGGCGCTGATGCTGTTGCCGTTTCGCACCTACCCGCTGGCTTTTTTCCTGCTGGGATTGAGCTGGGCATGCTTCAGCGCACAGTCGGCGTTGGATGATCGCCTGCGCCCGGCTCTGGACGGCCAGACACGTTGGGTGGAAGGGCGGGTAACCGGCTTGCCGCAACGTACCGGCGACGGGGTGCGTTTTGAACTGGCCGACAGCCGGTCGCGCAGGGCGCTGTTACCCAAGCGCATCCGCGTGTTCTGGCGTGGCGGGCCGGACGTGCGCAGCGGCGAACGCTGGCGCTTGGCAATCACCCTCAAGCGGCCATCCGGCCTGTTGAATTTTCATGGGTTTGATCAGGAGGTCTGGCTGCTGGCCCAGCGCATCGGTGCCACCGGCTCGGTCAAGGACGGCCAGCGCTTGGCGCCCGCGCGCAATGCCTGGCGCGATGCTGTTCGTCAGCGCCTGATGGGCGTGGATGCGCAAGGCCGGGAAGCTGGCCTGGCTGCCCTGGTACTCGGGGATGGCTCAGGGCTGGCCGCCGAAGATTGGCAGGTCTTGCAGGACACCGGCACCGTGCATCTGCTGGTGATTTCCGGCCAGCACATCGGCCTGTTGGCAGGGCTGATCTACGCGCTGGTGGCGGGGCTGGCGCGTTACGGTTGCTGGCCGCGGGCCTGGCCGTGGCTGCCATGGGCGTGTGGCCTGGCGTTTGCCGCTGCGGTGGGTTACGGCTTGCTGGCGGGGTTCGGCGTGCCGGTGCAACGGGCCTGTGTGATGGTCGGCCTGGTGTTGTTGTGGCGTTTGCGCTTTCGCCACGTGGGCGTTTGGTGGCCACTGTTGCTGGCACTCAACGGGGTGCTGGCCCTGGAGCCCTTGGCCAGTTTGCAGCCGGGCTTCTGGCTGTCGTTCGCGGCGGTGGCGGTGTTGATCCTGGCGTTCGGTGGGCGGCTGGGGCCGTGGAGCGCCTGGCAGGCCTGGACGCGGCCGCAATGGCTGATCGCCATCGGGCTGTTTCCGGTGTTGCTGGCCCTGGGGTTGCCTATCAGCGTGACTGCGCCGCTGGCCAATCTGGTGGCGGTACCCTGGATCAGCCTTGTGGTGTTGCCGCTGGCGTTGCTGGGCACCGTTACGATTGCGGTGCCTTTGGTCGGAACGGGTTTGTTATGGCTGGCCGGGGGCGCGCTGGATGGCCTGTTCAAGGGCCTGGCGTGGCTGGCCGGGCATGTCCCCGCCTGGGTTCCGGCCGAAGTGGCTTTGGGGTATTGGGCGTTGAGCCTGCTTGGGGCGGTGCTGCTATTGCTGCCCAAAGGCGTGCCGTTTCGCTGGCTGGGCTTGCCTATGCTGCTGCTGGCAGTGTTTCCCCCGCGCACGTTGGTGCCCCACGGGCAAGTGGACGTGGTGCAGTTGGATGTCGGGCAGGGGCAAGCGGTGATCCTGCGCACGCGCCATCACACCCTGCTGTACGACGCCGGCCCGCGCTCGGGGGCGTTCGACCTCGGCGCGCGGGTGGTGCTGCCGTCTTTGCGAAAACTTGGGGTGGGGGCGTTGGACATGATGTTGCTCAGCCATGCCGATGCCGATCACGCCGGCGGTGCCGCGGCCATAGCCAAAGGGTTGCCGGTCAAGCGCGTGGTGGGCGGGGAGACCGAGGGCCTGCCAGGGTTTCTCGACACGCAAGCCTGCGTCAGTGGTGAGCGATGGGTGTGGGACGGTGTGTCATTCGAGCTATGGCAATGGCCTGGGGCTACGAACGGCAATGCACAGTCCTGCGTCTTGCAGGTGCAAGCCAATGGCGAGCGCCTGTTGCTGACCGGCGACATTGACCGCGAGGCCGAGCTGGCCCTGCTTGCCTCGCCGCTGGCAGTGCCGACCGATTGGCTGCAAGCCCCGCATCATGGCAGTCGCAGTTCTTCTTCAGCGCCGTTTCTGCAGCGCCTGGCACCCAAGTCGGTGTTTATATCCCGGGGGCGCGGCAACGCTTTCGGCCATCCCCATCCGCAGGTGTTGGCGCGCTATCAGGCATTGGCCAGCCAGGTCTACGACAGCGCCGAGCAAGGCGCCGTACGTGTGCAACTGGGCCTGTTTGCACCCCCGGTCGTTGCGCGCGGTCAACGCAGGTTCTGGCGTGAACGCTTACCCTAGCCACCGGGATGGCCGACGAGCCCCGTCGGCGAACCTATATGGTAAAGTGGCGCACTTTTTCGAGGGGACATTCACTGTGTGGGAATTGGTCAAATCCGGCGGCTGGATGATGTTGCCGATCATCATGAGTTCCATCGCCGCACTCGGCATCGTTGCCGAACGCCTGTGGACCCTGCGCGCCAGTCGCGTCACCCCTGAGCATCTGCTGGGGCAGGTCTGGGGCTGGATCAAGAACAAACAGTTGGACAAACAAAAGCTCAAGGAGCTGCGCGCCAACTCGCCGCTGGGTGAAATCCTCGCCGCCGGCCTGGCCAACTCCAAGCATGGTCGCGAGATCATGAAAGAGTGCATCGAAGAGGCTGCTGCCCGGGTTATCCACGAGCTGGAGCGCTACATCAATGCGCTGGGCACCATCGCCGCTATGGCGCCGTTGCTGGGCCTGCTGGGCACGGTGCTGGGCATGATCGATATTTTCAGCTCGTTCATGGGCTCGGGCATGACCACCAACGCGGCCGTGCTCGCCGGTGGTATTTCCAAAGCGCTGATCACCACGGCTGCGGGCTTGATGGTGGGTATTCCCTCGGTATTCTTCCACCGTTTCCTGCAACGGCGCATCGATGAACTGGTGGTCGGCATGGAGCAGGAGGCCATCAAGCTGGTGGAAGTGGTGCAGGGCGACCGCGATGTGGACCTGGTCGAGGGCAGAGCGTGAAATTTCGCCGCAAGCAACGGGAAAATGTCGATATCAACCTCGCGTCGCTGATCGATGTGGTGTTTATCCTGCTGCTGTTTTTTGTCGTTACCACCACCTTTACCCGCCAGACCGAGCTGCGTGTCGACCTGCCGGAAGCCGTCAGCGGTTCCCCGGCCGAAGACCAGCAAGTCAAGCAACTGGATATCGCCATCAGCGCCGAGGGGGTGTTTTCGGTGAATAACCAGTTGCTGGAGAAAAACGACCTCAACAGCCTGATGGACGCCCTGCAGAAAGAGTCCGGCGGTGATACCAAAATGCCGCTGTCGATCAGTGCCGATGGCAAGACCCAGCATCAAGCTGTGATCACCGCGATGGACGCTGCCGGCAAGCTCGGTTTCAGCCATCTGCGCATGACCACCGTCGAGGCAGCGAGCCAACCCTGATGGCCATGTCCGATCGTTTGCTCAAGGCCTGGTACGAGGGCCATCCGGCGCTCGCGCTGTTGCGGCCGCTGGAGTCGTTGTATCGCCGGGTGGTGCAGGGCAAGCGTGCGCGTTTCCTGGCGGGCGAGGGCGACATTTATCAGGCGCCGGTGCCGGTGGTGGTGGTCGGTAATATCACTGTCGGTGGCACCGGCAAGACGCCGTTGATCCTGTGGTTGATCGAGCACTGTCGGCGCAGCGGTTTGCGTGTGGGTGTGGTCAGCCGGGGGTATGGCGCCAAGCCACCGCAGTTGCCGTGGCGAGTCGCGGCCGATCACAGCGCCGAGGTAGCCGGTGATGAACCCTTGTTGATCGTGCAGCGTTGTGGCGTGCCGCTGATGATCGACCCCGACCGCAGCCGCGCGGTCAAGGCGCTGCTGGCCAGTGAGCCGCTGGACCTGATCCTCTCCGACGACGGCCTACAGCATTACAGGCTGGCCCGTGACCTGGAGCTGGTGCTGATCGACGCCGCACGCGGCCTGGGCAATCGCCGCTGCCTGCCGGCCGGGCCGCTGCGCGAGCCGGTGGAGCGCCTGCAAAGCGTGGATGCGCTGCTGTATAACGGCGCTGCGGCGGATCGTGAAGACGGTTTTGCCTTTCGCTTGCAGCCTGCCGCGCTGGTCAATCTGCTGACTGGCGAGCGCCAGCCGGTGGATCATTTTCCGCCTGGCCAGCAGGTGCATGCGGTTGCCGGCATCGGCAACCCGCAACGTTTCTTCAAGACCCTTGAAACGCTACACTGGCAGCCCATACACCATGCTTTTGCCGACCACGCGCCTTACAGCGCCGAGGTCTTGAACTTTACGCCGTCGTTGCCGCTGGTCATGACCGAGAAGGACGCGGTGAAGTGCCGCGCCTTTGCCCAGCACGACTGGTGGTACCTTGCGGTGGACGCCGTGCCGTCGCCGGCGTTCGTCGCCTGGTTCGACACCCAGTTGATGCGCCTGCTGCCCGCCCGTCTCTTGCCTTAAACGCTGCTATCCAGGAAACACTCATGGACACCAAATTGCTCGACATCCTCGCTTGCCCGATCTGCAAAGGCCCGCTCAAGCTCAGCGCCGATAAAACCGAGCTGATCAGCAAAGGCGCCGGCCTGGCGTACCCGATCCGTGATGGCATCCCGGTGATGCTGGAAAGCGAAGCCCGCACCCTGACCACTGATGAGCGTCTGGATAAATGACTACAGCCTTTACCGTTGTCATTCCGTCCCGCTACGCCTCGACGCGTCTGCCGGGCAAGCCGCTGCAACTGATCGGCAACAAGCCGATGATTCAGCTGGTGTGGGAACAGGCTTGCAAGAGCAGCGCCCAGCGCGTGGTGGTAGCCACCGATGATCCGCGCATCATCGAGGCCTGCAAAGGCTTCGGCGCTGAAGCGGTATTGACCCGCGAAGACCATAACTCCGGCACCGATCGCCTGGCCGAAGTGGCGACGCAGCTTGGCCTGGCGCCCGACGCCATCGTGGTCAACGTGCAGGGTGACGAGCCGTTGATCCCGCCAAGCGTGATCGACCAGGTGGCCGCCAACCTCGCGGCCCATGGCGAGGCGCGCATGGCCACGCTGGCCGAGCCGATCGAAGACATCGACACCCTGTTCAACCCCAACGTGGTCAAGGTGGTCAGCGACATTAATGGCCTGGCGCTGACCTTCAGCCGTTCGACCTTGCCCTGGGCGCGCGATGCCTTCGCCAAGAGCCGCGACGTGTTGCCGGAAGGCGTACCGTATCGTCGCCATATCGGCATCTACGCCTACCGCGCCGGCTTCCTGCATGACTTCGTCAGCTGGGGCCCGTGCTGGCTGGAAAACACCGAATCCCTGGAGCAACTGCGCGCCCTGTGGCACGGCGTGCGCATCCACGTGGGTGATGCCCTGGAAGCGCCGCCGGCCGGCGTTGACACCCAGGAAGACCTCGAGCGCGTCCGTCGCCTGCTGGGGGCGTGATGGAAGTTCTGTTTGTCTGCCTGGGCAATATCTGCCGCTCGCCAACCGCCGAGGGCGTACTGCGCCATAAATTGCGCGAAGCCGGCTTGGCCGGGCAGGTAGATGTAGCTTCCGCCGGCACCGGTGAATGGCATGTCGGCAACCCGCCGGACCAGCGTAGCCAGCGTGCGGCATTAGTGCGTGGCTACGACCTGTCAGCCCAGCGGGCCCAGCAGGTCAGCCGCGCCGACTTTGCGCGTTATGACCTGATCCTGGCGATGGACCACAGCAACTTGCGTAATCTCAAGGCCATGCAGCCGGGGCAGGGCAAGGCGGAGCTGGACCTGTTCCTGCGTCGTTATGACGGTGAAGTCGACGAAGTGCCGGACCCTTACTACGAAGGCGAGCAAGGTTTCGAGCGGGTCCTGGACCTGATCGAGCGGGCCTGTGATTTATTGGTGATCGAATTGAAGGGGCGGTTATGACCTTGCAGGTGCTGGCGCAGGTGTCGCTCAAGCCATTCAACAGTTTTGGCATTGACGTGCGTGCCCAGCTGTTTGCCGAAGCCCACAATGATGACGATGTGCGTGCGGCCCTGGCCTACGCGGCCGTTGAAGACGTGCCGTTGCTGGTGATCGGCGGTGGCAGCAACCTGTTGCTGACCCAGGATATTCCCGCGCTGGTCCTGCGCATGGCCAGCCAGGGCATCCGGGTGTTGCACGATGATGGCGTGCAGGTGGTGGTTGAAGCCGAAGCGGGCGAGGCCTGGCATCCGTTTGTGCTGTGGACCCTGGAACAGGGTTTTTGCGGCCTGGAAAACCTCAGCCTGATCCCCGGCACCGTCGGCGCCGCGCCCATGCAAAACATTGGCGCCTATGGTGTGGAAATCAAGGATGTATTCGCCGGGCTCACAGCCCTGGATCGCCACACCGGCGAGCTGCGCGATTTCAGCCTGGCGGAATGCAACTTCGCTTACCGTGACAGCCTGTTCAAGCACGAAACCGGGCGCTGGCTGATCCTGCGGGTACGCTTTGCACTGAGCCGCGCCAGCCATCTCAAACTCGACTACGGCCCAGTGCAACAGCGCCTGGCCGGGCAGGGCATCACCGAGGCGACGCCGAGTGATGTGAGCCGGGCCATCTGCAGCATTCGTCGCGAAAAACTGCCGGACCCAGCCGAGCTGGGCAATGCCGGCAGTTTCTTCAAGAACCCATTGGTATCCCAAGCACTTGCGACTGAGCTGCAGGCGCTGTACCCGGACCTGGTGGCCTATCCCCAGGCAGACGGGCAGATGAAGCTCGCTGCCGGTTGGCTGATCGACAAGGCCGGCTGGAAGGGTTTTCGTGACGGTGATGCCGGGGTGCATGCGCTGCAGGCGTTGGTGCTGGTCAACTATGGCGGTGCCACGGGGCACGACATTGCGAACCTGGCGCTGCGTATCCAGCAGGATATCGCCAAGCGCTTCAAGGTCGAGCTGGAAAGGGAACCCAACCAGTACTGACGCCCTGAAAACAAAAATGCCCCGTATCTTTCGATACGGGGCATTTTTTATGCAGCTGTGAATCAGTCGTCGCGGCTCATGATGCCGAAGATCTGCAACAGGCTGATAAACAGGTTGTAGATCGACACATACAGGCTGACGGTCGCCATGATGTAGTTGCGCTCACCGCCGTGGATGATTGCACTGGTCTGGAACAGGATGCACACCGAGGAGAACAGCACGAAGCCAGCGCTGATCGCCAGTTGCAGGCCGCTGATCTGGAAGAACATGCCTGCGACCACAGCCGCCAGCAACACGAAGAAGCCTGCGGTGATGAAGCCGCCCAGGAAGCTCATGTCCTTGCGGGTGATCAGCACGTAGGCCGACAGACCACCAAACACCAGTGCGGTCATGGCAAACGCCGAGCTGACCACTTCCGCGCCGCCGGCCATGCCGAGGTAACGGTTGAGGATCGGGCCGAGGATAAAGCCCATGAAACCGGTCAAGGCAAACGCCGACACCAGGCCCCAGGCCGAATCACGCAGCTTGTTGGTCAGGAAGAACAGACCATAGAAACCGATCAGCACGACAAAGATATTCGGGTAGCCGACCCGCATCTGCTGGGCCACGAACGCCATCACACCGCTGAATGCGAGGGTCAGGGCGAGCAAGCCATAGGTGTTGCGCAACACGCGGCTGACTTCAAGCTGCTCAGCCTGCGCGTTGCCATTCACTGCGTAATTCTGTTCGCGCATGGCGACACTCCTTCAGTTTTGAAACATTCAGTCGCAAGGATCATAACAGACGCTCTGTAACAAGCGATGGCGAGAGTTTGACAGTGTGTTTCATTCGGGTATTATGGCGCCCGCTGAGACAGGATGGGCTACTATAATCCTGTGATGCATAAGGGAAATTGGCAGAGTGGTTGAATGCACCGGTCTTGAAAACCGGCGAACGTTAATAGCGTTCCCAGGGTTCGAATCCCTGGTTTCCCGCCAAACATCAAAAAGAAATCCCGCGAGCCGTTGGCTCCGCGGGATTTTTTGTGCCGATATTTGGCCGATGATATGGGGCAGTAACCGCAGTTCGTTGGCGTGACATTGCTTGCGGCATTCGCGAAATCAGCCGATGAGAATAACTCTACCGTTAATACGGTCAAAGAAGTGCACTGCTGTGACGGTCGATCAACTACTGATTGCCGCTGGCTTAAATATCCCTGCGGATAATCGTCTTTCCGAAGTTTTTAAAGGCTTGTGTGTATTGGCGTCGCCAGTTTTGTTGCCAGAACTCTTCGTCTGCTGTGGTGCCGTCTGCTATACGACATGTTGAGATATCACTCTTTGCCACGCATTCGGGTTGATGGTTGCAGATAAGCGGGAGTGAGCAGTAAGCCTTGAAAGACTTTGAAAACAGGTTGTCGATGGGCGTGCCCGAGTAGTGCGATAACTTGATAAGTTCGCGACAACCTTCGTTTGACATGATGTAGGCAAACGTCCCTTTGGCTCTGAGTCTCGCGATTCCTCGGTCCCAGGTCAGCCATAGCTTGCCCAAGGTTGCGCCGAGGTAGAGAAGCTTGGGCGCGCGCCGCGCAATGAACCGATTGATGCGCAGAATTTGCTGGGGCGAGAAGCTTGACAGCGTTGCATCATCTTCCAGAATCAATACGGTTTTATACTGGCGCTCCACTGCTAACGTCGCACATTTGATGTGGGAGTCAAAGCAACCGCGTTCCGGGTTCTCCACGTCGGCATCGACGATGACGAATTCGATGTCCAGACCGGAATGTGCAAATTCCTGTTTAATCAAATCCCTGCGGTCCTGCCGGTTTTTCAAACTTATACAAAGCGCTCCATCTATCTGGAGATTGCTTAAGTTCTTGGTTGCTCTCACTGGACACGCCCTTCTGTGGTTGGAAGGGCGAATACTAAGCGAGCGCACATTACAGTCCATAGAACTCTGCTGGTCTTTTTGTGGGAACAATCTTAGTGTTGCGTAGCTTTTGTGTTGCGTGGCTTTTAGAAATGTGTGGTTTCAGTACTTGTCGCTGTCATATTCCTTGTGCGCTCCCATTACCATCCGGTTGAACACACCATCACGCTTCACCCACCGGTGAAACAGTGCCGCCGCCAGGTGCAGCAGGATGAGTGCAAAAAAACCATAAGCCAGCAGGGCATGGCGATCGTGCAGCCGTGTGTACAGCCCCGGGTCCGGCCGTACCAGGGGCGCAAGCCGCTCGCCAAAGACGTTGGGCGTGGGGTAACCGCCGGCCGACAGCATGGCCCAGCCGATGAGGGGAAGAAGGGTCATCAGCACATAAAAACCAAGGTGCACCGCCGCCAGACCAAACCTGTGTCCATGGGTCAGCCCTTCGGGCAGTGCAGGCGGCGCAGAGAGCAGGCGATTGCAGATGCGGACGACGGCCAGTATGAAAATGCTTACGCCGAACACCAGGTGCAGGTTCAGCAACTGTGGCCGCCATTGCAATGCGCTGTTCATCGCCACGCCGATGAACAACGTAGCCAACAGCAGCACGGCCATTGACCAGTGAAGCAGCCTTGCGGTGAGGTTATAGCGCTTGGGCGCAGTGCTGGAAGGCTTCATGGCGTCACCTTTTTGCCAGCGGATTTGTCGCCGTTTTCACGCTGGCGCAGGTTGAACGATTTTGCATAGGTTCCAGATCGGGCGTGCAGGATTGGGTCGTCCGAAATCTCAATGCCGTCCGGCACAAGGGTTGGGTCGAAGTTGATGTCGCGACAGGCGCCGGTGGCTTGCTCGCTCAAGGCGGTGACGATCAAGCTGCCGGCATTGACGTGCCGGCGGTTATCCGGCCATGGCTGTGAGGGGTCCAGCACCGGGTCGGTCGGCTCGGCAACCGTGATCACCAGGTCCCAGACCAGTTGCTTGGCTGCGAGCTTTTGAACAAGGTCGTCGAACAGAACATGCGCCTCGGCTTTTTCGCGAGTGCCCACCGGCCAGGCCTTGAAGGGCAGGCGTGGCTGCAAAGACCAGCGCACGAACTGTTCCTGTCGGCGCTCGGAGATGAACACGAAGGTGTTGACGCTGTTGAATCGAGTGACGGCAAAACTATTGGCCCAGGGCGCCTTGTCGGACCACTCGACATATTTTTTGGCCTGCGGGTGGGCGGCGTAAAACGCCTCAACACGCTCGGGCACCGAAAGCCCGGTTCTGGCGTCGGGCTCGAACGCCTCGCCCATGGCGATCAGCCCCGCAACGGTTGCCGTCGGGAAGAACGGCTCGTTGACCATTGCCATACGCCACTCGCCGCCGTCGTGATCCTTGAGTTGCAGGGCGATGCTGAGGGACCGGCCGGCATTATCGGCGGCGTGCGGGTCGCCAGCACCCAGGGAGAAGCGGCCCACCACGGGTGTTGAAGGTTCGCGGAAGACGATTGCAGACGACAACTCGGCTGCTTGCCGCGTGGGGAAGAACTGCCCGCTAAAGCACACGCCTTTGCCATGCGCGCGCCGAAAACCCGCAGGGAACGGCTGCGGTGCATCCTTGACCAGCGCCGCCAGCACTTTATCGGCGGTGAGTCGGTCCTGGCCTATCCATCCCGCCAGCCAGGCAAATGTGCCAGCCAAACCCACAATAATGAAACCGATGCGCAAGACCGAGCACCCGTGCGAGCCAAGCATTGAAAGGGAGCGGGACAAAGCTGAACCTCCGGAAATACACTGAAACATGCGGCCATCCGCGACGGGAGAGTAGTGGCACACCACGTGGAATGGTTCCAAACCCGCCGGCCCCGGCTAGCCTTCGACGCCATCCGGTTGGCGCTTCAATACCAGCGACGCCAACCCTGTCTGCACATACGCGTTGGCCGGCACCGTCGACACAGTGCTCAGCACCGCCAGCTCCAGCACATCGCTGTGCAGGTTCAGTGAGCCGCTCAGCGACAGCGCGGCGGTTTGCTCTGCTGCCGTAATAGCTACGGACTGCAATGGCAGCCCGCCCGCCGCGGCACTGATATCGGTAAACCCGGCAACCGCGGTAGCCCCCGAGGGGCCCGACAGGTAGCCGGTGACGCGACCGAAGCGGCCCTCCCACTCGGCGTGTACCGTCACTGCCAGCACCGTGCCATCGGCTGCCAGCCACGTGCCGTTCAATGGGTTGTCGGTTTCAGTCGACGGGGTGCTGGCCAGTCGCTCGGCCGCGACGGCGCCGGTGCGCCGGTAGCACAGTTTGTCGATGTACGTGCCACGTTGCGCCAAGCCCGGAAAGTCACTGCTCGCCACCAGCAAGTGGGAGAGTTCGAGTATGTCTTCGGTGCCGCTTAGGGTGACCTGACCACACAGGCCGGACGACCAGTTCCAACTCGGGTCCGCGGGGTCCTTGCCGATCGAATGCCATTCGATGGCAAGCGCCACGGGCAGCCCCTGGTTGGGTGTTTCAGCAGACTTCAGTTGATAGCCCACCACCTCGTAGCGCCCGGTTGATCCGGTTGACGATTGATAGGTGCCGGTGACCCGGTTGCCGTTGACGTTGAGTGTCATCACCGAGCCGTAGTGGTTTTTCCAGGTGCCTGCCACGGACATCGACGGTGCACGCGCGGGCAGGGTGACCTTGCAAGTGGCCACTTCACGCGGGCCGGGCATGAACCGGCGTGACGAGGCACGCGTGATGATCTGCGGCCCCTCCGGGCGGTTGAACAACCAGACTCCCACCGGCGCCAGTGAGTAGACCCCCGGCCCACAGTGCACCACCTGATACTCAAACACGCTGTAGCAGTGCTCCATCACCAGCGAACCCACCAGCACCAGGTCCGTGAGGCCCAACGGTGCAAACTGCGCGAGGGTCTGGCCCTGTTGCGGGCCGCCTTCGATCAGCACGTTATAGAGGTCCGCGCCGAGGGTGATTTCACCGTCGGCAAAGCCCAGCACCACGTCAGGACTCCCCCCCTGTGCAATGCGCGCAAGGGTTTGCTGCATGAGCGCATCATCGCCCTTGAACTGTGACGAGCCGGAGTCCAGGGCGAACCTGAGGTCGGTGGCCAGGGTTTCACCGCCCACCGAATAGGACCTGAGCTGGGTTGACCAGATGTATTCCACCCCAGGCACTGTGCTGTAGAGCGACCAGGGCAGGAACACGTGGGCGCCACGGGTTTTAGTGGCGTCGACGGCGCCCATTTGGCAGGTACCTTGGTGCTCGGCGGCGTCCCAGTCAAACGCTACGTAAGGCTGGGCCGGGTCAAGCTGGCCGCTGCGGATCAGTTCCTGGAACAGGCACGCGCTGCGGCCTTCGACATAAGCGCTGCTGCATGGCAGGCCGAAACCGCCATCCCAGTCCAACTGTTTGAACTGCTCGCCGCCATACTGGGCCGCCAGAAACAGTTTCATCGTCAGCGCGCTGCCGCCGGGGAGGGTCAGCAGGTCCGCAGCGGTTTCCACCTGCATGCTGCCCCAGGGGCCGAAGCTGTACGGGCGTTGCAGGCAATCGGTGAAGGCAAAGCTGCTGGAGGTCCGGTAGTCGAACCGGCCGCTACCAAAGTGAGTGCACTGCGCGGGCGGGCACAGCGTCGAGGTGACCCAGGTGATAGTGGTGCCGGTATCGAGGGCAAATTTCAGCGGCTGCGCGGGCGTGCCCAGTTCGAGGGTCGAATACCATGGCGTCGCACCATTGTTCTGAAAGGGCCCGCGCTGCATGGGCAATACCAGCCCGTGGGCTGTGGAGGGAGTGTTCATGATGACTTCCGTTTCTGTAGTGAGAACTCCCAGGTTGCCCGGGGAGCCTTATTCAAACGGTGCGCGGATAAAAACGCTGTCGGCTGACTACCCGCTGGCCGCACGGAAACGGCGCCAACCGGGCGTCGATCAACGCAACGCCTCGCCCTCGGTCTCCGGGATAAACACCACCAGCAACACGGTAATCAACATGAACGCGTTGATCAGTGTGGTGGTCATGTTGAACGACGAGCCGTACGCGATCAGCACGCCGATTACCGACGGCGCCAGCACATTGGCCACGCGCTGGGCGAAGATCGCCCAGCCATAGCCCAGCGTGCGCAAGCGCGTGGGGTACAGCTCGCCGATCCAGGCGCCCCATACGCCCCAGGCACCGAGGTTGAAAAACGCCAGGGCAAAGTTGCTCAGGTACAGCATCTCCAGGGATTGGGCGTTGGCAAACCCGTAGCCGGCCAGCACGGCGGCGCTGATAAAACCGATGATGACTTTCTTGCGGCCCAGGCGTTGGGTCAGGTACGACGCGGTGATGTAGCCGGGGATCATGCACAGCGCCGACAGCGCGATAAAACCGTAGCTTTGCGGCAGGCTTAAACCACGTTGTTGCAGCAAGGTCGGCAGCCAGGTCTGCAAGCCCCAGTAGCCCCACGAAAAGGTGAAGTTGACGACGATCTGCAGCGCGCTGACCTTCATCAGGCTGGCGGTAAACAGGTCGCGATGCCGGCCCTGGGTGGTCTGGTCGACCGTCAGCTCACAGCCTTGCGGCACCTGGACCGCACCTCGACTCAAGCGCGCGATCACCGCCTTCGCCTGGGCTTGGCGCCCCACGCCGGCCAGCCAGTAAGGCGACTCCGGCACCCAGCGCGCGACCACCAGCGCCCACAGGCTGCCCAGTGAACTGAGCACGATAATCGCGCGCCAGCCCTGGGGCAGCAGCCACACCGTGGCCCCCAGCGCGAGCAACATGCCGATGGGCCAGCCCGAGGCCAGGTACACCGTCAGCGCACCGCGATGGCGGATCGGCAACAGCTCCTGGTAATGGGCAAAAGTCACCACCATCATGCCCACCGCCGCCACGCCCGAGACCAGCCGCAGCGCGTACAGGGTGAGGTAGTCGGGGGCAAACGCGCTGGCCAGCGACACCAGCCCATACAGCCCCAGGCTCCAGAGGATGGCGTTTTTACGGCCGATACGCTCGGCGATCTTGCCCCAGGCCAGCGAGCCCAGCAGCATGCCGATGAACATGGCGCTGATCAGGTTGCCGATGGCCAGCGCATCCAGGGCCAAGTCTTCGGCGATCAGCGGCGCGGTGTAGACGATGATCATCATCTCCCACGCCTCGATGGCAAACACAAAAAACAGCGCGAGGCAGGCTTTCAGATGCTCACGGGTCAAGGGCACATCGCGGAACACATCGCCCACCGGCAGGGTGGTCGCATTGCTGCCCGGTTCGGGCGTCGAGGTGGCGTCATTCATGCTGGTTTATCCCTGTGCGTTAGGGTCAGGCCTTGACCCGATTGCCGATTGGCACCGGCCCTTGAAACAGCCCGAAGGCCTTGATCTCGGCTTCCGGAGGCGGCTCGCAACTGCCCACCCGGCTGGGCGCCCAGCCAAAGCGGCGCTTCATGCCCGCCAGGGCCTCCGCCATCTTGAAGGCCGCCACCACCGGATCGATCACCGGTACACCGACCTCGCACTGCACCTGTTCAAAGAAGCCGAATTCGATGGTGCAACCGAGCACGATGGCCTCGGCGCCGTCTTCCTCGACCGCCCGCATGGCTTCTTCGATGATCCGTCGGCGGGTGAGGGCCGGGTCCTTCTGGAACTCATCCACGCCCATGCCCAGCTGGCGCATCGACGCCAGCCGATGCTCGGCGCCATAGCCGCGCACGCGCTCGTGCATCTGCTCCATCCATTTGCTGCGGCCGACGATGATCGAGAAGCGGTTGGCCAACTGCGCGACCACTTGCAAGCTGGCCTGGCACGGCGCGACCACCAGGGTGTCGCCGGAAATTTCCCGCGCATCTTCCAGCGCCGGGTCGTAGAAACAGCCGATCACCAGCGCATCGATGTCCTGTTGCCCGCAGTCACGGGCGATGCGAATGGTGCGCTCGTAGGTGAGGGCTTCGTACGCGCGATACTCGAGGTGGGTGGGGCTGGGGTTCATGTCGAAGGACACCACTTCAATCTGGGTCGACGGCAGCTTGATGCCGTGCAGCAAGTCGGCTATCGGCGCGTCGAAGGTCGGCTGGCCGATAGGGTTCAGCCAGCGCACGGTGACCGGTACGTCGTGGGGTAGTTCGGCAAGGTTGTGGGTGTGCATGGGTACGCCCTCGAAGAATGGGCTTAGAAAAACTTCACCAGCGCCATGGTCAGCTCGTTGGAGCGCTTCACATTGGCGCTGCGGTAGTAGTCGAAATTCACGTTGGCAGACAGGTACAGGCCCTGTGCGGCAAACCCGGTGTAGGTCATGGACGGACCGACCTTTCCAACCCGCGATTCAGCGAAGTCCGACGCAGCGGTGTTGTTGATGTGGTAGACGTGATGCACGCCCAGCCACAGGTCTTCGGTGGCCAGGTAGCCGGCGGCCACGTTGGCCAGCCACAGGCTGACGCCGCCGCGCAGGCGCTGCGGGTCTTCAGTGCCCAGGTCGAGAGGCTTGCGGTTGCGCGCGGCGTAGTGAATGCCGGCGGGTGTGAAGGTGGCGGCGAAGCGCCCCACACGCAGGTAGTTGGCGACGCTGAAACTCACCGCATAACGGTTGGCGAAGGCGCCGTAGCCGGCGATATCGTTATTGCCGTTGGGGAACTCGACCATCAGCGTCGGGTTGACCCAGAAAGTGGTGAAGTCGTCCGCGCCGAAGTCGGTCGTGGGCTCGACCACGTTGTAGTAATAGGCGAAACCCAGGTTGGGCGAGGCGATGCCCCAGGGGCTTGTGTCCTTGGCGCCGTTGGTGCTGGCGTAGCCGGGAATTGCACCGACCCAGAACTGCAACTGGTCGCGGGTGGTGTCGGTAAAGCCGGTTTCGGAGAAGTACGCCAGCACCGTGTTGCCGCCGGCCCGTACATTGCCGTCGGCATTGCGGTTGTACACCGGAAACGACTCCAGCGCCCACTTGCCCGGCAGGCCCGGCTGGCCGAAACCAATGAACTGTTCGGCCTGTGCGGTGCTGGCGGCGGCCACCGCCCAGGCGAAGCAAAGCCCTGCGCTCAAGCGCAGCAGGTGACGTGTTTTCATGATGGGTCTCTCTTATTGTTATGCGATAAGCAATCACGCCATGGCGTTTTCGATCGCCTCGGGTTGCTTGGGGATTGCCGGCCCCAACACCTTGCCGGCACGGTCTTGCACCACGACGACATCCTCGATGCGCATGCCGCCAAAGTGTTCGTAGTTGCGAAAACGCGAATAGTTGATCAGCCCGGCGTGGCGGTTTTCCGCTTGCCAGCGCTGGATAAGCGCGGGGATGAAATAGATCCCCGGTTCCACTGTGAGCACCATGCCGCGCTTCAGGGCTTTGCCCAGGCGCAAGTGGCACAGGCCGAACTGCTGGCTGCGCGAAACCTTGGCGTCATAGCCCACGTGGTCTTCGCCGAGGGAATCCATGTCATGCACATCCAGCCCCAACTGGTGGCCGAGGCCGTGTGGAAAGGCCAGTGCGTAGGCGCCGGACTCAACGATGTCGGCCGCCGAGCCGTTGAAGAACCCCAGCGCCTGCATGCCTTCGGCGAGTTTCAGCGCGGCCTGTTGGTGCACCTCCATAAAGGTCACCCCTGTACGACTCTGCTGTATGCCATGCACTTGCGCGCCGAGCAGCACGTCATACAGCTCGCGCTGATGCGGCAGAAAACGCCCGCCCACCGGCAGCGTGCGGGTTACATCGCTGGCGTAGCCCAGGGGGCTGCAGGCGGCGGCATCGTTGATCACCAGGTCACCGTCGGCCAGGCGGTTGTGGTGCTCGAACAGGTGCAGGATGTCGCCACGGCGGGTGAAGATCGGGCAGTAGGCCTCCTGCACGCCCTCGCGGCCCAGCACATGGCGCATATGCGCCACCACTTCACGCTCGACCACGCCGGGGCGGGTGGTGCGCATGGCCAGGCGATGCATCTGTTCGGTCACCCGCAGGGCGCTTTCGATCTGCGCCAGTTCCTGCTCGTCCTTGACTTCGCGCAGGGCCACCACTGCGCGGATCAGGGCACGTGAGGCCTTGCCCGCCAGGCTGCCGGAGGGCAGTTGCGTCAACTGCGCCAGGGTCAGCGCCGTTTCGCCGCGGCAGGGCGGCAGGAAGTGCACGCTGCGCCCGTAGCGCATGGCGCGATTGACGAAGGACTGCACGCGGCTCATCGAGCGCACTTGCTGGCAGCCGCACGCGCTGGCCAACTCGGCCGTTGCCAGGGGTTCGCCGAGCCAGATGACGTCGCTTTCAAGGCTGTCTTCGACGAACAGCGTATCGAGCTTTTCTTCCAGGTCGATGATGCCGATCAGGCCTGGCCGGTTGATGCCAAAGAAGTAGCTGAAGCTGGCGTCCTGGCGAAACGGGTAGGGGTTGAGGGCAAAGTTGATCGGCGCTTCGCCATGGCCGATCAGCAACACGATGCCGTGGTTCAAGCGCTCGCGCAGGGCTTGGCGGCGCTGGATGTAAACCGTAGGTGCGAACATGGGTATTACCTCTGCGAAGGTTCCTGGGTCAAAGCGTGAGGCCGTAGACCGTGCGGGCACTGTGAGCGTCGACATAGCCGTTTCTGAGGTCGTCCAGCACCGCCTGTGGATCGCGATCGGCAGGCGGGCCGAAGCCACCGCCGGCCCCCGTGCGCACGCGCACCAGGTCGCCCGCGTTGAGGGCGATGCTGCTGGCCATCGCGTAGCGTTCTTGCGTGCCGTCATCACGCACCACTTCGATGTAATTGGGTGAGCCTTCGAAGCCTTGCTCCAGGCCCCAGGGCGGTGCCACGGCGCGGGTGTAGCCGCAGGTCAGGAAGCTGCCATCGGCGCGGATGCGATAGTCGATGCAGATGCCTCGGCCACCCCGGAACTGGCCATGCCCACCGGGGGCGTCGTTGAGTGCCAGGCGTTCGACATACAGGCCATAGCGGGCCTCACACACTTCCACCGGGCAGTTGAAGGTTTCGCCATGCAGGCCCGAGTACACCGCGTTGTTGCCATCGCGCCCGGCCTCGGCGCCCCAGCCGCCGATCTCCGGTTCCACCAGGGTGAACAGGCGCCCGGTATCGGGGTGCACGCCGCCGATGATGGTGGCGCACACCGAGGCGAAGTTGCCGGCGGGCAGGCGGTACGGGAAGCGCTCGGCCAGGCAGCGCAGGATCAGGTCATGTACGCGGATCAAATTCTCGAAGTAGAAGCCTTGGGCGGCGGGTGGCTGGGCGTCGAACAACGAGCCGGGGCGGGTCAGTACCCGCAGCGGGCGGAAGGTGCCGCCGTTGGTCACGCCCTGGGGCGCGGTCAACGCCTTGAAGGCCATTTGCGCCGCGACCACCGCGCCGTCCCGGCTCAGGTTGGTAGGGCCGCCGCATTGGTCGGGGTTGTCGCGCAGATCGATGATCAGCTCACGCGCGGAGATCTGGATGGCGACTTTGAACACACTGCCGTCGTCCTGCAGCTCCTCCTTTTGCAGCGCCCCGGGCGGCAAGCTGCGCAGCGCACTCAAGGAGATTTTTTCGCCCAGGTCCATGAACGCTTGCATGGCCGCGAGAAACACTTCCACACCATACTTCGCACTCAGCGCTTGCAGGCGCGTGGCGCCACCGCGCACGGCGGCGATGCCGGCCCACAGGTCACCCTCCATGAAATCCGGCATGCGCGTATTGCAGCGCAGAATCTGCAGTACCGAACGGATCGGCTGCCCGCGGCTGATCAGCTTCACCGAGGCCAGGCGCAGGCCCTCCTGGAAAATATCCGTGGCCTCGGTCGACAACGACCCCGGCACCCTGCCGCTCACATCGTTCCAGTGCGCGATGTTGGCGGTCCAGGCCACCAGGCGGCCCCCGGCGAACACCGGCATGGCCAGCACCACATCGTTCAGGTGCGTGACGCCGCCGCTGTGGGGGTCGTTGGTGATAAACACATCACCGTCCTCGATCTCGCCGGGCACCGGGTGCTGGATCAGGACCTGCTTGACCGCCTTGTCGAGCACACCGACGAACGCCGGAATACCGGCCCCGGAACTCGCGATTTCACCTTGGGCATCGGTGATGCCGGTGCCCATGTCCAGCACTTCATAAATGATCGGGCTCATGGCGGCTTTGCGCATGGCCGTGAACATTTCATCGGCGATGGCCTGCAACGAGTTCTGGATGATGTCCAGGGTGAACACATCAAGCTGGCTCATGCGCCTGCTCCTTCGTCAACGAGGGTGATATGCAGGTTGCCGAGTCGGTCGACCAGCACCTGGTTGCCGGGATGCACCAGCACGGTGGAGCCCGCGTCCTCGATCACCGCCGGGCCATGCAAGCGCATGTGCGGCTCCAGGCGGGCGTAGTCGTAGATCGCGGTGTCGTGGATGCCTTCCAGGGCGAAGTCCACCGGGCGCTGGCCTTTGTGTGCGTCGGCCAGCAAGCGGCCGGTGACAGGCAGGGCTTGCAGGTTCAATTTGCCGATCTGGGCAACCGCCACCAGGTGGAAGCCGATGATTTCCAGCGGCGCCTGCAGGCGGTAGGTGTATTGCTGTTCATAGAGGCCATGAAAGCGCTGGGTGATGGCGGGCCAATGCGCGGTCAGTGATTCGCCTTTGCTCAGTGGCACCTCAACGGCATGTTCCTGGTTCTGGTAGCGCAGCTTGCAATACACCTGCAACTCGACCTGTTCCGGGGTAATCCCGTCGTCGATAAATTGCGCGCGGGCGTTGTGCATCAGTTCCTGCACAAACACCTGGGTCTGCGCCACTGCGCCGTCGCGCTGGGTTTCAACGAAGCGATTGATAAACAGGTCACGGCGCAGGTCGGACATGGTCATGCCCCAGGCGGAAAACACCGAGGCGCCACGCGGCACGATGACCTTCTTGACCCCCAGTTCCTGGGCCAGCGCCACGGCGTGCATCGCGCCGCCGCCGCCAAACGCCACCAGGGTCAGCTCCCGCGGGTCGTGGCCACGGCTCAACGACACCAGCTTGAGCGCGTTGACCATATTGTCGTTGGCGATGCGCACGATGCCCCGGGCGATCTCGTTGATGGGCAGCTTCAAGCGTTTGCTCAACTGGACAAAGGCCTGGTGCACGGCGGACATATCCGCCTCCAGCTCACCGCCGCAGAAGTAGTGTGGGTTGATCCGGCCCAGGGCCAGGTTGGCGTCGGTGGTGGTGATTTGACTGCCGCCGTTGCCATAGGCTGCAGGGCCAGGCACGGCACCGGCGGATTGCGGGCCGACATGCAGCTTGTCGAACTCATCGACCCAGGCAATCGAGCCGCCGCCGTTGCCGATTTCCACCAGGTCCACCACCGGCACCATGATCGGGTAGCCGGCGTTAAGGCGGTCGCGTTCAATCCAGTAATCGGTCTTGATCGACACCTGGCCGTTACGCACCAGCGAGCACTTGGCGGTGGTGCCGCCGATGTCCAGCGCCAGCAGGTTCGGTTCGTCGAGCAAGCGGCCCAGCTCGGCGGCGGCCCAGAAACCGCTGGCCGGGCCGGACTCGACCATGGTGATGGGGGTGTCGCGGGCATGGCGCACACTGTCGACGCCGCAGTTGGATTGCATGATGTACAGCGGCGCCTGATAGCCGCCCTCGCGCAGGCCGGTTTCGAGGTTGTCGAGGTAACGCGCCGCGATGGGTTGCACATACGCCGACAGCACGGTGGTACTCGAGCGCTCGTATTCGCGCCATTCGCGGGTGATCTGGTGGGAGGCCACCACCGAGATCCCGGGCCACAGCCGTCGTACTTCGTTGAGCACGGCCTGTTCGTGGGCCGGGTTGGCATAGGCGTGCAGCAGGCAGATGGCGATGGCCTCTACGCCATCGGTGCGAAAGGCGCCGAGCATGTCGGGCAGGCAGGCAAGGTCCAGCGGCTCGCGCTCGCTGCCATCGGTGTGCAGGCGCCCGGCGATTTCGCCGCGCAGGTAACGCGGCACGAACGGCGTGGGTTTGACCCATTTGAGGTTGAAGTAATCCGGGCGGTTGGCGCGGGCAATTTCCAGCACGTCGCGAAACCCCTGAGTGGTGATCAGCGCCGTCTTTACGCCGCGCCGTTCGGTGAGGGCATTGATCACCACCGTGGTGCCGTGGGCCAGAAAGTCGACGGCGTTGAGGTCCACTTCGGCTTTGCGCAACACATTGAGCACGCCTTGGGCGAAGTTGGGCGGGGTGGTATCCACCTTGGCGGTACGAATGATCTGCTCGCCGGTCGCCGGGTTGCTTTCGAAATAGACCAGATCGGTAAAGGTGCCGCCGACATCGGTTGCTACACGTACAGTTTTGCCGTCCATACCCACGGGGCATCTCCTCAGGCGAATGATGTGATGGGAGACAGGAGAGCCTGGGGCTCTCGCTGGTAGGGTCGATGCTAGGCGGGGAAGAGCCCGGCGGGCCACGGGCGGCGAGGGTAGGTGGGTGGGCTTTTGCAGCGAGGGCTACCCGGATGGGTAGCGCGGTGGGTCACGCAGGCGGGTCAAGCACGCCAAGGCGTAATGCAGCGCTGATGGCGGCGGTGCGGTTGTCCACCGACAGTTTGGCGAATACATGCTTGAGATGGAATTTGACGGTGTTCTCGGAGATGTCCAGCGCCTGGGCGATCGTCTTGTTCGGCTGGCCGTTGGCGAGCAGGGCAAGGATCTGGGTTTCCTTGGCGCTGAACGGCAAACGCGCCCGCACTGGATGCGCGCGCCAGCCGCGCAGGCGGGTGAGCAGCGCGGCCTGGCCGGGAAAGGTCTCCGGGCAAGCCTCAAGGGCGGGCAGCAGGCTTGGGCCCACTTCCAGCAGCAGGCCGGGCAAGGCCTGGGGTGACACCTGGGTGAGGATCGCGGTGATGGCCTGAGGCTCCAACCCGGGCTGGCCTTTGCTGTACGCCGCCAGCGAAAGCAATTGCAGGCGCCAGGTGCACAGCTTCAAGCCCTTGCCCCCCAGCACCATGACGGCCTGTTGCAGGCGGTTCAAGGCGGCGCCCGAGCTGCCCGTGGTCAGCTCCAGCCGCGCCAGTGCGAGGGTTGCTGCCTCGTAATTGCGCCAATCGGCGTGGTTGCCGGCAACGCGTTCAAGGTCGGCGTGCACCGCTTCCTGGCGTGCTTGAGCCGACCATCCGCATTGCAGCAGCAGATCCACGCGCCAGGCTTTGACCAGTTGGTTCATGCGTGGCCAGTTGCGTGCGGTCGCCAACCCGTCCACCTGGTCCAATTCGCGCAGCGCAGCTTGCAAACCCTGGTTGCGCAGGGCGGTGCGCCAGGCCACCTCGGCGGGGACCGCGGCGATATCCAGCCAGCCATCGGTCTGCTCGATAGAGGCCCAGCCGTCGCGCACCCAAGGCGTGGTTTCGGCCCAGGCGCCTTGCCAATACAGATGCTGGGCCTTGAGGCAGCCGACCAGCGCCTTGGCGGAGCTTTCACGGCCAAATTGCCGGGTGGTAATCGCCAGGGACTCCTCCACCGTTCGGCTCGCTTGTTCGATGCTGCCGCTCATGGCCAGCGCTTGCGCCTCATGTACGCGGCAATAATGTTCGCCGCGCGGGGTGTCGATCGAGCGCATTTTGATCAGGGCCCTACGGATAGTGTTCAGCGCCTGGGCCGGTTCGCCGAGGGATATCGCCTTCACCGCCTGCACGGCCTCCAACGTGGCCAAGGCCATCACCTCGTCGCCATGCAGCTGCTCCGGGTCGAAGGCCGCCACCTCGCCCGCGTCAAAGCAGTCCACATAGGCGTTCGCCAGCGTCTGGATGACATGGAAGTCACGGGCCTGGCGCTTGTCGGCCTGGATGAGGCCCTGGGCCAGCTGCAACATGTGGGCAGCCATTGCATGGTCGCCGAGTTTGGCGTGCAGGTACGCTTGCATCAGTAACAGGTCCGGCTCACTGCGCCGGGTCGGCTCGTCGAATTGTCGCAGCAGGCTCTGTGAATAGCGGATGCCGTGGTTGAGCACGGTTTCCCAGCCCCCTGCGCGCACCACCAGGCGGGTGGCCAGGCGCGTGTCGCCGGCACGCAGGGCATGGCTGACGGCCTGTGCCCAATCTTTCTCCTGGGCGAGCCACTGCGCGGCTGCGCGATGGATGCGCTGGGCGTCTTGTGTGTCGATCCGTGCCCGCAGAAAGTCGCGCAGCAGGCGGTGGTGACGAAACCATTTACGCCCACTGTCCAGCGGCACCAACAGGGCGTCCAGGTGGTCCAGTTTGGCCAGCAGTTGCGCGGTGTCCCCGCGCCCTCGCACCGCGTCGGCGAAGCTTGCGTCGAAGCGCTCCAGCAAGGCGGTATCGAGCAGAAACGCCTGGCAGTCCGCCGGTAGCCGCTCCACCACTTGTTCCGTCAGATACGCGGCCATATCGGTGACGCGACCAGAGAACTCCTTAAGGTCGTGCAGCGACCCGTTGCCGCTGCCTCGCCACAGCCGCGCCAGCTGTACGGCAACCACCCAGCCTTCGGTGGTTGCATGCAGGTGCTGCAGGTCGTCGTCCGAGAGGTCAGCGCCGAGTATGCCGCGCGTTTCGTCCACGCACAGGGTCAGGTCCTGCGCCGACACTTCATGCACCCACCCCATGGTCTTCCAGCGTGCCAGCGGCCAGCGCGGGCGCGTGCGGCTGGCCACGACCCACTGCAGCCAGGGCGCGGCCTGTTCCAAAAGCGCTTGCACCAGTTGGTCGAGTGGCTCGTTGGGCGCACTGCAAAAATCATCCAGCAACAAGGTGATGGGGCGGTTTTCCGTGGCCAGGGCGTTCATCAGGGCGGTGAGGGTGCGCTGGGGGGCTGGGTCCAGCGACTGGGTCTCGGCCAGTTGCCGTAACGGGCCAAGGTCCAGGCCGGCGTGGTCAAGCGCCAGGATCAGGTAGGCAAGGAAGCGATTGGGTTCGGCATCGGCTTCATCCAGCGATAGCCAGGCCACGATGGCCGCAGGGTCGGGGCGCAGCAGTTCTTCGCG
Source organism: Pseudomonas sp. AC463 (assembly GCF_979253585.1). Lineage (NCBI taxonomy): Bacteria > Pseudomonadati > Pseudomonadota > Gammaproteobacteria > Pseudomonadales > Pseudomonadaceae > Pseudomonas > Pseudomonas sp. AC463. Next base: position 181,983 of record NZ_CEEDDZ010000003.1, on the reverse strand, counting down.
CCACTGCATCAGCAGGGTGGTTTTGCCGTAGCCGGGCGGTGCGACCACCAGCATCAAGGGGCCCTTGATGCGGGTTTTCAATGACGCCAACAGACGTTGACGCGGCAGGGACATCACCAGTGTCTGCGGCGGCGTCAATTTGCCGACCCAGCGCCAGGCATGGGGTGAGTGATACGTAGGGTCGTGGGTCACGGCGGCGTGTGTCGAGGCTGAGGATTCAGAGGCTTTATCAGCAATCGCCGTAGCGCGTTGGGTGGTTGCGTAACGGAATGTTTTATCCATGGCGGCGCGGTGTCTGTCAGCAGGTCGCTGCGGCGCTCGCCACAGTCTCATCACCCATATGCAGCGCAGCTTATGGCTCTTTTCCTACACCCTTTGCAGGAGTTTTCCGAAACTGTACGTCAGTGACTTTTTATGACGCGCAAAAGCTTCCAGAGCCGCGATCGCAGCTGACTTCAAAGGCCGTCACTGACCACTCAGCAAAAAAGCTGAGCCACCGAAAGCAGGCAAATCACTTGCACCAACATTTGCGCTCGAATGGGATGTTTCATCGCCGCCAACCTCCTGTACAGCTGCTGGTAGTGTCATGGGTAAAGGCCCGAGCCAGAGCGTTCTACGGGTGTAGATTCGGCCTGGATCGCCAATAACACATGCAACTGTTGAGTTGAGTATAGGTCGGGAAACGGATTCTTGACGGTTGGCCGGTTTGCGCTGGCCGGCGGGCGTTGCTTACAACTATCTGCCTGGCCCATCGCACTTTTTTTCATTTCTCCAATCTATCTCTGTCGCAGCCCCGCCGATTCCCCGCGTGGGCAACAGAACCAGACCGGGTGCCGATGGATCGCACGTCACTGTTACTCAACCTTCGCCGTACGCTGCTGGCCGCCGTGTTGTTGCTCTGTGCCAACGGCTGCACGCAGCAGCAAGGGCGCGATATCGCCAAGCAGTTCAGCAATGGCAAACCCGATGAATTCTTCCAGACCAGTGTCGATCGCATGGCCACCCTGGGCATGCGCGACAACCTGCAAAGCCTGTATCTGTTGATGAACAAGCTCTACCTGCGCAACCCCAACCAATGGCGACAGTCGGGTTACCCGGATGCGGTGACGGCTGCGCGCGAGATCCGCCAAGCCATTGAGCAGCGCCGAACCTTGCCGGCCCTGGGCGAGCGTCGCGACCTGGCCGCCCTGAGTTATTCGTTGAGCCCGGAGTTCAAGGGCGACCGGGTCGGCGCGTTTATCTATGCCATCGGCAGCATGCTGGTGACGGCGCACGGCGGGCGTACCGAGTTCTACATGACCGACTCGATCGACCCGCAATTCGTCAGCAATGCCGCGCGCAATATCGAGAAGGCTACCTGGTTGCTCGGTAAACGCCAGGACGCGAATGGCGTGCTGCTGCTGTTTTCCAACGAGATTTCGGAGGAGGGCAGCAACCTGAGTTTTGCCGTCGAGTTCGGCAAAATCGTCGCACGCCTCGACCTGTTGACCCAGATGCTGGATGAGCGCTACCGGCGCATTGGGCTCAATTACGCGCAAAGTTTGTTGCTGATGAATTTCCTGCCGGTGCAGTAGCGGTAACGCTGCCGGGCGGTCGGTGCGCTGTTTCTTTTTCATATGTAGGAAACGGCCGATAATGCGTTTCGCCGCTTGAACACCCTTCCTGCGCGCAATAGCCTCGGACTTTTCCGCAAATAATGAGGCCCGACCTTGGGTAAGCGAAAAACGGTGTGGCCGACAGACCGCGAAATACGCCTGCGCTTTATCCTCTTCGCAGTGATCGATGCTGCGAGCGTGCAGGGCGTTCCCTCCGAGCTGTTGCTGCCCGCCCATAAGCTGCTTCGTGACTCGCCGACAGAGGCGCAATTGCTTGCGGCGGTGCGTGAAATTCTGGCCACCGATGAAATGTACGGATTCAGGTTCCCTCCGGGGTCAGAGGCGGAAGAACTCATGCAGGCGCTGGAGTAAACCGCCAGCTACAGTTGTGTGTGCTGTGCTGCAGTTTGGCTTTCACAGTATTTCGATCAATGAACGGAGACGTTTCCAATGAAGAAATTACTGATAGGTGCACTCGCAGTACTGTTTTCCACCATGGCGCTGGCGGACTTTTCGAGGCAGGTTCGCGAAGACCAATCCGGTTTGGATGTATTTGCGACCAACACGGATGATCGGCCACACACCTGCCATATCAGTTACAAATTTTTTACTGAGAACAGCCCGCAAGGGCAAAACGTGAACGTCCAGGCGGTCGCACATCCTGGGATACAGAACCAAGTGATTCACTCGACCCGAGGCGGTTGGTCACAATTCCGCACAACGGGCCTCAGTGTGCAGTGCAATTAAGCGCCGAGTTCAACTGACGTTGTCGGGAAGACTGAGGTATTTGTCTTCCCAGGTCGCTGTACAGCACGAAAATTCGCGTTGCCCGCGCCTGCGTTAGATCGTTTATTTCCTTACGGTTGGTCGACATTCCTGCATCGAATATCCATCGCGTCGGTTACCGCAAATAAACAGCGCGAAATAATGCACTAGCGCCGAAATCATCATCATCGCATCCAATGTCGCTGTCTTGAGCGGCTAAGCTTTCCTTCGAACGTCCAAACCTGCTGCTCTGCCCCCGTCTTGCGCCGCCGCTGGGCGTCTTTAGAATCGGCGCCAGAACTTAGCCATTTCCTGTCGATTACGGAGTTTCGAACATGATGAATGCAATGCAGATGCCGATGAACGCCTCCATGCCCATGATGCCGATGATGGGCATGCCGATGATGATGGCGACCATGCAATGCAGCATGGCCGGCGACGCCATGATGTGCACCATGAAGCCTGCAGCTGGCATGGACATGGCTCAGTTCAAGACTAACGCCGAAACGATGGCGATGATGATGAACTGCGGCATGCCGATGATGATGCAGTGCGCCAATATGTCGATGATGTGCATGTCGGCTGACGCCATGGCCATGATGACCAAGATGAACATGCCGATGCCGATGATGGCGTGCGTGATGGAATGCACAATGCAGGCTGACGGCATGGTGTGCAAAATGATGCCGATGCCAGGCATGAGCATGACCATGATGGGCAACTGCTGCACGCTCATGAACAAATTGATGAACGACTGTGCCATGCCCATGATGATGAGCTGCAATGGCATGCCGATGATGTGCTGCACCTGCTGACAGGTCCCGCGCAAATAAAAAACGCCCCGATGATTCGGGGCGTTTTTGTTTGCGCGGTTAATCCAGTCGCTCGGGGTAGGTGATCACCAGGAAGGCCACCGCCTCGCTGTCCGCCGGGTTGCGATAGCGGTGGGGCTGGTCGGCGTAGAACAGAATCGAATCTCCGGTGGAGAGCAGGTAGCGCTCCTCATTGACGCTGACTTCCAGCACGCCTTGGGCCACCACCAGGTTTTCCTGGATGCCGGGGCCGTGGCCTGCCGAGACTTCCTCGCCGAGTGCACGCAGGCGGATCTCGTAGAATTCCGATTGGCGCGCCGTGTCGTAGGGGAACAATGCACGGCTGATAAACGCACCGTCGGCACTCACCAGGCGTTTGCTCTGCTGCGCCGGCAGCACCTCCACGCCTTCAAACGCGCGATCCTCAAGGAACGCCGCCACTGACACCTTCAAGCCCTTGGCAATCTTGCACAGCACCTTGATCGACGGCACGCTGCGCCCGGATTCGATCTGCGCGAGCATCGCCCGGCTCACGCCGCAGGCGCGCGCCAGGCCGTCAAGGGACAGGTGCCGCTTGCTGCGCAGACGCTGCAGGTTGTGCGCGACGCATAAGCTGATCACGTCGTCGTCGGTCGTCGGTTTGGGCAGCGGCGCGGGTGGCTCGGGGAGTACGTGCAGGAAATTCATCGGCGTTAAGCCCGGCGAGTATCGCTGGACGGCGCGGCTTGGGCGGTAAACACCGCAAGCCCGGCACGCGCTGCGTACATCGCCCACATCAACTCGGCCGCTGCACGTGCCTGGCGGCGTTTGCGGTGGAGGGTGAAGTCGATGACGGTAGCGGATGTGTGCATGGCGGTGTTCTCGTGGGTGTTCAGTGGCTCCACAGTAATGCGTGCTGGTTATTTCGTTAAATACTGAGTTTGCATGTGGTCATGCGATTTTGGACTTAGCAAATGAATTCGGTCCGATGCTGTCGTGGGAAGGGTCTGGTCCGTTAATAAGGAGTGACCCGGCGGCCGTGCCTGTCTTCCCATCACTGTTCGCGTGCCAGGCCGGCCTGGCACGCCCCCGAATTCGAAGGACCCACCCCATGCTGCTGCGACACCCTCCATTCCTGTTTGCTGCCCTGACCTTAAGCCCGCTGGTACACGCCGAGGCGCTGGAGTTGGCCCCGGTCCAAGTCACCAGCAGCCAGGCCAGCGCTGGTGAAGTGGCCCAGGCGCAGCTCGAGAGCGTGCCCGGCGCCACCAATTACATCGACATGAGCAGCGTGCAACAGGGGCGGGTGAGCAGCAACGAAGACGTGTTCAAGTACCAGGCCGGGGTGTACGCCAAGGCGGCGAATAACGAAGGGGTGAAACTCTCGATTCGTGGCTCGGGCCTGAACCGCAGCCCGGGCTCCCATGGCTCGGGACTGTATGAAATGTTCGATGGCCTACCGCTCACCGGCCCCGGCGGCACACCCTACGAACTCAAGGACCCGTTGTGGCTGAGCCGTGTTGAAGTGCAGCGCGGCGCCAACGGTTTTGACCAGGGCGCGCTGGCTTTGGGCGGTTCGGTCAACTACGTGACCCACACCGGCTACGACGCGCCCAAGCTGCAACTGCGCTACGAGGCGGGCAGCCGCGGTTATGCCCAGCGCGAGATCAGTTCGGGCCAGGTGTTGGGGGCTGCCGACTACTACATCAGCCTCACCGACTCGGAGTCTGACGGTTACCAGCGCCAGAGCGCCGCGACCGGCAAAGGCGTCGCGGCCAATTTCGGCTACCGTTTCAACCCGGACCTGGAAACCCGCTTTTACTTCCGTTACCGCGAGACCACCAACGACACCCCCGGCAAACTCACCCGCGCGCAAATCAGCCACGACCCGCGCGCGGCCAACAGCCTCAATGCCGCGCGCGACTCCAAACGCCTGCAACCGGGTTCCACCTGGCTCGCCAACAAGACCACCTTGCAGCTGGACGACAGTTCGCGCCTGGAGGTTGGCCTGGCCTATCACGATTACCCGATGGACCTGCGCGAAGGCACTAACCGCCTCAAGGTGGCCTACACCGACATCAGCAGTACCTTGAATTACATCCGCCAGGACACACTGTTCGGCCACGACAGCAAAACCACGATTGGCCTGCGCACCACCCAGGCGATGCCCAACAATGGCGCCTCGGAATACGTGCGCACGCCAGCCGGCAACACCGCCACCTACGCGCCGGGCACCAAGACCCGTGACTACAGCTACCTGGGTTCGGACACCGTGCTGCATATCGGCAACGACCTGGAACTGCTGCCGGACTTGTGGCTGACCACCGGCCTGGCCGCGATCTACACCCGCCGCGAAACCCAGGTCACCTACCCCGAAGGCCAGGCGCCGCTCAGCCAGCACGATTGGGACTACGCGCCGCGCGTTGGCTTGCGTTATGAGTTCAACCCGCAGTTGCAGGTATACGGCAACCTGAGCCGCTCGGTCGAGCCCCCGCATGCGTGGTCGATGATCTGGGGTTCCAAAAAGTATTTCGGGCCTGGCAGCGGCGCGGCCACTGGCTTGCAGCGCGAAGGCGTGAGCCTGAAAAACCAGACCGCCACCACCCTGGAAATTGGCGGCCGCGGCGAGGCCTGGCTCGGCCAGTGGGACCTGGCCTTGTACCGTTCCGAAGTGCGCCACGAACTGCTCACCGTGGAAACCCAGGCGCAGACCTCGACCAGCAATGCCATCGTCGCCGAGTCCAACGCCAGCCCCACCGTGCACCAGGGCGTGGAACTGAGCCTGCTCAGCCCGCTGTGGGACGGCGGCCGCAACGGCGCGCTCGCCCTGCGCCAGGCCTACACCTTCAGCGACTTCCATTACCGCGACGACGACCGTTTCGGCGACAACACCTTGCCAGGCATCCCCAAGCACTACTACCAGGCGCAGTTGCGCTACAGCCACCCGACGGGCCTCTACACCAGCCTTAACACCGAGCATTCCTCGCGGGTGGCGGTGGATTACGCCAACTCCTACTACGCCGCGTCCTACACCACCCTTGGCGCCACCTTCGGCTACGACGCGCCCAAGCAGGATTGGCAGGCCTGGGTCGATTTGCGCAACCTCACCAACCGGCGCTACGCCAACACCGTCACCCCAGGCTACGACGATAAAGGCCTGGACGTGGCGCGCTCCACGCCGGCGGATGGGCGCGGCATCTACACCGGCGTGTCATGGAGCTGGCGCTGAGAGTACAAACACCACATTTGATCCTCGGCACTTTCAGAGGGCATGTACCCCCTTGCTCCTGCGTCGTTTTACTGGCATTGTTCGCGCAATTGGTAATATTTCCCATTTGAGATACTTTTGCGCATGCATGACATTCCGGCCGCGCTGGGCGATTCAGTGCGTCAGCAGACCCTTACGGCGATGTACAGCGAGCACCACGGCTGGTTGCACAACTGGCTGCGCAAAAAACTCGGGTGTTCCCAGCATGCCGCCGACCTGGCCCACGACGCGTTTATCCGCGTGTTGATGCTGGCCGAACCGCAACAAATCAAGGAGCCCCGGGCATTTCTGGCGACCACGGCGGGGCGCTTGTTGATCGATGGCGCTCGCCGTCGCCGGATTGAAAAAGCCTATATGGAAGCCCTGGTGATCCAGTGCGAAGACGCCGGCATGCCCGACCCGGCCGCGATCCATGTGGCCCTGCAAGCCCTGGAGCGCATCGCCGAAATGCTCGCCGGCCTGCCGGCCAAGGCGCGCGAAGCCTTCCTGCTCAGCCGCCTCGACGGGCTCACCTACAGCGAAATCGCCACGCGCCTGGGCGTGTCTCCCAGCAGCGTCAAAAACTATATTTCCAGCGCATTGGTGCATTGCTACCACAGCCTGCACGCGGCAGACCCGCTGGCATGAACTCCGAACAGATCATCCAGCAAGCTGCGAATTGGCTGACACGCCTGCACGACGAAGACGTCAGCGACGCCGAGCGCCGCGCCTTCGACACCTGGTGCCAGGCCGACCCGCGCCACGCCGTGGCCATCGAGCGCATGCGTTCGCTGTGGGGCAGCCTCGATACCTTGCCCGCACAACCGGCCCGCATCGCCCTCAACCGCGCCTTTGCCCCGCAACGCTCGCGCACTGCGCCGGTGGTGGGCTTGCTCGGTGTGTTGCTGTGCGGTTGGCTGGGCCTTGAGCACCTGCCCATATGGATGGCCGACCAACGCACCGGCGTCGGCGAACGCCGCCAAGTCGCCCTCGAAGACGGCAGCCAGTTGCAGCTCAACAGCAACTCGGCGGTGGACGTGAAATTCGACGGCCACCAGCGTGTGATCGAGTTGCTGCAGGGCGAGCTGTGGGTGGAGGTGGCCAAGGATGCGCAACGGCCGTTCGTGGTGCGCACCGACCAGGGCACCGCAACCGCGTTGGGCACGCGCTATATGGTCAAGCGTGCGGCCGACGGCACCACCGTGGTGACGGTGATCGAGTCCAGCGTGGCCGTCAAAGGCGACGCGGAGGCGGGGGTCAAGGTCGCGGCCGGCCAGCGTTCCATTCTCGATCACGGCCACGCCACCCCGGCGCAGGCCACGGGCAATTTGGACCCGGACGCGTGGACGCGCGGCCTGCTCAAGGTCGACGACCAACCCCTGAGCGAGGTGCTGCAAACCCTGGCCAGCTACCGCCACGGCCTGGTGCGTTTCGACCCCCAGGCCCTGCAGAACCTGCGAGTGTCTGGTGTGTTCAAGCTCGATGACACGGCGGCGGCGCTCGCGGCCCTGGCGGATAACCTGCCGATCCAGGTGGAGTACTTCACCGACCTGCTGGTGGTGGTCAAGCCGCGCTAGGGTTCGTTCTGGCGCAGGCGTTTGTACAGGGTATTGCGGCTCACCCCCAGCTCCCGCGCCAGGTGGGAAATATTCCCGCCCGCCGCTTTCAGGCGCTGGTTCAAGTCAATGCTGTCATCCAGGAAGTCACTGGCGGGCAGCGGCGGCGCCACATTCAAGTCCACAAAAAAATCATCCGGCAGATGCTCCGGGCGGATCGGCTGCTCCTCGGCCATCGCCAGCGCCACCTGCAACACGCTGCTGACCTGACGCAAATTGCCCGGCCACGGGTGCTGCTCGAACAGCGCCAGCACCTCGGCGCTGAGCCCGGCCCATTGGGTCGGCTCGCGGTGCTGCTGCCAGAGTTGCTGGAACAGCGCCTGCTTGTCGGTGCGCTCGCGCAGCGGCGGCAGCTCGAGGGTCAGGCCGCCGATGCGGTAATACAGATCCTCGCGAAAACGCCCGGACTGCACCAGCTCGCGCAGCGCACGGTTGGTGGCCGAGATGATGCGCAAGTCCACCGCGAACAACTCGCTGCTGCCCACTGGCTGCACACAACGCTCCTGCAATACGCGTAACAGACGCGCCTGGGTCGGCAGCGGCATATCGCCGATTTCATCGAGAAACAGCGTGCCTTTGTCGGCCTTGCGGATCAGGCCGATGCTGCCTTTTTGATTGGCCCCGGTGAACGCACCTTTTTCGTAGCCGAACAGTTCCGATTCCACCAGCTCCGCAGGAATCGCCGCACAGTTGACCGCGATAAACGCCTGCTGGCTGCGCGAACTGGCCTGGTGCAGGGCTTTGACGAACACCTCCTTGCCCACCCCGGTTTCGCCATGGATCAGCAGCGGAATGTCCTTCTCCAGCAGGCGCTCGGCCTGGCGCACGGCTTTTTCCACGCGTACATCGCCAAAGTGCAAGGTCTTCAGGCCAATCGCCATCGGCTTCGGCGCGACTGGTTCGCTGAACACCCGCGCCTGCACCGGCATCTGCTTCGGCCGTTTGAGCAGGCACTGGAACCGGTTGCGACCCGCCGCTTGCAGGGAGAAGGGCAGCCCCTCCGGCTGGTTGAGCAACTCCAACAGCGAGACCTTGAACAGACTGTCGATCATCACCCGCGACAAACTGATGCCCAGCAGGTTGTCGGCGCGACGGTTGGCCGAGAGCACTTGGCCGCTGTCGTCAAAAATCAGCAGGCCGGCCCACTGGCTGTCGAGGTTGCTCAGGCCGGTGTTGAAGGTCAGCTGGAAGTGTTCACCGCGAAACAGGTTGAGGATCAGCCGGTTTTCCACGGTCTGGCTCATCATCTTGACCATGCCCAGGGTGTGGGAGGGCGGCAGGTAGCTGTCGCTGGACACATCCAGCACCGCAATGATCTCGCGCTGGGCATCGAAGATCGGCGCCGCCGAGCCGGTCATGAAACGGTTGGCCTTGAGGAAATGTTCGTCGTGTTCGATATGCACCGCCTGGGCGCAGGCCAGCGCGGTGCCGATGGCATTGGTGCCGCTGGCGCGCTCCATCCAGCTGGCGCCGGCACTGAACCCCCGGGCCAGCTTGGGCTCGATAAAACGCTGGGTGCCCCAACTGGTCAGCACCTGGCCCTGGTTGTCGGCCAGCATGATCAGGCAGTTGGAATTGCTCAGGATGTTTTCGTAGTAGGGCAGCACTTCCTGATGGGTGGTCTGCACCAGCGAATGCTGGCTTTCCAACAACTGGCTGATGCCCTCGGCCGGCAGTTGGTCGAAGCTGGGCGTGCTCTGGTGGTCCAGGCCAAAGGCGCGGCAACGGCGCCAGGATTCCTGGATAAGGGTGTCGTGAGCCAGTGGTTCGGCCATGGGGTGACCTGCGTTTTTATTGTTATTGGGTATTGCTTATTTAGCTGCTGGAAATCATTCCAATGTGGGAGGGGGCTTGCCCCCGATAGCGGTGGGTCAGATACAAATTTATTACCTGAACCACTGCCATCGGGGGCAAGCCCCCTCCCACATTTGATCTCCATTGACCATAAAGTGTTGTTCAGCACTGTTCATTGTCAACCCCCTGAGTGTTCAGTTGTTCAGCCTGGCTTGTTCATTTGTGTTCACTCCTGAACATCGCATGTAGTCCATTTCCTTGTGGATCAAGCACCTGCCGCTTTTGGCACGAAACTCGCTCTGTCGACTGGCCAGATTCATTCCAATAATAAAAAGGTCGTGTCATGTCATTGACCCTGGAAAATGTCTCCCGCGTCGTCGAAGGCCAAACCTGGATCGACGATGCCACCCTGCGATTCGAAGCCGGTTCCTTCAACGTGCTGCTCGGCCGCACCCTCTCCGGCAAGACCAGTCTGATGCGCCTGATGGCCGGCCTGGACAAGCCCGACAGCGGGCGCATCCTGATGAACGGCGTGGATGTCACCCACAAACCGGTGCGGCTGCGCAACGTGTCGATGGTGTATCAGCAGTTCATCAACTACCCGACCATGACCGTGTTCGAAAACATCGCCTCGCCGTTGCGCCAGGCCGGTGTGTCCAACGAGGTGATCCAGAGCAAGGTGCTGGAAACCGCGAGGATGCTGCGCATCGAGAAGTTCCTGCAGCGCCACCCGCTGGAGCTGTCCGGTGGCCAGCAGCAACGCACGGCCATGGCCCGCGCGCTGGTCAAGGATGCGGAGTTGATCCTGTTCGACGAGCCTTTGGTGAACCTGGACTACAAACTGCGCGAAGAACTGCGTCAGGAAATGCGCGAGCTGTTCAAGGCGCGCCATACCATCGCCATCTACGCCACCACTGAGCCCAACGAGGCGTTGGCCCTGGGCGGCACCACCACCATCCTCCACGAAGGCCGGGTGATCCAGAGCGGCAAGGCCGCCGAGGTCTATCACCAGCCGCAGACGGTGCTGGCTGCCGAGCTGTTTTCCGAACCGCCGATCAACCTGATGCCGGGGCGAATCAGCGGCAATGAAGTGAGTTTTGCCAACTTCGTGCACTTCCCGCTGAACGTCGACCTGCGCCCGATCGGCGAAGGCGAGTTCCGTTTCGGCGTGCGCCCCAGCCATATCAGCCTGGTGCCCAGCAACGACGACGACCTGGAACTGGCGGTGACCGTGGAAGTTGCCGAAATCAGCGGCTCGGAAACCTTCCTGCATGTGCGCAGCGAACATTTCCTGTTGGTGCTGCATTTGCCGGGGGTACACGAATACGACGTCGACGCGCCGATCCGCGTGTATATCCCCACCCATAAACTGTTTGTGTTCGATGGCCAGGGCCGTTTGGTCCAGGCCCCCGGGCGCCGTGTCGCGAGGGTTGCCTGATGGCCGAGATCCATTTGCAGAACCTGGCGCACAGCTACAGCCCTACGCCGAGTGGTCCTGAGGACTACGCGATTCGGGAAATGAACCACGTGTGGGAGCAGGGCGGTGCCTACGCCTTGCTCGGGCCGTCGGGCTGCGGCAAGTCGACCTTGCTCAACATCATCTCCGGCCTGCTCAGCCCGTCCGAGGGCCAGGTGCTGTTCGACAGCAAGGTGGTCAACGACCTCACCCCGGAAAAACGCAACATCGCCCAGGTGTTCCAGTTCCCGGTGGTGTACGACACCATGACGGTGTTCGACAACCTGGCTTTCCCCCTGCGAAACCAGGGCATGGCCGAGGCGAAAATTCACAGCAAGGTGCAGGAAATTGCCGAGGTGCTTGACCTGCAAAACCTGCTGAGCAAAAAGGCGCGCAACCTCACCGCCGATGAAAAACAGAAAGTCTCCATGGGCCGTGGCCTGGTGCGCGATGACGTGTCGGCGATCCTCTTCGACGAGCCGCTGACGGTGATCGACCCGCACCTGAAGTGGAAGCTGCGGCGCAAGCTCAAGCAGATCCATGAGCAATTCAATATCACCATGGTCTACGTCACCCACGACCAACTGGAAGCCTCCACCTTCGCCGACAAGATCGCGGTGATGTACGGCGGGCAGATCGTGCAGTTCGGCACACCGCGCGACCTGTTCGAGCGGCCGAGCCATACCTTTGTCGGCTATTTCATCGGCAGCCCCGGGATGAATTTGATCGAGGTGCAGGCCGAGGCCGGTGGCGTGCGGTTTGCCGACACCCATCTGCCGTTGTCGGAGGCGTTGCAGCAGCGCATTGCCAACACCGAGTACAAGAAATTGCAGGTGGGCATCCGCCCGGAATTTATCCACGTGTGGGACGAGTACAACCCTGACGCGCTGCAAGCCGATGTCACGCATCTGGAAGACCTTGGCACCTACAAGATCATGACCCTGAACCTGGACGGCGCCACTCTTAAAGTGCGCCTGGCCGAAGACAAGCCGGTGCCCGAGGGCAAGGCCTGCATCAGCTTCCCCGCACAATGGCTGATGGTCTACGCCGACGACTACCTGCTGGAGGTGCAGCCATGAACAAGGTGCAGAACAACAAGGCCTGGTGGCTGGTGTTGCCGGTGTTCCTGCTGGTGGCGTTCAGTGCGGTGATCCCGATGATGACCGTCGTTAACTACTCGGTGCAGGACATTTTCGACCAGTCCAGCCGCTACTTTGTCGGCGCTGACTGGTACAAGCAGGTGCTGCTCGACCCACGCCTGCACGACTCGTTGCTGCGCCAGTTCATCTACTCGGCGTGTGTGCTGCTGATCGAAATCCCGCTGGGTATCGCCATCGCCCTGACCATGCCGACCAAAGGCCGCTGGTCGTCGCTGGTGCTGATCGTGCTGGCGATTCCGCTGCTGATTCCGTGGAACGTGGTGGGCACCATCTGGCAGATCTTTGGCCGCGCCGACATCGGTTTGCTCGGTTACAGCCTCAACGCGCTGGGCATCAGCTACAACTACGCGGCCAATACCGCAGACGCCTGGGTCACCGTGTTGATCATGGATGTATGGCACTGGACCTCCCTGGTAGCGCTGCTGTGCTATTCGGGCCTACGGGCGATTCCGGATGTGTACTACCAGGCTGCGCGGATTGATCGCGCATCGGCCTGGGCGGTGTTCCGACATATCCAGTTGCCCAAGATGAAGAGCGTGCTGCTGATCGCGGTGATGCTGCGCTTCATGGACAGCTTCATGATTTACACCGAGCCCTTCGTACTGACCGGCGGCGGGCCGGGTAACGCCACCACCTTCCTCAGTCAGACCCTTACCCAGATGGCCGTAGGCCAATTCGACCTGGGCCCGGCAGCGGCGTTCTCGCTGGTGTACTTCCTGATCATCCTGTTGGTGTCCTGGCTGTTCTACACCGCCATGACCCACTCCGACGCCAACCGCTGAGGCCGCCAACATGAGCAAGCGCAAGGTTATTCCGCTGCTGATCTACATTCTGTTCCTGCTGGTGCCGATCTACTGGCTGCTGAACATGTCCTTCAAGAGCAACACCGAAATCCTCGGCGGGCTGACGCTGTTTCCGCAGGATTTCACCCTGGCCAACTACAAGGTGATCTTCACCGACCCGAGCTGGTACACCGGTTACCTCAACTCGCTGTACTACGTGAGCCTGAACACGGTGATCTCCCTGAGCGTGGCGTTGCCGGCGGCCTACGCGTTTTCGCGCTACCGTTTCCTCGGTGACAAGCACCTGTTCTTCTGGCTGCTGACCAACCGCATGGCGCCGCCGGCGGTGTTCTTGCTGCCGTTTTTCCAGCTGTATTCGTCCATCGGCCTGTTCGACACGCACATCGCCGTGGCTCTGGCCCATTGCCTGTTCAACGTGCCGTTGGCGGTATGGATCCTGGAAGGCTTCATGTCCGGCGTGCCCAAGGAGATCGACGAAACCGCCTACATCGACGGCTACTCGTTCCCCAAGTTCTTCGTGAAGATTTTTATCCCGCTGATCGGCTCCGGCATCGGTGTCACGGCGTTTTTCTGCTTTATGTTTTCCTGGGTCGAGCTGTTGCTGGCGCGCACCCTGACCTCGGTGAACGCCAAGCCGATTGCGGCGGTGATGACGCGCACGGTGTCGGCGTCGGGTATTGACTGGGGCGTGCTGGCGGCGGCGGGGGTGTTGACTATCCTTCCCGGCATGCTGGTGATCTGGTTTGTTCGTAACCACGTGGCCAAGGGCTTTGCCCTGGGCCGGGTCTGAGGAGTCGATGATGGAATGGATGGCCTGGACCACCCCAACCGCGCTGTTCTTTGGCGGCATCGCGCTGATTCTGGCGGGCATGACCACCTGGGAACTGCGTTCGCCGAGCATCCCGCGGCGTGGGTTTCTTCCGATCAGCACCACCCGTGGTGATCGTTTGTTTATCGGTCTTCTCGGCAGCGCCTACCTGCATTTGCTGGTGATCGGCGTTACCGACTGGAGCATCTGGGTGGCGTCCGCGCTGTCCCTGGTATGGCTGTTGAGTGTGATGCGTTGGGGCTAGTGCCCTTGTGAATAAACAACCAGGAGGTCTCTATGTTGAATAAGAACAATAAGCTGCGACATAGCATTTCATTGGCTGCCGTACTGGCCCTCAGCGGTTTGAGCGCTTCGGCCTGGGCCGATGCGTATGAAGATGCCGCGAAAAAATGGATCGGCAGCGAATTCAAACCGTCCACGCTCACCGCCGAGCAGCAGCTTGAGGAACTCAAGTGGTTTATCAAGGCGTCGGAACCGTTCCGTGGGATGAAGATCAACGTGGTGTCGGAAACCCTCACCACCCACGAATACGAGTCCAAGGTGCTGGCCAAGGCCTTCAGTGAAATCACCGGGATCAAGCTGACCCACGACCTGTTGCAGGAAGGCGACGTGGTGGAAAAGCTGCAAACCCAGATGCAGTCCGACAAGAACATCTATGACGGCTGGGTCAACGATTCCGACTTGATCGGTACGCACTTTCGCTATGGCAAGACCGAATCGATCACCGACCTGATGGCCAACGAAGGCAAGAACTTCACCTCGCCAACCCTGGATATCAAGGACTTTATCGGTATCTCCTTCACCACCGCGCCGGACGGCAAGATCTACCAGTTGCCCGACCAGCAGTTCGCCAACCTCTACTGGTTCCGCGCCGACTGGTTCGAGCGCCCGGAGCTGAAAGCCAAGTTCAAGGAGAAATACGGCTATGAACTCGGCGTGCCGGTGAACTGGTCGGCCTATGAGGACATCGCCAAATTTTTCAGCGAGGACGTCAAGGAAATCGACGGCAAGCGCATCTACGGGCACATGGACTACGGCAAAAAAGACCCGTCCCTGGGCTGGCGCTTCACCGATGCCTGGTTCTCCATGGCCGGTGGCGGCGACAAGGGCCTGCCCAACGGCTTGCCGGTGGACGAGTGGGGCATTCGCGTGGAGGACTGCCACCCGGTGGGTTCCAGCGTTACCCGTGGCGGCGACACCAACGGCCCGGCCGCTGTATTTGCCACGCAGAAATACGTCGATTGGATGAAAGCCTACGCGCCACCGGAAGCGGCGGGCATGACCTTCTCCGAATCCGGCCCGGTGCCGTCCCAAGGCAACATCGCCCAGCAGATCTTCTGGTACACCGCGTTTACCGCCGACATGGTCAAACCGGGCCTGCCGGTAGTAAATGCCGACGGCACCCCGAAATGGCGCATGGCGCCGTCGCCTGTAGGGCCTTACTGGGAAAAGGGCATGAAGAAGGGCTATCAGGACGTAGGCTCCTGGACCTTCCTCAAGTCCACGCCGGAGAAACAGAAACTCGCGGCCTGGCTGTACGCGCAGTTCGTGACCTCGAAAACCGTGTCGCTGAAGAAAACCATCGTCGGCCTGACGCCAATTCGTGAGTCGGACATCAACTCACAGGCCATGACCGACATGGCACCCAAACTCGGTGGCCTGGTGGAGTTCTACCGCAGCCCGGCGCGCACCGAATGGTCGCCGACCGGCACCAACGTGCCGGACTACCCACGCCTGGCGCAACTGTGGTGGAGCAACATCGCCGCTGCCGCCAGCGGCGAGAAAACCCCGCAACAGGCGCTGGACAACCTGGCCAAGGAGCAGGACGCAATCATGACGCGCCTGGAACGCTCCAAGGTGCAACCGGTCTGCGGTCCGAAAATGAACCCCGAGCGGGACGCGCAATACTGGTTCGACCAGCCGGGCGCGCCTAAGCCGAAACTGGCGAACGAGAAGCCGAAGGGTGAAACCGTGAACTACAACGACCTGCTCAAGCAGTGGGAGGCGGCGCGTAAGTAATCGCAATCGGTAGAAACTGTGGGAGGGGGGAAGCCCCTCCCACATCGCTGTGGCTATATCCGGAATTTATCCGGCGAGTCCTTTGCTCTGCGCGAGAATCCGCGCGGTATCGCGGGCCGGCGGCAACCCGAACACCCGCGCATAATCGCGGCTGAACTGGGTCGCGCTTTCATACCCTACCTCAAACGCCGCACTGGTCACGCTGCTCGCGCTGGCCACCATCAACGTGCGCGCCTGTAGCAAACGCACGCGCTTCTGATACTGCAACGGGCTCAGGTTGGTCACCGCCTTGAAGTGCCGGTGAAACGCCGAAACACTCATCGCCGCCTTCTGGGCCAATGCTTCCACGCGGATCGGCTGGGCAAAGTCGCGGCGAATCCACTGGATGGCCTGGCTCACGCGCGCCATGGCAGTGTCCGGTGCGGCAATCTCGCGCAACATCCAGCCGTGCGGGCCTTGCAGCACGTGGTAGAGGATTTCCCGTTCATAGGCCGGCGCCAGCGCGGCAATCGCCACCGGGTCGCCGATCAGGCGCAGCATGCGCACCCAGGCATCCATCAAGGCCGGCGTTACCGCCGCCACTGAAAACCCGGCTTCCTGCTCGCACCGTCCATTGGGCGCGGGCAAGTCATTGAGCAGGGTGGTCAGCACCGTCGGGTCCAGGGTCAGGCTGACCGCCAGGTACGGCTCGCCCGTGCTCGCCGGGTTCACCACGCCCACGGCGGGCAACTCGATGGACATCACAAAATACGTCGCCGGATCGTAGTGCAATGTGCGGTCGCCCACGGTGAGCGATTTGCTGCCCTGCAGGATCAGGTTGATCATCGGGTCGTACACGGCCGCGAGCAGATGCTCGGGAATCTTCCCCTGGACCATCGCCACGCGCGGGATCCCGGTCTCGGTGCGGCGGTTTTCGGCCTTGGCGGCCAAGGCGCGCAGTTCGATCAATTGAGTATTCATGGCGGCCATGCTGTGCCTTCCTGCGAACCCAGCGCAAGCAAAAAGCAGAAACAGGCAGGATTGCAGTAGGAACGGCTGCGTGGCCGGGTAGGGCGATGGCTACTGTAGCCACTCAACTTTTCAGCAGTGGAGCAGGCCATGAGCGTTATCGTGATCACCGGAGGCAGCCGCGGCATCGGCGCCAGTACCGCCGAGTTGTGTGCTCGCCAGGGGCATGGCGTGATTCTGACCTACAACCGCAACCCCGACGCCGCACAGGCGGTGGTCCAGCAGATCGAAGCCGCTGGCGGCAAGGCCGTCGCACTGCAACTGGATGTGGCTGCGGTCAGCAGCTTTACCGCGTTTCGCGACACTGTGGTGCAAACCCTGCGCTCCACCTGGGGCGTAGAGACCTTGAGCGGCCTGGTCAACAACGCTGGCTACGGGTTGTTCAACCCGCTGGAAGCGGTGACCGAAGCGCAATTCGACGGCCTGTTCAACGTGCACCTCAAGGGCCCGTTTTTCCTCACCCAAACCCTGTTGCCACTGTTGGAAGCGCACGCCAGCATCGTCAACCTCACCAGCGCCACCACCCGTGTGGCGACGGCAGGCGTGGCGCCCTATGCGGCCTTCAAGGGCGGGCTCGACGTGCTCACCCGCTACATGGCCAAGGAGTTCGGCGAACGGCGTATTCGCGCCAACGCGGTGTCCCCCGGTGCGATCCGTACCGAACTGGGCGGCGGCCTGAACGATGAGTTCGAAGCCTTGCTGGCCGGGCAAACCGCCCTCGGTCGTGTAGGCGAACCGCACGACGTGGCGCGGGTAATTGCCATGCTGCTGTCGGAAGAGGGCAGCTGGATCAATGCGCAAACGATCGAAGTCGCTGGCGGCTATATCATCTGAATCGCGAGGCCACTCCATGCTCGATCACCTGTTTCTCTCGGTCAGCGACATTGCGCGCTCCGTCCGCTTCTACGACGCCACGCTGACGCCATTGGGCATCACCGCACGGCTCGATTACGCCGGCAAGGACGGCCCACCCGGCCACCCGGACCTGAAAGGCTTTGGCGCCCACGGGCGCATGTTCTTCTGGTTGCGCGAAGGCGTGGTGCAAGGGCAGGCGGTGCATGTGGGCTTTGTCGCCAACAGTCGTTTGGAGGTCGAAAAGGCCTACGCCGCCGCGCTGGAAAACGGCGCCACCGACAACGGCGCACCCGGCGCACGCCTGCATTACGACCCCAACTACTACGCGGCCAACGTCCTTGACCCGGACGGCTACAGCCTCGAATTCGTCTACAAGAACTGGCAGCACACCCCATGAAAAAATTGATGATCTACGGCGCCACCGGCTACACCGGGCGCATGGCGGCGGTACACGCAAAAACACTCGGCCTGGACCTGGTGATCGCTGGCCGCAATGCCACGCGCCTGGCGGCTCTCGCCACGGAACTGAACGCGGCATACCGCGTATTCACCGCGGACGCCCAAGCGGCCAGCCACCTGGCGGATATCGACGTGCTGCTCAACTTTGCCGGGCCGTTCGCCCATACCGCCGAGCCGTTGATGCGCGCCTGCATCGCCAGCGGCACCGATTATTTGGACATCACCGCCGAAATCAATGTGTACCGCCTGGCCGAGCAACTCGGCGCCGAGGCAGGGGTGATGCTGCTGCCCGGCGTCGGCTGGGACGTGGTGCCCACCGACTGCCTGGTGATGCACGTCGCCCGCCGCGTGCAGCAGCCACGCTCGGTGAAAATCGCCTTGCAGGTGCCGGGCGCGATGTCCCGCGGCTCGGCCATGAGTGTCGGCGAAATCATCGGCGCCGGCGTGATCGCGCGCATCGACGGCGAGCTGGTCGCCACGCCGGACGCGCAACCGCAACACCTGGACTTCGGCGACGGCGCGGTGCTGTGTGCGCCGTTGTCCTTCGGCGACCTGGTCACCGCGTGGCATTCCAGCGGCATCCCGGATATCGCCATGTTCGTGCACATCAGCGGCGAAGCCTTCCCCGAAGGCGACCTTTCATTACTGCCCGACGGCCCCAGCCAGGCCCAGCGTGACGCCCATCCCGCCCGCGCCGTGGCTGAAGTTACCGGCGCAGACGGCACGCTCGCGCGCTCAGTGATCGAAACCGTAAATGGCTATAGCTTCACCCCGATTGCCGCCGTGGAAGCCGCGCGTCGTGTGCTCGGCGGCGAACGCCGGCCCGGCTTTGAAACCCCGGCCAAGCTGTTCGGCGTGGGGTTTGCCCAGACGATTGGCGGCACGCGGATCATTGATTTTTAACCCTTGGGAGCAACGGCCCGGTCGTCAGGCCGGAACCTTGAACCGTGCCATGTCCTTCACCGGCGGCAGGCCGAACAGCCGCGCGTATTCTCGGCTGAACTGCGAAGCACTTTCATAGCCCACGCTGAAGGCCACCGAGGCCGCGTCCAGGGTGTCGAACAGCAGCAACCAGCGCGCCCGCAACAGGCGCAGGCGCTTCTGGTACTGGATGGGCGTCATCGCGGTGATGGCTTTGAAATGCCGGTAGAACGCCGCCACGCTCATGTCGCTCATGGCCGCCAGCGGTTCCACGCGAAACGGTTCGGTGTAGTGCTGGCGAATCCACTCGGTGGCACGGCGGATCTGCGTCAGGCGCCCGTCGGGTCGGGCCATGTCCACCTCAGTTCGATCCTGAGTACCGACCCCTACCTGGCGTCCAGTATCTACTCGGCCACCAAGGGCGCGGTGGACACCTTGACCTTCGCCTTGGCCCGTGAACTGGGCGGGCGGGGGATTCGGGTCAACTCGATCTTGCCGGGCCACACCAACACGCCGGCGACCGATGGCAACTTTGCCGGCGAATTCGGCCAGTCACTGATCGCCGGCACGCCGCTGGGGCGCTTTGGCGAGCCCGAGGATATCGCGCCGCTGGCGGTCTTCCTGGCGTCCGAAGACGCCCATTGGGTCACCGGGGAATCGATTCGGGCTTCCGGTGGTGTGCGGGGTGTGGGCTACTGAAGGCTGATCACGCCGCCTGCGGCTGCAGCAGCAACTCACCGTCCACATCCTTGACCAAGCCACTGGCCCGAAACAGCGGTGCCAGGCGTTTGTGCAGTTGCGGCTCGATAAACTCCTTCAGCGTTTCCAGTGCCAGCACACCGCTGAGCGGCAACTCGGCCTTGGTGTAGGACAACCACGCCTTCTTCAATACCATCAACACATCGCTGCCCGCCGTGGTGGCGAAGCGGCGGTGGGTGGGTTTGCCGTCGAAGTTGAACGTGTGCTGGAACTCATAGCCGGTTTCGTCGCCGCCGCTGGCAGTGCAGCGGATGCAGGTGCACGGGCCGTCGCCGAAGGCGCTGCGCAGGTAGGTGTTGAAGTCCACCACGGGTTTGAGTGACAGGCGCTTATCCACCTCGAACAGGTCCCCGGTCATTTTGTCGTCAGTGTTCAACGTCCATTTCCTCGCAGTGTGTGGCAGTTTTTCAAAGCGCGGCACGATACCAGCCGCGCGCCGGTTTGGGGATTATTTGCATAACAATAGATCCCGATATTCTTTTGCTGTCTTAAAAACCGCCGCTACGCTCCATCACCTTCCCGAAAACGCGGCAGATCCCCCATGACTTTCAAGCGTTCCTCACTCATTCTGCTGGCCGCCGCCAGTGCCTTGCTCAGCCTGGGCGCCCAGGCCGAAGGCAAGATCAGCATCGCCCAACAATTCGGCATCGGCTACCTGATTCTCGATGTGGTGCGCGACCAGCACCTGATCGAAAAGCATGGCAAGGAACAGGGCCTGGATATCCAGGTGGAATGGAACAGCATTTCCGGCGCCACCGCCATGAACGAATCGTTGCTGGCCGGCGCCCTGGATGTGGTCTCGGCCGGTGTGCCGCCGATGCTGACCCTGTGGGACCGTACCAAGGGCAAGCAGAACGTCAAGGCCATCGCCTCCCTCGGCTCGATGCCCAACTACCTGCTGACCAACAACCCCAAGGTCAAGACCTTGCAGGACTTCACCGAGAAAGACCGCATCGCCGTGCCGGCGGCGGGTGTGGGCTTCCAGTCGCGTACCTTGCAGATCGAAACCGCCAAGCAGTTCGGCGATGCCAACTACAAGAAGTTTGATGATATCTCCATCAGCCTGGCCCACCCCGACGCCACGGCGGCGCTGATTGCCGGCGGTTCGGAGATCAACTCGCACTTTTCCAGCCCGCCATTCCAGTACCAGGAGCTGTTGAATCCTAACGTGCACAAGGTGCTCAGTTCCTATGACATCCTCGGCGGGCAGGCGACCTTCAACGTGCTGTACACCACGCAGAAATTCCACGACGAAAACCCCAAGACCTACAAGGCGTTCTATGACGCGCTGGCTGAGGCCGAGAAGATCATCAAGGCCGACAAGCCCGCGGCGGCCAAGGCATATATCCGCGTAGAACAGTCGAAGTTGCCGTTGGACCTGGTGGAAAAAATCGTCCAGGACCCGGAAATCGACTTCACCATCGTGCCGCAGCGTACCTTTATCTACGCCGAGAAATTGCAGGAACTGGGCGTGCTGAAAAACAAGGCGGCGAGCTGGAAGGACTACTTCTTTGAAGAGGCCCACGCGGGCAACGGCAGCTAACCTGTAAACCAAAATCAAATGTGGGAGGGGGCAAGCCCCGTCCCACATTTTGATCTCCATAATCATTGAGATTTACTGTGGACTTTCACCCCTCGATCAAACTGCGCTTGATCCAGTCATACAAGTCATTTCCCTCGCTCGACAATTCACTGTTGGCCCGCCGGCACAGGTAGTACTGGCGGCCATCATTGACCTGCAG
Source organism: Pseudomonas sp. AC463 (assembly GCF_979253585.1). Lineage (NCBI taxonomy): Bacteria > Pseudomonadati > Pseudomonadota > Gammaproteobacteria > Pseudomonadales > Pseudomonadaceae > Pseudomonas > Pseudomonas sp. AC463. The sequence continues at coordinate 160,164 of NZ_CEEDDZ010000003.1, read as the reverse complement.
ATCAAACAGCTTCACCAACTCGCCACTGGCCACATGCGGCGCTACCAGCGGCTCGCGCAGCAAGGCGCAGCCGAGGCCGGTGAGGGTGGCGGTGAGTGCCAGTTGGCCATCTTCCAGCAGCAAACCATTCAGCGCCGTGGCGTCGACTTCGGCGGCCTCGAACCATTGGCCCCAGGTGCCGCGTTCCTCGTCGTGCAGCAGCGGCAGTTCGCTTAGCGCCTGGGGCGTGTCGATGGGCCCGTGTTGCGCCAGGAACGCGCGGCTGCAGTAGGGCGTTACCGCGCCGCAAATCAGCGGCTCGCTGTGATAACCCGGCCAGTGCCCGGTGCCGAAGCGGATCGACAGGTCGGCCGCATCGCTGGGGTAGCTGCGGTGGTTGGCGTAGGTCACGTTGATGTCCAGCGCCGGGTGGTCCTTCAGGAAACTCGCCAGGCGCGGGATAAACAGGTTGATGCCAAACAGCGGGATCAGGCTGATGGTGACCTGGCGCGTGGCGCTTTTCTCGCGCACATGTTCGGTGGCGCTGCGCAGCACGGCAAAGGCCGAGCGGATCGCGCGGTAGTACTCGCGGCCCTCGTCGGTGAGCACCAGGTTGCGGCCCTGGCGCAAGGTCAGCGGCTGCTGCAGAAAGTCTTCCAGCAAATGCAGTTGATGGCTGATGGCCGAGGCCGACACGTCCAGTTCACGCGCGGCGGCATTCACCCCGCCATGGCGTGCAAAGGCTTCGAAGGTGCGCACTGCACGCAGTGGCGGGTCATTGGCTAACTGTTCTGATTTATTCATGTATTGAATTAAATACCAAGTTTTAATCCAGATAAAGAGCCATAAGTGCCGAATTTACGGCATAAATAACCTGTTATCGCTTTGGTATATCCATATGACTTTCTGATATTTGATAAAAACAGAATAGATGCTTAGTGTGCCGCCCCTGTACGCACTGAGGTTTATGCTCCTGATGGATGGCTTTATCCAACAACTGCTCAACGGCTTGATGACGGGCAGTCTCTACGCGCTGGTGGCCCTGGGTTACACCATGGTCTACGGCATTTTGCGCATCATCAACTTTGCCCATGGCGATGTGTTGATGATCGGCGCGCTGGTGGGCCTGTCGGTGATTCGCCTGGTGCAAGCGACATGGCCGGCACTCCCGCCGGTGCTGGCGTTGCTGATTGCCACGTTGGTGGCCATGGCGTTTTGTGCGCTGCTGGCAGTGGTGATCGAACGCGTGGCTTATCGCCGCCTGCGCCATGCGCCGCGCCTGGCGCCATTGATCAGCGGGATCGGCGTGTCGCTGCTGCTGCAAACCCTGGCCATGCTGGTGTGGACCCGCAACCCGCAAATGTTCCCGCAGCTGTTGCCCCTGGAGCCGATTGAAGTGCTGGCCGGTGCCTCGGCGCACCCGGCGATCACCAACGCCACGGCGTTGACCACCATCGCCATCGCCCTGGCCGTGATGGTCGCGCTGCTGGTGCTGGTGGAGCGCACGCGCTTCGGCCGGGCCATGCGTGCCGTGGCGGAGAACCCGCAAGTCGCCAGCCTGATGGGCATCAACCCCAACCGCATTATCGTCACCACCTTTGCCATCGGCGGCGCCCTGGCGGCACTCGCCGGGGTGATGATGGCCAGCAACTACGGCAGCGCGCACTTCTACATGGGCTTTCTGCCGGGCATCAAAGCCTTCACCGCCGCCGTGTTGGGCGGTATCGGCAACCTCAAGGGTGCGATGCTCGGCGGCCTGCTGCTCGGGTTGATCGAAGCCCTGGGCACCGGCTACCTGGGCGCTGCCACCAACGGCGTGTTCGGCAGCAATTACCAGGATGTGTTCGCCTTTATCGTGTTGATCGCGGTGCTGGTGTTTCGGCCCTCGGGGCTGCTGGGCGAACGTTTGGCGAGCCGCGCATGATCAAGTCTCTTACCCCGAATAAGCGCGCGACGCTTGGCCTGCTGCTGTTCGCCGTAGCGCTGGTGCTGGCGCCGTGGATCGTCGGGTATGCCGGCGGCAACACCTGGGTGCGTACCCTGGATTTTGCCCTGCTGTACATCATGCTCGCCCTCGGCCTGAATATTGTGGTCGGCTACGCCGGGCTGCTGGACATGGGCTTTATCGCGTTCTACGCCGTGGGCGCCTACCTGGCCGCGTTGCTGTCGTCGCCCCATCTGCTGCAACAGTTTCCGGCCCTGGCGGCGTTGCTGCCGGCGGGCATGCACACCTCGATCTGGCTGATTTTGCCGCTCGGCGCACTGCTGGCGGCCGGCTGCGGTGTGGTGCTGGGCGCGCCAACCCTGCGTCTGCGCGGCGACTACCTGGCCATCGTCACCCTGGGATTTGGCGAGATCATCCGCATCCTGCTGCGCAACCTCGACCGCCCGGTGAATATCACCAATGGCCCCAAGGGCATTTCCCAGGTCGATCCGGTCAGCCTGCTCGGCGTGAACCTGGGCCGCACCCAGGAGCTGTTCGGCCTGCGCCTGCCGTCGGTGTACCTCTATTACTACCTGTTCGCCGCGCTGGTGGTGTTGATCCTGTTCGCCTGCATTCGCCTGCAGCGTTCGCGCATCGGCCGCGCCTGGGTGGCGATCCGCGAAGACGAAGACGCGGCCCAGGCCATGGGCGTGAATACCGTGCGCCTCAAGCTGCTGGCGTTTGCGATTGGCGCCGCGTTCGGCGGCGTGAGCGGCGCGCTGTTCGCCTCGTTCCAGGGTTTTGTTTCGCCGGAGTCTTTCACCCTCAATGAATCCATCGCGGTACTGGCGATGGTGGTGCTGGGCGGCATGGGTCATATCCCCGGCGTGATTCTCGGCTGTGTGCTGCTGGCGGCGTTGCCCGAAGCGCTGCGCGCGAGCATGGGCCCGTTGCAGCAGGCGCTGTTCGGCCAGGTGCTGGTGGACCCGGAAATCATTCGTCAGTTGTTCTACGGCCTGGCGCTGATCCTGGCGATGCTCTATCGACCCGCCGGGCTGTGGCCCAAAGGAGTGGCACGATGAACGCACCTTTGTTGCAGATCGATTCGGTCAACAAACACTTCGGTGGCGTGGCGGCGCTGACCGACGTCAGCCTGAGCATCCAGCCCGGCGAAATCTACGGGCTGATCGGGCCCAACGGCGCGGGCAAGACCACCTTCTTTAATCTGATGACCGGCCTCTACACCCCGGATTCCGGGCGCTTTCAGCTCGATGGCCGTGAGTACCAGCCGACCAGCGTGCACCAGGTGGCCGCCGCCGGTATTGCGCGCACCTTCCAGAATATCCGCCTGTTCAATGCCATGAGCGCGTTGGAAAACGTCATGGTCGGGCGCCACGTGCGCACGCGCAACGGCCTGTGGGCTGCCTTGAGCCGGCATCGCCGCGCCCGTGATGAAGAGGCACAAACCCGCGCGCATGCCCATCGTTTGTTGGCGTATGTGGGTCTCGCCGGTTTCGCCGACTACCGCGCCGACAGTCTGAGCTACGGCCACCAGCGTCGCCTGGAAATCGCCCGCGCCCTGGCTACCGAACCGCGCTTGCTGGCGCTGGATGAGCCGGCGGCCGGCATGAACGCCAGCGAGAAAGTGCAACTGCGCAGCCTGCTGGAAAAGATCCGCGACGACGGCCACACCCTGCTGCTGATCGAGCACGACGTAAAGCTGGTGATGGGGGTGTGCGACCGCATCAGCGTGCTCGATTACGGCCAAGTCATCGCCGTGGGGCCGCCGGCCGAGGTGCGCCAGCATCCGGCGGTGATCCAGGCCTACCTGGGAGCCAGTGCGCATGTCTGAACCGCTATTGAAAGTCGACGGTTTGCAGGTGCGCTACGGCGCCATCGAAGCGGTCAGATCCCTCGACCTGCATATCGAGGAAGGCGAGCGCGTCACGCTGATCGGCGCCAACGGTGCCGGCAAGACCTCGAGCCTCAAGGCCTTGACCGGCCTGCTGCCGGCGGCCGCTGGCGAGATCCGTTTTGCCGGCCGCTCGGTGCGCGGCCAGGCGCCGGACCAACTGCTGCGCCAGGGCATCGCCATGGTGCCGGAAGGCCGCGGGATTTTTGCGCGCATGAGCGTGCTGGAAAACCTCCAGGCCGGCGCATTTTTGCGCCGTGATAACGCCCAGGTGCAACGCGAAATGCGCCAGCTGTTCGAGCACTTCCCGCGCCTGGAAGAACGCCTGCAGCAGTCCGCCGGCCTGCTTTCCGGCGGCGAGCAACAAATGCTCGCCCTGGCCCGCGCGCTGCTGTCACGCCCGCGCTTGCTGATCCTCGATGAGCCGTCCATGGGCCTGGCGCCGATCATGGTGGAGAAGATTTTCCAGGTGATCGACGACGTGTGCCGCCAGGGCATGACCCTGTTGCTGGTGGAACAGAACGCGCGGCTGGCGCTGCAAGTGACCGACCGCGCTTACGTGATGGACACCGGGCGCATCAGCCTCACGGGTCCCTCCGCAGATTTGCTTGAACACCCAGAGGTGCGCAGTGCGTACCTCGGCGAATAAATACATGACGCTACCGGACGCCCGGCGTGTTCCGACCCGCCTGAAAATTAGCAGGAAACACTGATGAAGACTTTCAAGAACACCGCATTGATCGGCCTGGCCCTCAGCAGCCTCGCGAGCGCCGTGGCCCAGGCTGACCAGACCGTGCTGATCGGCCTGGCCGGCCCGCTGACTGGCCCCTCGGCCCGTATCGGCAAAGACCTGGAAAACGGCGCGCAACTGGCCATCGACCAGGCCAACGCCAAGCACCCAAAAATCAACGGCGAGGCGGTGACGTTCAAGCTGGTCTCGGAAGACGACCAGTCCGACCCGCGCACCGCCGTCACCGTCGCCCAGCGGTTGGTGGATGAAGGCGTGGTCGGCGTGGTCGGCCACTGGAACACCGGCACCAGCATCCCGGCTGCGCGGGTCTACCACGACGCCGGGATTGCCCAGGTCGCGCCGGTGGCCACCGGGCATGCCTACACCCAGCAGGGTTTCGACACCAGTTTTCGCATCATGGGCCATGACGACGATGGCGGTCAGGTCGCCGGCGCCTACGCGCTGAACACCTTGAAGGCCCAGCGCATCGCCGTGATCGACGACCGCACCGCGTTCGGCCAGGGCCTGGCGGACCAGTTCGTCAAATCCATCGAAGCCGGCGGCGCCAAGGTGGTTGCGCGCGAATACGTGGACGACAAGACCATCGACTTCAGCGCCGTGCTCACCAATATCCGCAGCCAGAACCCGGACCTGATCTTCTTCGGCGGCGTCGACGCCCAGGCCGCACCGCTGGCGCGGCGCATCAAACAGTTGGGGATCAAGGCACCGTTGATGGGCGCCGGTGGGTTTGTCAGCCAGACCTTCCTGCAACTGGCGCAGAACGAAGGCGAGGGCGTGATTGCCCTGGAACCGGGCCTGGCCGTTGCGCAAATGCCGGGTGGCAAGGTGTTCGAACAGGCCTATAAAGAACGCTACAAGACCAACATTGAACTGCATGCGCCATTCGCCTATGACGGCGTCGGCGTGCTGGTGGCGGCCATCGAAAAGGCCGACTCCGTCGACCCGCAAAAGTACCTGCCGGTGCTGCGCGCCATCAGCTACCCGGGCGTGACGGGCACCATTGCGTTTGATGCCGAAGGCAACTTGAAAAAACCGTCGTTCACCGTTTATCAGGTCAAGGCCAACCAGTGGCAGCCGGTGAGCGTGGCGGGCGGCAAGTAAACATCTGTCGGGTGCCCTGCAGGGCACCCGATTCTGTGGAGCTGATGGAGGCACACAATGAGCAAACTGGAAGGTGAACTGGGCATCCTCGCCCGGCGGCGCATCGAAGCCGAAATCATCAAGCCGATCTACGAGATCTTGAAGCGCGAGCAGGGCAAGGAATTTGCCGCTGCGGTGATTGGCGAAGCCGTGGGCAATGCGGCGATCCAGGCCGGCAAGCATTTTGCCGCGCTGGAAGAGCAGGGCGCCGACCTCAAGAGTTTTGTCGAACTGCAAGTGCTGTGGGAGCAGGACGACGCGCTCAAAATCGACATCATCGCCAGCGATGCCGAGCGCTATGACTATGACGTCAAGCGCTGCCGCTACGCCGAGATGTACACCGAGATGGGCCTGGGCGAGATCGGCCACCTGTTGTCCTGCAATCGTGACGAGCTGTTTATCGTCGGCTACAACCCGGACATCGAACTGACCCGCACCCAGACCATCATGGGCGGCGACCACCGCTGTGACTTCCGCTATCGGGCCAAACCCCATGAATAACCTGGCACGGGTGAATGGTGAACGCCTGTGGGATTCGCTGATGGAAATGGCGCAGATCGGCGCTACCGAAAAGGGCGGCGTGTCGCGCCTGGCGCTTACCGACGAAGACCGCCGTGGCCGCGACCTGTTCGTGCAGTGGTGCGAGGCGGCCGGTTGCAGCATTCGCGTGGACGCCATGGGCAATATCTTCGCGCGCCGCGCCGGTCGCCAGGACCATCTGGCCCCGGTGCTCACCGGCTCCCATGGCGACTCGCAGCCCTTCGGCGGCAAGTACGACGGCATTTATGGCGTGCTCGCCGGCTTGGAAGTACTGCGCACCCTTAACGACCTTGGCATCGAAACCGAGCGCCCTATCGAAGTGGTCAACTGGACCAACGAAGAAGGCTCGCGTTTTGCCCCGGCGATGATTTCCTCCGGCGTGTATGCCGGTGTGTTCGACCTTGAATACGGCCTGTCCCGCGCCGACAAAACCGGCGTGACCATTGGTGAGGCCTTGCAGCAGATAGGCTATGCCGGCCCCGAGCCGGTCGGCGGCCAGGCCGTGCATGCGGCGTTTGAACTGCATATCGAGCAAGGCCCGATCCTGGAGGCCCAAGGCCTAACTATCGGCGTGGTCACCGGTGCCCAGGGCCAGCGTTGGTATGAAGTGGAATTGAGCGGCCGCAGCGCCCACGCCGGCACCACACCGATGGACCATCGCCTGGATGCGCTGCTGGGTTTTGCGCGGGTGGTCGAGGCCGTGAACGGCCTGGGCCTGGAGCAGGGCGCCGAAGGTCGGGCCACGGTGGGCATGGCGAACATCTTCCCCAACTCGCGCAACGTGGTGCCGGGGCGGGTGTTTTTCAGCGTGGAGTTCCGCCACCCGGACGAGGTCGTGCTGGCGCGCCAGGACCAGCAACTGCGCGACGCCGTGGCGCGCATCGCCGCGGGCATCGGCCTGCAGCACAGCGTGAAGCAGATATTCCAGTACGCGCCGATTGCCTTTGACCCGGACTGCGTGGAGGTGGTGCGCGCATCGGCTGAGGCGTTGGGCTACAGCCATCGGCGGATGATTTCCGGCGCCGGGCATGACGCCTGCTACCTGAACCAGGTGGCGCCGACGGCGATGATCTTTGTGCCGTGTGTGGATGGGCTGAGCCATAACGAGGCGGAAGAGATTTCCCCGGAATGGTCGACGGCGGGGGCGGATGTGTTGCTCCAGGCGATATTGGCCAAGGCCAAAATCTAAAGAATCACACAGTTAAAATGTGGGAGGGGGCTTGCCCCCGATAGCAGTGTTTCAGTTATAGATTTCTCAGCTGACACACCCTAATCGGGGGCAAGCCCCCTCCCACATTTGGATCTTCATCGTCTGTGAGGTCAGCGGAAGAACTCACCCGGCGTCGCATCAAACTGCTGACGAAACGCATTGATAAACGCCGACGTCGATTCATACCCACACCCCAATGCCACATCCGTCACCCGTTCGCCTTGCTCCAGGGCGGGCAGGGCGGTGAGCAGGCGCAGGCGCTGGCGCCAGGCCCGGAAGGTCAACCCGGTGTCACTGAGGAACAACCGGCTCAGGGTTTTCTCGCTGACGCCCAGCTTCTGGCTCCACTGCCCCAGCGTGGTCTGCTGCTCCGGGTGCAAATTCAGGCTGCGGTAGATCTGGCGCAAGCGCGGGTCCAGCGGCAAGGGCAGCATCAAATCCACCTGCGGCGCGGCGGCGAGCTGGTCGAGCACCACCTGGGCGAGCCTGCCGTCCGGCCCGTCCTCGGCGTATTCCACCGGCAGCTCGCTGAAGCTGCGGATCAACTCGCGCAACAGGCTGCTGACTTCCAGTACATGGCACGCCTCGGTCGCCCAGGCGGTGACGCTGCAATCGAGGTACAGGCTGCGCATCTCGGTGTGCGGCGAGCTGTACACCCGGTGCGGCATGCCGGCCGGAATCCACACCGCGCGTTGCGGCGGCGCGACGAAGCGGCCGACGCTGGTCTGGATCTCCAGCACCCCGGAAATCGCGTAGGACAATTGCACCCACGGGTGGCTGTGCCGACGGGTGAGGGCGCGATTAGGCAGCGATTCGGTGCGCCCATACACCGGGCGCGGCAGGCTGGAAAGCCCGGGCACACTGCGGCGCACGGCCTTGTCATGTCCTTTAGGCGGCATTTACTGGCTCATTGGCGTTAGTCGGTAACAAGCCGTTACGTTAGAGTCGTGACGATGCTCTTGGCAACCCCTGGAAGATTTGCTTATGACCCGCCCGCGTTTTCTGCCCGACAACTTCACCCTGACGCTGATCGCCACGGTGATCCTCGCCTCCCTGCTGCCCGCCAGCGGCCAGACCGCCGTGGCCTTCGGCTGGGTGACCAACCTGGCGATTGCGCTGCTGTTTTTCCTGCACGGCGCCAAGCTGTCGCGCCAGGCCATCGTCGCCGGCGCCGGCCATTGGCGCCTGCACCTGCTGGTGTTCAGCCTGACCTTCGTGCTGTTCCCGCTGCTGGGCCTGGCGTTCAAGCCGGTGCTGTCGCCGCTGATCGGCAAAGACCTGTACATGGGCATGCTCTACCTGTGCGCCTTGCCGGCCACGGTGCAATCGGCGATTGCCTTTACGTCGCTGGCGCGCGGCAACATCCCGGCGGCCATTTGCAGTGCGGCGGCGTCCAGCCTGTTCGGGATCTTCTTGACGCCGCTGCTGGTGACCTTGCTGCTGAATGTGCACGGTGAGGGCGGTTCCACCGTGGATGCGATCCTGAAAATCAGCGTGCAACTGCTGCTGCCGTTTATCGCCGGGCAGATCGCGCGGCGCTGGATCGGCGCGTGGGTAGGGCGTAACAAGTCCTGGCTCAAGTTCGTCGACCAGGGCTCGATTCTGCTGGTGGTCTACGGTGCGTTCAGCGAAGCGGTCAACGAAGGCATCTGGCACCAGATCCCGCTGTGGGAGCTGGGCGGGCTGGTTGTGGCCTGCTGCGTGTTGCTGGCCCTGGTGCTGGTGGCGTCTACCGTGCTGGGCAAGGCGTTCGGCTTTAACCAGGAAGACCGCATCACGATTCTGTTCTGCGGCTCGAAGAAAAGCCTGGCCACCGGCGTGCCGATGGCCCAGGTGCTGTTTGCCGGGGCGAGCATGGGTGTGCTGATTTTGCCGTTGATGCTGTTTCACCAGATCCAGCTGATGGTCTGTGCAGCGCTGGCGCAACGCTATGCAAAACGGCCGGAAAGCATTCCGGAGCTGATGGGCCAGGTGGATCCTTAATCCAGCGGCCACTTGGGGAGTGCGACAAATACGCGCAGGCCTTCCGTAGGATCAGCGTCAACAGCGCGGCGAGAAACCTATAGAATGCCGGGCGACGGCGCTTGTCCTGGGTGGCCGTTTGATCACCGTCAGAGTACCGCGCCCGTAAATGAGCATTTCAGCCGCAACGCCCCAAGCCAACTGGCAACCGGTCATCGCCCTCGCGTTGGCCGCCTTTGTGTTCAACACCACCGAATTCGTGCCGGTCGGGCTGCTCAGCGCCATCGGCGCCAGCTTCGACATGCCTATCGCCAGCGTCGGTTTGATGCTCACCATCTATGCCTGGATCGTGTCGCTGACCTCGCTGCCGGTGATGCTGCTGACCCGCAACGTGGAGCGGCGCAAGTTGCTGATCGTGCTGTTCGGCATGTTTATCGCCAGCCATGTTCTTTCCAGCGTGGCCACCAGCTTTGGCATCCTGATGCTTAGCCGGGTCGGCATTGCCTTGTCCCATGCGCTGTTCTGGTCGATCACCGCCTCGCTGGCGGTACGCCTGGCACCGGAAGGCAAACAGGTGCAAGCCCTTGGCCTGCTGGCTACCGGCACCTCGCTGGCGATGGTCCTGGGCATCCCCCTCGGCCGCCTGCTCGGCGAAGCCATGGGCTGGCGCACCACCTTCCTGGTGATTGGCGCGTTCGCGGCGGCGCTGGTGTTCTGGCTGGCGCGCACCTTGCCGTTGTTGCCGAGCCAGAACTCCGGTTCGTTGCGCAGCCTGCCGCTGCTGTTCAAGCGCCCGGCGCTGGTGGCGCTGTATGTGCTCACCGCGCTCACGGTGACCGCGCAGTTCACCGCCTACAGCTACATCGAACCCTTCGTCGAAGGCGTCGCCGGCATGGGCGGCGGCGCGGTCACTCTGATCCTGCTGGTGTTCGGCGGCGCGGGCATCATCGGCTCGCTGCTGTTCAGCCTGGTGCACCGCTTCAACCCACACCTGTTCGTGGTCGGCGCGGTGTTTATCCTGGCCGCGTGCCTGGCGCTGATGCTGCCGTTGAGCGGCGCCGAATCCTACCTGGTGATCCTGAGCATCTTCTGGGGCATGGCAATCATGGGCTTCGGCCTGGCCATGCAATCCAAGGTGCTGGTGCTGGCCCCGGACGCCACCGACGTGGCCATGGCCATGTTCTCCGGCATCTACAACATCGGCATCGGCGGCGGCGCCCTGATGGGCAGCTGGGTCGGCAGCCACTTCGGCTTCGCCTGGATCGGCGCGGCGGGCGGCTTGCTGGCGGCGGTGGCGTTGATCGGGTATTGCCTGGCGATTCGCAAGTTTGGCACGGGTGTGGCGCCCGGCTGAAAACGTGATCAGGAAGTGCCTGTCTCGTACAGTCGACTTTTCCGACATTAATCACCGATAGCAAATCTTTACTCTCTGGACTCTTGCGTCCAGGAGTAAAGGGAATGACTTCCAGCGTACTGCCCAGCGTCTTTTTCGACCACAGCCGCCACACCCTGAGTGTGCGCAAGGTCGAAGCCCGGCTCGATGTCTTGGCCTTCACGGGCCACGAACACCTCAGCCAGCCCTACAGCTACACCGTGGAATTCACCAGCACCGAGCGTGACCTGGCGGCGGACGCCTTGCTCGGCCAGGACGCCCGTTTCAGCCTGCACGCCGCGCCGCAAAAAAAACGCTCGTTTCTGGACCTTAGTGCAGAGGAAATCAAACCGCTGCGCACCTTGTATGGCGTGGTCACCGGCTTCACACGCAACTCCGGCTCCAGCGACCAGGCCAGTTATGCCGTCACCTTGCAGCCGCGCCTGGCGCTACTGGCGCGCGGTCGGCAGTACCGCATCTACCAGCACCAATCCGTGCCGGAAATCGTCGAAAGCATCCTGCGTAACCGCCACGGCTTCCTTGGCCAGGACTTCCTGTTCAGCCTGAAACGCGACTACCCCCGGCGCGAACAGGTGATGCAATACGGCGAAAGCGACCTGGACTTTATCGCCCGCCTGCTGGCCGAAGTCGGCATCTGGTACCGCTTCACCGCCGACGACCGCCTGGGTATCGATGTGGTCGAGTTCTGCGACGATCAACGCCTCTATCAGTTCGGCCTTGAGCTGCCATTACGCCCGCAGTCCGGGCTCGGCAGCAGCGGGCAGGACGGTGTGTGGCAACTGCAATCGAGCCACGCGGTGGTCGAGAAGCAGGTGCATATCCGCGCCTACCAGCACCGCGACGCCCGCGCCGACCTGAGCGGCGAAATCGACCAGACACGCGGTGCAACCACCACCTACGGCGAGGCTTACCACTACGCCGAACCCTACAGCGCGCTTGGCGACCGCTTGGATCAAGACGAACGCCTGCTAAGCGAAAGCGGCTAGCCAACAGCTCCCAGTCGACGCTAACGACCTGCACAACACAAACCAGATAAGTCTTACAGGGCACTTTGATGCCGATTGCTACCGTCGCCACGACCGCCCACATCCAGTGGTGACGGCGCGTGAACTGCAATGGAGTCGATTGTGCAAAAACGTCTGATCGCAGAGTTCCTGGGGACTTTCTGGCTGACCTTCGGCGGGTGTGGCAGTGCCATTCTGGCGGCGGCATTTCCTGGGTTGGGCATTGGTTTTGCCGGGGTGTCCCTGGCCTTCGGGCTTACCGTGTTGACCATGGCCTATGCCGTGGGCGGCATTTCCGGCGGGCACTTCAACCCGGCGGTGACCATCGGGCTGTGGGTGGGGCGCCGCGTACCGGCCATTGATGTACTGCCGTACATCGTGGTGCAGGTGGTGGGCGCAATTGCGGCGGCGGCGGCGTTGTACGTGATCGCCAATGGGCAGCCCGGTTTCGAGCTGGGTGGCTTTGCCGCCAACGGCTTCGGCCCGTTGAGCCCCGGCCTGTTTGACATGAAGGCCGCGCTGCTGGCCGAAGTGCTCGCCACGTTCTTCTTTGTGCTGATCATCATGCGCGTGACTGCACCGGGCGCGGCTCCCGGCTTTGCGCCGATTGCCATCGGACTGGCGCTGACCTTGATTCACCTGGTGCTGATCCCGGTGACCAACACCTCGGTCAATCCGGCGCGCAGCACCGGGCCGGCATTGTTTGCCGGGCCGGAGTACATCTCGCAGCTGTGGCTGTTCTGGGTGGCGCCGATTGCCGGCGGGGTGCTGGGCGCATTGGCCGCGCGGGGTCTGGGCACACGCGGGTCGGTTTGAATATCGCACCTTTGTGACGCGGTCGTGAAAAAGGAAGCTGTCAGGGAGACGCTTCCTTTTTTTTGCGTTATAAAATCGCACCGCTACCGTTGGTCGACTTTCATTGTTCAGAAAGTTATTAAGTTGACGTCATTTTTCCTGCCTTCTAATATCGCCAGCCATTGATGGCATAGTGATATTAGTTGTCCGTCTGCTGTGCCCGACATTGCTTACACACCTCACCCTTAAAAGGACTTTCCCGTGGGATTTCGCGCGTTCCGAAACTGTATTGCCCTGATTTTTGTATGCTCCGGCCTGTTTGGCTGCGCGGCCAATATTCAAAAGCCCATCGAACTCGACGCCCAATTCTGGAGTGACAAGAACCAGACCATCGGCGTAGCCATGAGCACCTTGCCGCCGTCGGAACTGGTGTTGGCCGGACAACAGGGGCTGTTGGACCTGGCGATCAACAAGGGCATCAACAGCAAGCTCAGCGATCAGGTCAGCACCTGGAAGCTGCAGGACACCACGTCGATCCCGGATGAAATCGTCGCCAAGCTGGTGGCCAAGGGTTACAAGGCCAAGCGCATCGACGACGCCGTCGACGTCAAGTTGTTCAAGGAAAACAAATTCCGCGAAGGTTTCTTTGGCCGCGACTTGACGCCGTTGCAAGCCAAGTACGGCGTGGATCGCCTGCTGCTGATTTCCTACACCGCGAGCGGCGCCTACCGCACCTACTACAGCGTGGTGCCAACCAGCGTACCGACCCCGCAAGTCGGCGGTATCGGCCTGGTGGTCGACCTGCATGACAACCACCTGCTCTGGTACAAGCCGTTCGCCGTGACCCAGCCCGCCCAGGGCGAGTGGGACCAGCCCAACTACAGCAACCTGTCGAACGCCTACTACCAGGCCGTGGACAGCAGCCGCCAACTGGTTATTACCCCGTTCGCCCAATGAGGGCGTTGCGTTGCGCCATGCTGGCCGCCGGCAGCCTGTTGCTCGGTGCCTGCGCCCAGCAACCGTTGCCGGAGCGCGGTTTCAACACGCCGTCGGCGCTGTCGTATGTGAATGCCCACGGGGCCAAGGTCGAGGTGCGGTTGCCGACCGAAGGCTTCATCACCGCGTCGATGGTGATTGACAGCAAGACCGCCCTGAGTGCCGCGCAGACCACCGACAACGTGACCCGCAACGCGGTGGGCGCGGGTGGCGTGGTGGGCTTGTTGATCGCCAGCGCCATCAACACCCGCACCGGTGTTGGCGCGCTGGAGCGCGATGCACGCCAGAGTGCCGAACACGACTCGCGACCGATGGCGGCATTGCTCGCGGAGCAGAACCTGGACACGCTGTTTACCCAACGCTACCAGCAGACTGGCCTGGCGGCAGGCTTGCCTGCGGCACAAGGGCAGGTCAGCGCACTGGTGTTGATTGAGCCGCGCCTGGTGCTCAGCGCCGACCGTGGCAGCTTCGTGCTGGTCAACCGCGTACAGGTGCAGGACATCGCCGGCTCCGTGCTCTACCAGCGGCGGATCGAAGTGGTCGGCCAGCCGTTCCGCAGTTGCGGCGCGCAGTGCATCGACGACGGCCACCTGGAAACCGCCAAGGTCAACGAGCAGCTTGAACGCTGCATCGACGAGTCCATGCGCGTGCTGGCCCAAGACCTGCGCGCCGCCGACAACCCGGCCGAGGTCGAGCAGACCGTGCGCTACGTGCTTGATGGCCGTCGCGTGGTCGAGCGCGGCCGGGTGCTGCCTTCGGCCGGCGTCTACAGCCGCTACCGAAACCTCGACGGCGCGATCAAATCGGTGCCCATGCCGTTTGAAAACGTGGCCGTGCAACGCGTCACGCCGTAACGGGCAGACGTTGCGCAGGCCCCATCGGGCACTGCGCGACGCCTTCAGCTTTACGGATTGCTCAGCAGTTTCTCGAGTTTTTCCTGGTCCCGCGCGAACTGGCGAATGCCTTCGGCGAGTTTCTCGGTAGCCATCGCATCTTCGTTGGAGGCCCAGCGGAACTGCGCTTCGGTCAGGTTTTGACGCGGCTCGCCGTCGGCGCCAGGCGCCAGTTTACGTTCCAGGGTGCCCTGGTCTTCGTCGAGTTTTTGCAGCAGGTCGGGGCTGATGGTCAGGCGGTCGCAACCGGCCAGCTCTTCGATCTGGCTGAGGGTACGGAAGCTGGCGCCCATGACCACGGTGTTGATCTGGTTGGCCTTGTAGTAGTTGTAGATGCGCGTCACCGACTGCACGCCTGGGTCCTCGGCGCCGGTGTAGTCCTGGCCGGTGCTCTTGCGGTACCAGTCGTAGATGCGGCCCACGAACGGCGAGATCAAAAACACCCCGGCGTCCGCGCAGGCCTGGGCCTGGGCGAAGGAGAACAGCAGGGTCAGGTTGGTCTGGATGCCGGCCTTTTCCAGGCGCTCGGCGGTGCGGATGCCTTCCCAGGTGGAGGCCAGTTTGATCAGCACGCGGTCACGGCCGATGCCGGCCTGGTCGTACAGGGCGATCAACTGGTTGGCCTTGGCCCACAGCGCGTCTTCGTCGAAGGACAACCGCGCGTCGACTTCGGTGGAGATACGCCCCGGGATCACCTTGAGAATCCCTGCACCTACCGACACCGCAAAGTGGTCGCAGGCCAGGTCGACATCGCCCTTGGACAGCGTCACGGCGCTGCGCAGCAGCTCGGCGTATTCCGGGATGGCGGCGGCCTTGAGCAGCAGCGAAGGGTTGGTGGTGGCGTCCACCGGGCGCAGGCGGCTGATGGCTTCGAGGTCGCCGGTGTCGCAGACCACGGTGGTGAATTGCTTGAGTTGTTCGAGCTTGGACGTCATAGCGGCTGTCTCCAAAAAAGGTTATTGGTTGAGGGCCTGTGCGGTATCCAGGTCGGTGATCAGGATGTCCAGGTAGCCGCCCTTGAGCGCGCCACGAATCGCCTGGACCTTGTTCAGCCCGCCGGCCAGGCCGAGCACTCGGTGGATGGCGCGCAACTTGGGCAGCGCCACCGACACCACGAATTCTTCATCTTCTTCCAGCACCGGTTTGCCCTGGGCATCGAAGTAACGCAGGCAGATATCGCCGACGGCGCCGCGCTCGGCCAACAGGCGCAGCATGTCTTCGGTGTAGTAGTTGCCGCTGTTGCGCAGCAGCTGCGAGGGCTCCAGGTCGCCGATGCCGACAATCGCCAGGGTGATGCTGTCAAAGCGTTGCAGCACTTCCTTGACCTCTTCCATTTGCACGATGCGCTGCTTGCTCTGCACCGATTGCTCGATGCTCTGCGACGGCAGCAGAAACGCCGGGCAGTTGAGCAGGGTGGCCAGGCGCTGGGTCAGCAGGGTGGCTTCAAACGCACCTTTGTTGCCGACGCCACCCAGCAGTTGTACCACTTCCTGAGCGGCCTGTTTGCCCGGTTGCGCGTGCAAGTGCCCGACCATGGCGCGAATGGTGCTGCTCCACGACGAAATGCCGATATGGTCCTGGGGCGACAGGCTGGTTTCGAGGTAATGCGCAGCGGCCGAGCCGATGGCTTGCTTGATGCTTTCATCGTTGCCGGGTTCGGTGGCTTCTACCACGATCACCCGGCGTACGCCGTAGCGGCGCTGCAACTGGGTTTCCAGCTCCAGGTGCAGGCCTTGCAGGCGCATCACGCTGATCTTCACCACGCCTTCCTGCAGCGCCCGGCGCAGGGCGCGGCTGATAAACGACTGGGACAGGTCCAGCTGCGTGGAGATTTCGGACTGCTTGAGCCCTTCTTCGTAATAGAGGCTCGCGATCTTGGTGATCAGTCGCTGTTCTTCGATTTGGCTCATGAAGGCCTCAATGGTTGACTCAATGCGGGTGAGGATACCAAACCCTTACGACATGATCAGGCCGCCGTCGATATTGATCGCCTGGCCGGTCAGGTAGGCCGCGTCGTCCGAGGCCAGGAACGCCACCAGGCCGGCCACATCCGACGGCTTGCCGGCGCGGCGCAGGGGGATGTTCTTGACCCATTCGGCCATCAACTCGCCCTTGCCGTAGCGTTTTTCGTCGGTGCTGAGGATCTCGCCCCACACGCGGTCGTTGTAGTCCCACATCTCGCTTTCGATGATGCCCGGGCAAAACGCGTTGACCGTGATGTTATGCGGCGCCAGCTCCAGGGACAGGCTCTGGGTGATACCGATCACGCCCATCTTGCTCGCGGCGTAGTGCGGCGTATAGATAAACCCCTGGCGGCCCTGGCCGGAGGAGGTGTTGATCAAGCGCCCGCTGCCTTGCTTGACCATGTATTTGGCCGCTTCCCGGCAGCCCAGCCACACGCCGGTGGTGTTGACCTGCAGCACCTTGTCGAAGTCGGCGCGGGGCATTTTGTCGTAGTGATCGATGGTGATGATGCCGGCGTTCTGCACTGACACGTCGATGCTGCCAAAGCGCGCGTGGCCTTCGCGGTAGAGCTTTTCGATGTCGGCCTCGTTAGTGACATCGATGCCGAGGGCGAGGGCGTTGACCCCGTATTCCTGGGCCAATTGGTCGGCGGTGAAGGTCACGCGTTCCAGGTCATTGGAGGCCAGCACCAGGTTGGCGCCTTCCTGGGCAAAACGCTCGGCAATGCCGGCGCCGATGCCACGGCAGGCGCCGGTGATGACTACAGTTTTACCGCTGAATCGTTGCGACATGACGAGCTCCTACCAGCAGACAAAACCGCCATCGACCAACAGGTCGACGCCGGTGCAAAAAGACGAGGCCTGGCTGACCAGGAAGATCGCCGGGCCGACCATTTCTTCCACGCTGGCCATGCGGCCCATGGGCGTGGTCTGTTCGAAAATCTTCACCTGGTCGGCGACTTCCGGGCGTGAGTTCATCGGCGTGGCGGTGTAGCCGGGGCTGATGCAATTGACGCGCAGGCCCTTGTCGGCCCATTCCATCGCCAGGCTTTTGCTCAAGTGGATCACCCCGGCCTTGGAGGTGTTGTAGTGCGCTTGCAACAAGCCCCGGTTGACGATGCTGCCGGACATGGAGGCGATATTGACGATGGCGCCTTTACCCCGCGGCAACATCACTGCGGCCTGGGCCTGGCAGCTGAGGAAGATGCCGGTGAGGTTGATGTCCAGGGTGGTCTGCCAGCGCTGCAGCTCGAGGTCTTCGGCGGCCTGGGCATTGGCGATGCCGGCACAGTTGACGGCCACGCTGAGTTCGCCGAGTTCCTGTTCGGTGCGGGCGACGGCGGCGTCCAGCGCGGCGCGTTCGGTGACCGTGCCGCTCAGGGCCAGGGCGCGACGGCCCAAGGCCTGGATGCGTTCTACGGTGCTGGCGATGCCGGGGCTGCCGGG
Organism: Pseudomonas sp. AC463; assembly: GCF_979253585.1. NCBI lineage: Bacteria > Pseudomonadati > Pseudomonadota > Gammaproteobacteria > Pseudomonadales > Pseudomonadaceae > Pseudomonas > Pseudomonas sp. AC463. Next base: position 142,255 of record NZ_CEEDDZ010000003.1, on the reverse strand, counting down.
GAGGTCAAAGCAGGCGACGTCGGCGCCGGCCTCGGCGAGGCCGACGGCGATGGCTTGGCCGATACCGCTGCCGGCACCGGTGACAAAGGCGACTTGGCCCTGAAGACTAAAAAGTTGCATGAATTACTCCAATCTTGAAATCACAGTAGGGCTAATGTGGGAGGGGGCAAGCCCCCTCCCACATTTGAATCTCTATAGGTCTTGGGTTATGCGGTGGCCATTTCCATTACCGAAACCGGGGTGGCCTCGCCGCGCTCCAGAATCCCCATCTGCCGGCCCCGGCTCATCACCATCACCCGATGGGACAGCCCCAGCACTTCATCCAGATCCGAACTCACCACAATCACCGCCATGCCCTTGGCCGCCAGGTCCGCAATCACTTCATAAATCGCCGCCCGCGCGCCCACGTCGATGCCGCGCGTTGGCTCATCGAGGATGAACACCTTGGGATTGCGCGCCAGCCACTTGGCAATGATGACCTTCTGCTGGTTACCGCCGGACAAACTGGAAATCCGCGACTGCGGCGCACCTTTAACTCCCAGGCGCGCCACCGCCGTGCGGGCAAATTCGCGCAGGGCAGCCGGGAACACCCAGCCGCTGCTATCCAGCAGGTCGGTGTTGCCGTAGATCAGGTTGTCTTCGATGCGATGCTCCACCACCACGCCTTGTTGCTTGCGGTCTTCGGGCACCAGCACCACACCGGCCTGGATCGCCTCGAAGGGGCTGCGCAGCTGGCGCACTTCACCGTCCAGCACCATATGCCCTTGAATGTCCTGGGCCGCACCGGCGATGGTGCGCACCAGCTCCGTGCGCCCGGCGCCGACCACTCCGGCAATGCCGAACACTTCGCCGGCGCGCACGCTGAAGTCGATGCCGTGCAAGGCGAACTCACGGCAGCTCAAGTCTTTGACCTGCAACATCACTTGGTCTTTTGGTGCTTGCAGGGCAGGGAAGATGCGTTCCAGGCTGCGCCCGACCATCTGTTCCACCAGCTCGCGCACCGGCACTTGCGCGGTGGCGTGCAGGGCGATCTGGCGACCGTCGCGCAGCACCAGCACGCGGTCGGCGATGCGCGCGATTTCTTCCAGGCGGTGGCTGATATAGATAAACGACACACCCTCGGCTTTCAGCCGCTCGACCTGCTTGAACAGCAGCTCGGTTTCCTCGCCACCCAGGGCGGCGGTGGGCTCGTCGAGAATCAACAGGCTGGCCTTGAGGGTCAGCGCCTTGGCGATTTCCACCAGTTGCTGGGCCGCCACGCTCAGGCCTTCGACCTTGCGCGACGCCGGCACCTTGAGCCCCAGGCGTTCCAACTGGATCTGCGCCTGGGCCTCGATGTACTCGCGGTCCACCCGCCCGTGACGCATGGGCAGGCGGCCGACGAAGATGTTCTCGGCGATCGACAATTGCGGCAGCAGGCGGATTTCCTGGTGGATCAGGCCGATCCCGGCATTCAGCGCCGCGCCCGGTGAAGCCGGAGCGTAAGGCGCGCCGAGCCAGGTCATGCTGCCCCCGGCTTCGGGTTGCACCAGGCCGGCGATGATCGACGACAAGGTGGATTTGCCCGCGCCATTTTCACCGAGCAAGGCCAGGACTTCGCCGGGGCGAATATCCACGTTGACCTGCGACAACACCTGCACCGGCCCGTAGGCCTTGCTGATATTGCGCAGGCACAGCACCGCGTCGGCGCTGTTATCCAGAGCTGCTGCTTGCATGACGACCTCCAAGGCTTACGGGTGCTGTTGCAGGAACGGCGCGACGTTTTCTTTGGTGGTCAGCACGGTCGGCAGCAGCTGCTCCTTGGGTACGGCTTTACCGGCTTTGAGGTCGATGGCCGAGGCCACGGCCAGGCGGCCCATCTTCTGGGTCTGCTGGGTCATGGTCGCGTTGAGCACGCCGCTTTCCACGGCTTTCAGGCCGGCGACGTCGCCGTCGAAACCGACCACCACGACTTTGTGGTCGAGGTTGCCGACCTTCACTGCCTGGGCAGCGCCGAGTGCCATGGCATCTGCGCGGCCGAAGAATACGGTAATGTTCGGGTCACGCTGGAGCAGGTCCTGAGCCACGGCGAAGCCTTTGTCCTGGGCCCATTCGGCGGGTTGCTGGGCCACGACCTTGAGGTCCGGGAAGGCTTTCAGGCCTTCTTCAAAACCCTTGGCGCGATCGTTCTCCGGCGTGGTGCCGAGCTGGCCTTGCAGGATCGCAATGCGGCCCTTGCCATCGGTGATTTTGCCCACGTACTCGGCCAGGGTCTTGGCGCCGGCCACGCTGTCGCTGGCGATAAACGTATCGCCGGGCGCGTCGGGGGCGTTGCGGTCCACGGCGATTACCGGGATGCCGGCGGCCTTGGCGGCTTTTACCGGCACACCGGCGGCGGTGGCGCCGGCGGGGATGTAGATCAACACGTCGATCTGGCGGGTGATCAGGTCTTCAATCTGGCTGACCTGGGTGGAGGAGTTGCCTTGGGCGTCCACGGTGATCACCTTGATCCCCTTGGCCTTGCCCTCGGCTTCCACCGATTGCTTGATCTGGTTGAAGAAGTCGGCCTGCAGGTTGGCCACGGCCAGGCCGATGGTCAGATCCTTGGCCCAGGTGGTGCCGGTGGCGGTGAGCGTTGCGGCAGCCAAAGCAGTAGCAATGAGCAGTTTCTTGGGGCTGAACATGTCGGTGACTCCTGGTTTTATTGTTGGAGGGTGTCAACTGTCGAACAGGTTTAACGGGCAGTGCTGGAACGGCGGCGCAGGGTGTCGATGGTCACGGCGAGGGCGATGACCACGCCGATCACCACTTGTTGAATAAACGGCGAGACGCCGAGCAGGTTGAGGCCATTGCGCAACACGCCAATGATCAACACACCGACCAAAGTGCCGCCGATACTGCCGACGCCACCGCTGAGGCTGGCGCCACCAATCACCACGGCGGCGATGGCGTCCAGTTCCAGGCTCAGGCCGGCGCTGGGTTGCGATGAGTCGAGGCGGGCGGCGAGGGTCACGGCGGCGATGCCGGCGAGGGCGCCGCTGATGGCGTAGACCCACAGGGTAATCGCACGCACCTTGATGCCCGACAGGCGCGCCACTTCCGGGCTACCGCCCATGGCATAGAGGTTGCGGCCACCGGCACGAAAGCGCAGGAACACCCAGGCCACCACCAGCATCACCAGAAACAGCCCGACGGTCGCCGAGAGAAAGCCGAAATGCCGCACCGTCGCCAGGCTGGTGAACCAGTCCGGGTAGCCGACGATCTGCCGGCCTTCGGTGAGGATATTTGCCAGGCCACGGGCCACCGACATCATGGTCAGCGTGGCAATGAATGGCGGCAGCTTGGCATAGGTGATCAACCCGCCGGACACCAGCCCGGCAAGCATGCCGCTGGCAATCGAGATCGGAATGGCGAAGCCCAGCGGCACCGCCTGATCCTGATAAAGCCAGCCGAGCATCATCATCGAGAAGGCCAGCACCGAGCCGACCGACAGGTCGATGCCGCCGATCACGATCACCGCCGTCATGCCAATCGCGAGGATGCCCAGCACCGTGACCTGATCGAGAATGTTCAGGCCATTGCGCAATGAGAAGAAGAATTCGGAACTGAAGGAGAAGACCAGCACCAGCAGCACAAGGCCGATCAGCGGGCCGCCGATGTTGCTGGGGAGCAGTTTCACCAGGCGTGGGCGCGGTGGCGGCTTGAGTTCGGCCGGGTGCTGGACAATAGCTTTGGTGTCCACAGTGTTCTCCTGATTTATTTTTTTTGGAGTGCTTTCAGGCGGCTTGAATATTTATGCGTGCCTGACTGTTAATTCAGATTCCAGTGACACCGTGTCAAAGTCAAGCGCTTAATTTTTCCGGTACGCCTCTAGACCGGTACTTTTATACGCCGCAAAGCCACGGGATAGATAAGCCCGCGTGGGATTTTGGCCGTCTGTCCGAGGGATTTATTTCATTTTTGAGCCGTTCGGTCACTTGACCGCGTGAGCGATCGGCGTCTAAATAGAAATATATTGTCACTGCTGAATAAATATTCAAAACAGCTTTTGGCACTTTCAACTCACGTGGTCAGCCCACAGGAGCCGCTGCATGAATGCCTTCCAGTACGACGCCCACCAGATCAAGGAACAGGCCCGCCTGATCCGCCGCCACGTGATCCGCCTGAATGCCGACTCACCGGCCGGCGGCCACACCGGGGCGGACCTGTCGGAAACCGACATCCTCGCGACCCTGTATTTCCGCATCCTCAACACCGGCCCGGAACGCACCCAGGACCCTGAGCGCGATATCTACATCCAGAGCAAGGGCCATGGCGTGGGCGGCTTGTATTGCTGCCTGGCGCAGGCGGGCTACATCCCTGAGGCGTGGTTGCCGACGTATCAGCATTTCAATTCCCACCTGCCGGGCCACCCGGTGCGCCAGAAAACCCCCGGTATCGAACTCAACACCGGCGCCCTCGGCCACGGCTTGCCGGTGGCGGTAGGGCTGGCGCTGGCGGCGAAGATGTCTGGCAGCAAAAAGCGCATCTATGTGCTCACCGGCGACGGCGAACTGGCCGAAGGCTCCAACTGGGAAGCGGCGATGGCCGCCGCCAAGTACGGCCTGGATAACCTGTTTGTGATCGTCGACAAGAACAAACTGCAACTGGCCGGGCTGACCGCCGAGATCATGCCGCTGGACCCGCTGGACGTGAAATGGGCCGCCTTCGGCTTCCGCGTCAGTGAGTGCGACGGCAATGACGTAGGTCAGTTGATCACCGCCCTGGAAAGCATGCAGACCCAGACCGGCGCGCCCCAGGTGCTGATTGCCCACACCATCAAAGGCAAGGGCGTGTCGTTTATCGAAGCCCGCCCCGAATGGCACCACCGCGTGCCCAAGGGTGATGAAATCAATGCAGCACTGGAGGAGTTGAACCATGGCGAGTGAACATTTGGCGAGTGTCATGGTGCAGGCCTTTATTGACGCAGTGGATGCCGGGCTGGATGTGGTGCCGGTGGTCAGCGACTCCACGTCCACGGCCAAGATCGGCCCGTTCATGCAGCGTTTTCCCGAGCGGCTGATCAACGTCGGGATTGCCGAGCAGTCGCTGGTCAGCGTCGCGGCGGGCCTCGCGCTGGGCGGCAAGATCGCCGCCACCTGCAACGCGGCGCCGTTTCTGATTTCGCGGGCCAATGAGCAGATCAAGGTCGATGTTTGCTACAACCAGGCCAACGTGAAAATGTTCGGCCTCAACGCCGGCGCCAGCTACGGCCCGCTGGCCAGCACCCACCACAGCATTGACGACATCTCGGTGATGCGCGGCTTCGGCAATGTGCAGATTTTTGCCCCGGCTGATGCGCTTGAATGCCGCCAGATAGTCGATTACGCCTTGCGCTACGAGGGCCCGGTGTATATCCGCCTCGACGGCAAAGCCTTGCCGGATGTGCATGGCGCCGACTACCAATTTCAACCCGGTCAGGTCGATATCCTGCGCCAGGGCGCCGACGTGAGCATCGTCGCCCTCGGCTCGGTGGTGCACGAAGCCGTGGACGCCGCCGCGTTGCTGGCGGAGCAGGGCATCCAGGCGCAGGTGATCAACCTGTCGTCGATCCGGCCCCTGCAGCGCGATGTGTTGCTCAGTGCCTTGAGCGGCACCCGCGCGGTGATCAGCGTCGAAGAACACAACATCAACGGTGGCGTCGGCAGCGTGGTGGCCGAAGTGCTGGCCGAAGCCGGGCTGGGTATCCCGTTGATTCGCCTCGGTATCGGCGATGGCGAATACGCCGCCGCCGGTGCGCGCGAACCGACCCGCGCCTTGCATAACATCGACGCGGCTGGGATTGTGGCGGCTGCCACTCGGTTGCGGTGAATGCAATGACGAATAACACTCCGCTGATCCTGGCGATAGACGAAGGCACCAGCAACGCCAAGGCGGTGCTGGTTAACGAACGTGGGCAGGTGATTGCCCGGGGTTCACGGCCGCTGAGCATCAGCCACCCTCAGGCCGGGTTCTCCGAACAGGACCCGCTGCTGATCTGGCAGAACACCCTGGCCGCGATTGAAGAATGCCTGGCGCAGGTCGACCGGCCAATCACCGCGCTGGCTGTCAGCAACCAGCGCGAGTCGGTGGTGGCCTGGGATCGGCAAACCGGTGAGCCGCTGTCGCCGTGCATCAGTTGGCAATGCCGACGCTCCACGGCGCTGTGCACGCAATTGCATGAGCAAGGCCACGAAGCGGTCATCCTGGAGAAAACCGGGCTGGCGCTGGACCCGATGTTTTCCGCGGGTAAATTCCGCTGGATTCTCGATAACCTGGAAAACGGCCACGCCCGCGCCGCCGCCGGCGAGATCTGCCTGGGCACGGTGGACAGCTGGCTGTTGTGGAAACTTAGCGGCGGCCAAGTGTTTGCCACCGATTATTCCAACGCGGCGCGCACGCAACTGTTCAATCTGCACACATGTAGCTGGGACCCTGCGCTGCTGGACCTGTTTGCGATTCCTTTGGCGGCGCTGGCGCCGATCCAGCCCAGCGCCGGTTTCTTTGCCGAAACCGTGGCGGTGGGCGGCTTGCCCGCCGGCATCCCGGTGATGTCGATGATGGGTGATTCCCACGCCGCACTCTACGGGCAGGGCGGTTTCGCCCCGGGGTTGGTCAAGGCCACCCTCGGCACCGGCTCATCCCTGATGACCCCCATGACCGGCCCGATTGCCTCCACCCACGGACTCTCCACTACATTGGCCTGGCACGACGGCGCCAAGCCCACGTTTGGCATGGAAGGCAATATCGTCCATACCGGCGCCGCCGTGCAGTGGGCCTCGCGCTTGGTGGCCGGGGAATCCCTGGACGCCTTGACCGAACAGGCCGCGCAACTGCCGGATAACGGCGGCGTGTACTTTGTGCCGGCGCTGTCCGGGCTGGGGGCGCCGCACTGGAAAGCCGACGCGCGCGGCTTGATCTGCGGGCTCACCGAAGCCACCTCCGGCGCGCATATTTTGCGCGCGTCGCTGGAGTCCATCGGCTATCAGATTCGCGATGTGTTCGAGGCCATGCAGCAGGATATCGGCAGCCCGTTGAAGGAGCTGTGGGTGGACGGCGGGGCGACGCGCAACCGCTGGCTGATGCAGTTCCTGGCCAACCTGCTGCAACGCCCGGTGGTGCGCAGCCTGTCGCCGGAAGTGTCGGCGCTGGGTGCGGCGCATTTGGCGGGGAGGGCGTTGGGGGTTTGGGCAAGTGATGCGGCGTTGGGTGAGTTGGAGCGCCAGCGCGAGCGGTTTGAGCCGCAGGAGGACCCTGCCATGGCGGCCCGCTATGCAGAATGGAAAAAGGCCCTGGCCCGAACCCTTCTCTAACAATAAATGGAGATCAAATGTGGGAGGGGGCAAGCCCCCTCCCACATTTAAAGCACAGCGGTTCTCAGGGCTTCCAGGTGTCTACATCCTTGGCATCAACCGCCTTGGGCAACAACCCCGCTTTAAAGAACGCATCCGCAATCTTCTGCTGCTCCCCCAACTGGTCAATGCTCACCGGCTGCACCTGATAGCTGCGGTGTGCATTCGCCGCCTCCACCGTGGCTACATCCAGATTGCCCCACAGCGGGCCGAGCACTTTGGCCGCGTCCTGCGGGTGGGTTTTCACCCATTGCCCGGCCTTTTCCAGCTGCGCATACACCACCTTCAACACCTCGGGATGCGCCTTGGCGTATGGCGTGCCGGTCAGGTAATAACGCTTGTAACTGGCCAGCCCTGCGCCATCGGCCAGGGTGCGCGTCGGCAGTTGCCGCTGCACGCTGGTGAGGAAGGGTTCCCAGGTCACCCAGGCGTCCACCTTGTTGTTCTCAAATGCCGCGCGACCATCGGCCGGCGACAGATACGCCGGCTCGATATCCGAGAACGCCAGGCCTGCCTTGGCCAGCGCGGCAATCAACAGATAGTGGGTGCCGGCCGCCTTGGTCACCGCGATTTTCTTGCCCTTCAAATCCGCCAGGTGCTGGATCGGCGAGTCCTTGCGCACCACGATGGCCTGGGCCGAAGGCGAGGGCGCTTCCTGGGCGAAGTAGGTGAGTTTGGCCTGGGCCGCCTGGGCGAAGATCGGCACGGTGTCGGCGACGTCGGCGCTGATGTCCACGTTGCCCACGTTCAGCGCTTCCAGCAGCGGCAGGCCGCTGGGGAATTCGTGCCAGGACACGTCGATGTTGTCGGCCTTGAGGGCTTTTTCCAGGGTGCCCTGGGTCTTCAACAGGGTAATCAGGGTCGAGGATTTCTGGTAGCCGATGCGCACGGTTTCCTGGGCATCCGCGCTCACGGCGACAGAAAAGGCCAGCAACCCGAGTACGGCGGCAAATGGACGACGTAGAGACATGGCGCGCTCGATCTTCAACGAAATAGCGCTGAGCATAAAGTTCTAAAAACCATTCGATAAATACTTTTTCGATCTGAGCTTAGGGCGCTTTTGGCGTGGTCCGACGAATCGGGCATATCCATAGAATCATAAGGTCCTTTCATAATCAGTCTTCATTAATATAATCAAAAGCGCTTTTATGCCGGGCGCTTATGCCTTGCTCGTGTTTCTTTCACCTCCCACGCCAAGGCCTTTCATGACGCTCAAAAAACTCATCGTCGCCGCCAGCCTGCTGTTTGCCGCAGCGGCGGCCCATGCCGAGCAAACCCTGGATATCAGCTACCAGCGCTCCTCCACCCTGTGGATTCTGCTCAAGCAAAATGGCCAGTTGGAGCAGCGCCTCAAGCCCCTGGGCTTTACCGTCAACTGGCATGAGTTCAGCACCGGCCTGCTCAGTTCGCTCAACGCTGGCAGCGTCGACTTGCACGCCGATGTGGCCGACGCCTTTGCGCTGTTCACCCAGGCCGCCGATGCGCCGCTGACCTACTACGCCCAGGAGAATTCATCGCCGGGCGCCCAGGCGATCATCGTGCAGGACCAGTCGCCGATCCACAGCATCGCCGACCTCAAGGGCAAAACCGTCGCCGTGTCGAAAGGCTCGGGCAGCAACTTCCTGCTGATCAGCGCGTTGAAAAAAGCCGGCCTGACCCTGGCCGATATCACCCCGCGTTACCTCGAAGCCCCGGACGGCGGCGCGGCGTTCGCCAATGGCAGCGTGGACGCCTGGGTGATCTGGGACCCGTTCCTCGCCACCCAACAGCTTGACCATCACGTGCGCGTGATTGCCGACGGCAGCGACGGCCTGGCCAACTACAACCGCTTCTACCTGGCCACAACCAAGTTCGCCAAAGCCCACCCGGACGTGCTGCAAGTGACTTTCGACACCCTGCGCGAGACCGGCCAGTGGGTCAAAGCCCACCCCAAGGAGGCGGCTGAAATCCTCGGCCCGCTGTGGGGCAACATCGCCCCGGCCACGGTGGCGCGCGCCAACAGCCGGCGCAGCTACGACATCATCCCGGTCAAGCTTGACAACCTCGCCGAACAGCAGCGCATCGCCGATACCTACTACGCCGCCAAGCTGATTCCCAAGCCGTTGAAGGTCAGCACTATCACCGTGTGGACGCCCAAGCCATGAGCCGCCAAATCCATCTTTCTGCGTTTTTGTTGAGCGGCCCGGTGGTGCACAGCCACGCGGTGTGGCGCCACCCGGAAACCGTCGGTAATTACCTCGACCCCGAGTACTACTCGCGCATTGCCAAGGTGGTGGAGGAGGGGCTGTTCGACTTCCTGTTCTTCGCCGACCGCCTGGCCGTCGGCGACCAGATGGGCGGCTCGCGCGAGTTCGCCTTGCGCTACGGCGCCCAGGACGCCACGCGCCTCGATCCGTTGCCGATCCTCTCCTATCTGATCGGCCAGACCAGCAAGCTGGGGCTGGGCGCGACGCGTTCCACCACCTACTACGAACCGGCGCATATCGCGCGGGAATTCGCCACCCTCGACCACCTGTCCAAGGGCCGCGCGGCGTGGAATATCGTTACTTCGATGAACGACAGCGAAGGGCGCCTGTTCGGCAAGGACAAGCACCTGGAACACGACCTGCGCTACGACCGCGCCGATGAGTTCGTGGAGGTGGCGCTGAAACTCTGGAACAGCTGGAGCCCGGGCGCGCTCAAGCTGGACCGCGAAAGCGGCGTGCTCGCCGACCCGGCGTTGATCCACTCGGTGCAGCACCAGGGCGAGTGGTTCAAGGTTGAAGGCCCGCTGAATATCCCGCGCACGCCCCAAGGCCGCCCGGTGCTGATCCAGGCCGGTTCCTCCGGGCGCGGTCGACGCTTTGGCGCGCGTTGGGCCGAGGCGATTTTTACCATTCACCCGCATTTGGCGGCCATGCGCGCGTTTCGCGATGACGTGCGCGCCCAGGTGGTACAGCAAGGCCGCGAGGCCGACAGCTGCAAAGTGCTGACGGCGGTGATGCCATTTATTGGCGGCAGCGAAGCCGAAGCCCGCGCCAAGCGCGATAAACACAACGCGTTGGCGCGGCCTGAACTGGGGTTGGTCACGCTGGCCTCGCAGCTGAATGTGGACCTGTCGCCATTCCCCCTCAGCGCCACCCTGGCCGAGATCGCCCAGTCGCCACTGATTCACCCGGCCGCTGCCGAAAAGCTGTTGATGCAAGGTCCGCAAACCTCCCTGGAACAACTCGGGCGCATCTTCGCCAGCAGCGTGCGCGTGCCGCAACTGGTGGGCACCGGGGCGCAGGTCGCCGACCAGTTGGCCGAGCTGTTCGAGCAAGGCGGGTGCGACGGCTTTGTGATTTCGCCGGGTTACCTGCCGGGGTCTTTTACGGAGTTTGTCGAGAGCGTGATTCCGCATCTGCAGCGCAAGGGTTTGTTCCGCACCGCATATGAAGGTTCGACGCTGCGCGAGCACTTGGGCCTCGCCGATCTCAACCACTGATTTTACTAAAGGGATATTTTGCATGGCTGCTTTCGATCACCTGACCCGCCGCCGTCTATTGGGCCTGGCGGGCGTCACCCTGGCCAGCCTGTCGCTGCCACGCCTGGGCTTTTCCGCTGACGCCCACGCCGGCCACAACACGCCACAGGAGCCCGCCGGCACCGGGGAGTTCATCCGCCTCGACGCGCCGCGCAAGCTCAAACTGGCGGTCAACCTGAATGCCGTGTGCCTGGCGCCGGTGGTGATCGCCCACGGTCAGGGCTTCTTCACTAAACACAATCTGGACGTAGAGCTGGTCAACTTCGGTAACTCCACCGAAGTGCTGCTGGAAGCTATCGCCACCGGCAAGGCTGATGCCGGCGTGGGCATGGCGCTGCGCTGGCTCAAGGCGCTGGAGCAAGGCTTTGACGTGAAACTCACCGCCGGCACCCATGGCGGGTGCCTGCGCTTGCTCAGTGCGGTGAATGGCGGCGTGAGCAAGCTCGAGGACCTCAAGGGCAAAGCCATCGGCGTGACCGACATGGCCAGCCCGGACCGCAATTTCTTCTCGATCCTGCTGAAAAAACACGGCGTCGACCCGGTGCGCGATGTGGAATGGCGCCTTTACCCGGCGGACCTGCTCGGCACTGCGCTTGAGCGCGGCGAAGTGCAGGCGGTGAGCGGCAGCGACCCGTTCATGTACCGCCTGATCAAGTCCGGCGTGGCGCGCGAGCTGTCCACCAACCTGGTGGAGGAGTACGCCAACCTCAGCTGCTGCGTGGTCGGCGTCACCGGCAAACTGGTGCGTGAAGACAAGCGCGTGGTCGCGGCGCTGACCCAGGCGATCCTCGAGGCCCATGACTATTCCGTGCAGCACCCCGAAGCCGTGGCCAAAGGCTTCCAGGCCTACGCGCTGAACACCTCCACCGAAGAAGTGCAGGCGATCCTCCACGACCACACCCACGGCCACCACGCGGTGGGCGCCGCGCTGACCCGGGAAATCACCACCTACGTCACCGACCTGAAAACCGTCGAAGTGATCAGCAAAAGCACCGACCCGGTGGAATTCGCCAAGGAGATCACCGCCGATGTCTTCAGCTGACGCGACAACCCTCAACCCGCCCGTGGCCCTCAAGGTCGGCTGGCAGGGCGCGGCGGTGGTGGCGGCCTGGGTGGCCGTCGCGCTGTTGATCAGTTACTGGCCCAACGCGACGCGCAATTGGCCGATGACCCAGGGTTTGGCCAACCTCTGTGTGGGCGTGGCGGCGTTGTTTATCGTGCTGAGCCTGGTGGGCCGCAAGGTGGCGACGCTCGGCCAGCGCCTGCACACGGCCGCGCCCTGGTTGATTGCGTTGCCGATACTGTTGGCTGTCTGGGAATTGCTCACCGCCAAGCTGGCGCTGCTGCCGGTGCCGTTTTTTGCGCCGCCCCAGGCGCTGCTTGCGGTGTATATCGAAGACTATGCGCGGCTGGCCGACAGCCTGTTGCATTCGGCGTTGCTGCTGGGCTCGGGCGTGGCGCTGGGCGCGGCCACCGGTTTTGTCGCGGGCGTGGCCATTGGGTGGTCGACGCGTATCGGCTACTGGCTGCACCCGGTGCTGCGCATCCTCGGCCCGGTGCCGTCCACGGCGTTGTTGCCGCTGTGTTTTTTCCTGTTTCCCAGCAGTTGGAGCGCGAGTGTGTTCCTGATCGCCCTGGCCACTTGGTTTCCGGTCACGGTGCTCACCTGGTCGGGCGTGGCGAGTGTCGACAAGGCCTATTACGACGTGGCGCGCACCTTGGGCGCCCGGCAGGGTTTCCTGATTTTCAAAGTGGCGATTCCGGCCGCGATGCCCCACGTGTTTGTCGGCCTGTTCATGGGCCTGGGCGCGTCGTTCTCGACCCTGGTGGTGGCGGAAATGATGGGGGTCAAATCCGGCATCGGCTGGTACCTGCAATGGGCCCAGGGCTGGGCCGCCTACGCGAATATGTACGCGGCCTTGTTGATCATGGCGTTGGCCTGTTCGGGGTTGATCACCGGGTTGTTCCTGGTGCGTGACCGCTTGCTGGCCTGGCAAAAAGGAACGATGAAATGGTAGCCCTGGCACACGCAGTAGAGGCCAGCGCCGGGTTGGCGCTGCGCATAGACAACCTGAGCCATGGCTTTGCCCTGGACGGCCAGCACCTGCCGGTGTTGGAGCAGGTTTCACTGGATGTGGCGCCGGGTGAATTCGTGGCATTGCTCGGCCCGTCGGGTTGCGGCAAATCCACCTTGCTGCGTTTGGTCGCCGGCCTGGAGCCAGCGGATTCCGGCAAGCTGCTGGCCGACGGTGAAGCCATCCTCGGTCCGGACCCTAGCCGCGTGGTGGTATTCCAGGACCCGACCCTGTACCCCTGGCGCCGGGTGTGGGACAACGTCGCCATCGGCCTCGAAGCTCAGGGCCTGCTCAAGACCCACTCGCACAAGGTGGATGAGGCCTTGGCCAAAGTCGGCCTCAGCCACTTCGCCCGCGCGTATCCCCGGCAGCTGTCCGGCGGCATGGCGCAGCGGGTGGCGCTGGCGCGCGCGCTGGTCAATCAGCCGCGCCTGCTGATCCTCGACGAGCCCTTGGGCAAGCTCGACTCGCTGACGCGCATCACCATGCAAAAAGAGCTGATCGATTTGTGGCAACGCCAGGGCTACACGGCCCTGCTGGTGACCCACGATGTGGAAGAAGCCTTGTTGCTGGCCAATCGCGTGATTGTGTTCAGCGACCGCCCGGCAAAAATACAGGCGCAATTGAGCATCGATAGGCCGTATCCTCGGCACCGGGATGATCCTTACTTGGTGGACCTGCGGCGGCAGATACTCGGGCTGCTCGGGCTGGGAGAAAGCTGGTAGTCATGACATTCACCTCATTGCATTGGGGCGCGTACCGCCCGCAGGTGGTCGACGGCAAGCTGGTGGCGATGGCCCCGGCCGAGTGGGACAAAGACCCGTCGCCCATTGGCGCGTCGATCCCCGATGCGATTACCTCGCCGACGCGCATCCTGCGGCCCGCCGTGCGCCGCAGCTACCTGGCCGAGCCGGGTGCGCACCCGGAGTTGCGCGGGCAGGAGCCATTCGTTGAAGTGTCCTGGGACGTGGCGCTGGAGCTGGTGGCCGCTGAGCTGAAAAAGGTCAAGGCCGAGCACGGCAACCAGGCCATCTACGGCGGCAGCTATGGCTGGGGCAGCGCGGGGCGCTTTCACCATGCGCAAAGCCAGTTGCACCGGTTCCTCAACCTCTACGGCGGCTACGTCGCCAGCACCGACAGCTACAGCCTCGGCGCCGGGCGCGTATTGATGCCGCATATCGTCGGCAATATGGATTGGCTGCTGGCCGCGCACACGTCGTGGAAAAACCTGGCCGAGCATTGCGAGCTGTTTGTGGCCTTTGGTGGCCTGCCGGCGAAAAACGCCCAGACCAGCCCTGGCGGCGCCAGCGACCACCTGCTGAGCGAGGCGCTGGCGGCGATGTCGGCGGCCGGTGTGCAGTTCGTCAATATCAGCCCGTTGCGCGACGACCTCAGTGGCCCGGCGCTCAACCAATGGCTGCCGATCCGCCCGGGCAGCGACACTGCCCTGATGCTGGCGCTGGCCCATGTGCTGGTGACCGAGGGCTTGCACAACCCGGCGTTTATCCAGCGCTACACCGTGGGATTCGAGCGCTTTCGCGAATACCTGCTGGGCACGGTCGATGGCCAGCCGAAAGACCCGGACTGGGCCGCAGACTTGACCGATATCCCCGCGCAGCAGATCACCGACCTGGCGCGCCGCATGGGCCGCCAGCGCACCATGATCAACATCGCCTATTCCCTGCAGCGCGCGGTGCACGGCGAGCAGCCGTTCTGGATGACCGTGACCCTGGCCGCGCTGCTTGGGCAAGTCGGCTTGCCGGGCGGCGGGTTTGGCCTGGGCTATGGCTGCATGAACAATACCGGCAGCGGGCGCAAGGGCTTCTCCGGGCCGCGTTTTTCCCAGGGGCTCAACCCGGTCAAGGATTTTATCCCGGTGGCGCGCATCACCGACATGCTGCTCAACCCCGGCGCGACGTTCGACTACAACGGCAAGCGCCAGGCGTATCCGGATATCCAGTTGGTGTACTGGGCCGGTGGCAATATTTTCCATCATCACCAGGATTTGAATCGCCTGCTGGAAGCCTGGCAAAAACCGCGCACGCTGATCGTCCACGAACAGTACTGGACCGCCCAGGCCAAGTACTCCGACATCGTGCTGCCCGCCACCACCGCCCTGGAGCGCAACGACATCGGCAGCTCGGCCTCGGACCGTTTCATGTTGGCGATGCAGCAGGCCATCGAGCCGGTGGGCGAGGCGCGGGACGACTACACGATCTTCGCCGCTATCGCAGCGCGCCTGGGTTTTGCCGACACCTTCACCGAAGGCCGCGATGCCGAGCAATGGCTGCGCTTTATCTACGACGAGTCGCGCGGGCGCGCCGAGGAACACGGCATTGAGCTGCCGGGCTACGACAACTTCTGGCGCGATGGTGTGTTCGAAGTGGCCTACCCGGACACCGACACGGTGCTGCTCAAGGCGTTTCGCGATGACCCCGACGCTCACCCCTTGCCAACCCCGTCGGGGCGTATCGAGATCTTCTCCGAGCGCATCGCCAGCTTCGGTTATGCCGACTGCCCGGGCCACCCGGTATGGCTTGAAAAACCGGCGCCGGACTACCCGCTGCACCTGCTGTCGAACCAGCCCAAGACCCGCCTGCACAGCCAGTACGACCATGGCAGCTACAGCCGCGGGTCGAAGATTCAGCAGCGTGAACCCATGACCATCAACGTGGAGGACGCCCGCGCCCGCGGTATTGTCGACGGCGATGTGGTCAAGGTCTTCAACGACCGTGGCGCGTTTTTGGCCGGGGTGATTGTGTCGGCGGGCATCCGCCCAGGTGTGGTGCAGATCGCCACCGGCGCCTGGTTCGACCCGCAGACGCCGGGGCAGCGCAACAGCCTGGACAAGCACGGGAATCCCAACATGATCACCGCCGATATCGGTGCGTCAAGTTTGTCCCAAGGCTGCTCGGCGCAGACGGCGACGGTGGAAGTGGTGAAGTGGGATCAGGCGTTGCCTGAGGTCACCGCCTTTGTACCGCCGGTGCTGGAAGGCGTTAAATAGGTGGGAGGGGGCAAGCCCCCTCCCACATGGGTGATGTGGCAGTCCTCAGTCCACGCAAATTGCCCGGCCAAGTTGGCCTTTCTCCACGGTCGCCGAGCAGCCGAAGTGCCCGTTATCTGCCTGGCACGCGCCGGTCACCGGGCCGTTGCCGGGTTGAGTGGTCACGCTGGTCCGGCACTCGCCTTCACACTGGCTTGAATCGGTGCAGGCCTTGCCCGCGTCCTTGTACGGCGTGATGCACTTCCAGCTCTGCAACTTGCCGACTTGTTTCATGGTGCCGCCACCGGCCAGGCAGGCGGATGCGCTGGCGTCCTGGGCGGGCGGGGTAGTTGTGGCGGTCGCGGTGCAGGCGGATACCAGCAGCAGGGCGGCCAGGCCGATCATCAATTTCATGCAAAAGTCCTCGTGGAGTAAGCGCAGCGGTGCAGTGTACGGGCATTTGGACTACTTTGATTGACGAGCGATCCTAACCGGTACTTACCCATGCGCACGTTATGGAAGCGATATGTGGCGTTGCTGGAAAATGACCTGAGCACGCAGATTTTCGACAACGTCAAAAACCTGCTGGTGTGCGCGCTGCTGTTTGCGGCGGGCACCAATACGCTGCTGGGGCAACGTGAATTGTTTCTCGGCTTCTTCGCCTCGACCGTTGCCGGGTGGGGGCTGATCGCGCTGTCGGCGGTATTGGTGTTATTGAATGTAAGCGATGGCATTCGTCGGCTGGCCAAGCTGCGCTATCACCTGGCGTTGCAGGTGGTGTTGATCCTGGTTTATCTGATCGTTGCCGAGCGGGTTGTGGAGATAGTCTGGGGCTTTCGGGCACATTGAAGTATCCTCCGCGCCCCGCTTACCACTGATTCAAAGACCGATGACAGGACAAGACATGCAGGCGCTGCTGGACGCGATCCTTGACGAAGTTCGTCCACTGATCGGCCAGGGCAAAGTCGCCGACTACATCCCCGCGCTGGCCGATGTACCCGCCAACCAACTGGGCATTGCCGTGTACGGCAACGACGGCGCCGCCTACTGCGCCGGGGATGCCGAAACGCTGTTTTCGGTGCAGAGCATTTCCAAGGTGTTCAGCCTGGTGCAGGCCATCGACCACGGCGGCGAAACCATCTGGGAGCGCTTGGGCCATGAGCCTTCGGGGCAGCCGTTCAACTCCATGGTGCAACTGGAATTCGAACGCGGCCGCCCGCGCAATCCCTTCATCAATGCCGGCGCGCTGGTGATCTGCGACATCAACCAATCGCGCTTTGCCGTACCGATTTTGTCGATGCGCGACTTTGTCCGGCGCCTGTCGGGCAACCCACAGATCCTGGTCAACAGCGTGGTCGCCGACTCCGAAGCCCAGCACGGTGCGCGCAACGCGGCTATGGCCTACCTGATGAAATCCTTCGGCAACTTCCACAACGACGTCGACGCGGTGCTGCACAGCTACTTCAACTACTGCGCGCTGCAAATGAGCTGCCTGGACCTGGCCCGGGCGTTCAGCTTCCTCGCCAACGAGGGCGTGAGCGCCCACAGCGGCGAACAGGTGTTGAGCGCGCGACAGACCAAGCAGGTGAACTCGATCATGGCCACCAGCGGGCTGTATGACGAGGCAGGGAATTTTGCCTATCGCGTGGGTCTGCCGGGCAAGAGCGGGGTAGGGGGTGGGATTGTTGCGGTGGTGCCTGGGCAGTTTACCGTGTGTGTCTGGTCGCCGGAGTTGAATGCGGCGGGGAACTCGCTGGCAGGGATGAAGGCGCTGGAGTTGTTGAGTGAGCGGATTGGGTGGTCGGTGTTTTAACGGCGAGGGGGTTGGCGTAGCGCCTGAACCCCCTTGCTGATCAGGCTCTACGCGGCTTTACGAATAAATCGAACATCAGGAACAAGGCCCCCGCAGTAATCGCGATATCGGCAATATTGAACACGCCCGTATGCGTGGGGCCAACGTTCAACACCATGTAATCAACCACATGGCCGTCGCGAAAAACGCGGTCGATCAAATTGGCGATGCCGCCCAGGGCAATGGTGTACAGCGGCAAGACTTTACGCAGCGGTTGGCTCCAGTTGGAAAGCGACCACCCCACCGCCCAGGCAACCACGATGGCCACCCCGACGATAAAAATCAGCTGTTTGACTTGCGGTGGCAAAGCCGCGCCCAGGCTGAGGAATGCACCAGGGTTCAGGCTCAGCTCCAGGGCCAGATTGAAAGGGCTGGAGCCGAATTTGAAGCTGTTGGCGTGTAGGGAAGCCAGCGCCAGCAGTTTTACCAACTGGTCCACGGCAATAAAGGCGATACCCGCGAGAAGGGCAAAGGGACGGCCTCGCAGTAGGGACGACGTGCTCAAACGGTAACTTCCTGTTTCGGTCTGTAGAAAGCGCCCGAAGATAGCTCAGGCGCTTTATGGCGTCTACGTTCAGGCGGTCGGATGGGCTTCATCCAGCACCTTGTCCACTAACAGCTGCACACCGTCGATCATGCGACAGATGCCCAGTGCGACATTGCGTTGAGGGCCATCGATTTCAAAGGCGAGGTGGGTTGCGATGTCGCTGATTGATGCCAGGTCTTGGGAGGCGTTGACCAGCAAGGTTTCCGTGCCCAGGTTATCGCGCACGGAGAAAATCCGCTCTTCGGTTTTATGGGAGTGGTGTTCAGGGTTGCGGCGAGTGGTTTCATTGATCATGGTCAGACCCTTCAGTTAAAAAGCTCCGTTTGATAATTCGGACGGTCAAACCCGGTCGCTGAATTGGCAGCGACGGCGAAGAGGTTAGTCAGCATAGTTCCCAGCGACAACCTGAAACAGTCGTGGGAACTCTCCGAGAGTTGGGGGCAAAGTGCTATCTGTGTGGGAGGGGGCTTGCCCGCGATTGCAGTGTGTCAGCCTAAGATGTATCACTGACACTGCCTCATTGGGGGCAAGCCCCCTCCCACATTTTGATCTTCAGTGTTCTTTGAGCGTTATGTGAGCCCAAACAAAAAATGCGCCCCTGAGGGCGCATTTTTTTGTTTGGTCAGCAATCGCCTATCAGGCAATCGCATCCCACGCACGATCACCGTGCTCATCCTTGATCCGGGTCGGCAGGCCCATCACGTCCAGCGCTTTCAGGAACGGCTCGGCCGGCAGTTCCTCTACGTTGGCCATGTGTTTCACATCCCACTCGCCACGGGCTACCAGCAGCGCTGCGGCTACCGGTGGTA
The DNA here is from genome assembly GCF_979253585.1 of Pseudomonas sp. AC463. Classification (NCBI taxonomy): domain Bacteria; kingdom Pseudomonadati; phylum Pseudomonadota; class Gammaproteobacteria; order Pseudomonadales; family Pseudomonadaceae; genus Pseudomonas; species Pseudomonas sp. AC463. Next base: position 123,132 of record NZ_CEEDDZ010000003.1, on the reverse strand, counting down.
CGCCGGCGGTGTAGGAGATGCCCTGGCTGTCGGTCTCGGCAAAGGCTTCTTCATGGCAGGCCACGTTGTAGATGAACATCTCGTGTGGCTGGCCATTTTTGGTGCCTTTGACCAGATCACCGATGCAGGTCTTGCCGGTGTAGCCGGGCGCCAGCGAAGACGGGTCGGGCAGCACGGCCTTGACCAGTTTAAGCGGCACGACTTCCAGGCCTTCGGCGGTGGTCACCGGCTTCTCGGAGAGCAGGCCGAGGTTTTTCAGCACGGTGAACACGTTGATGTAGTGTTCGCCGAAGCTCATCCAGAAACGCACGTTGGGCACGTCGAGGTTTTTCGACAGCGAGTGCACTTCATCGTGGCCGGTGAGGTAGAGGTTCTGCGAACCGACGACCGGCAGGTCGTCGGTGCGTTTGACTTCGAACATGGTGTTGCTGGTCCACTGGCTGTTCTGCCAGCTCCACACCTGCCCGGTGAACTCGCGGAAGTTGATTTCCGGGTCGAAGTTGGTGGCGAAGTATTTGCCATGGCTGCCGGCATTGACGTCGAGAATGTCGATCGAATCAATGCGGTCGAAATGCTGTTGCTGCGCCAGCGCGGCATACGCGTTGACGACACCCGGGTCGAAGCCCACGCCAAGAATGGCGGTGATGTTCTTCTGTTTGCACTCTTCCAGGTGGTTCCATTCGTAGTTGCCGTACCACGGCGGGGTCTCGCAGACCTTGCCCGGCTCTTCGTGGATGGCGGTGTCGAGGTAGGCTACGCCCGTATCGATGCAGGCACGCAGTACCGACATGTTGAGGAACGCGGAACCCACGTTGATGACGATCTGCGAGTCGGTCTCGCGGATCAGGGCCTTGGTCGCTTCCACGTCCAGGGCGTTCAGCGCGAAGGCCTTGATGTCGGCGGGAACCTTGAGGCTACCCTTGGCCTTGACGCTGTCGATGATGGCCTGGCATTTGGAGATGTTGCGCGACGCGATAGCAATACGACCGAGTTCGTCGTTGTGCTGCGCGCACTTGTGGGCCACCACCTTGGCGACACCTCCTGCACCAATGATAAGAACGTTCTTTTTCAATTGCTTTATCTCTCCTTTATCCGCCAGCTTACGAAAGGCTGGACAGGTAGTCGTCGTAACCAAATTCACGAACCACTTCGACTGTACCGTCGAGTTGTTTCACTACGATGGACGGCATTTTCAGGCCGTTGAACCAGTTTTTCTTGACCATGGTGTAGCCTGCGGTGTCGATGAACGACAGCCGATCGCCGATGGCCAGCGGACGATCAAATTGGTACTCGCCGAAGATGTCTCCGGCCAGGCAGGATTTGCCGCACACCATGACGGTGTGTTCACCCGCGCTCGGCGCCAGCTTGGCGTTGAGGCGGTAGATCAGCAGGTCCAGCAGGTGGGCTTCGATGGAGCTGTCGACCACGGCGAGGTTCTTGCCGTTGTAGAGGGTGTCGAGCACGGTCACTTCCAGCGAGGCGCTGTTGGTGATCGCCGCTTCGCCGGGTTCCAGGTACACCTGCACGTCGTACTTCTGCGAGAACGCCTTGAGGCGCTGGCAGAAGGCGTCGATGGCATAGCCTTCACCGGTGAAGTGGATGCCGCCGCCGAGGCTGACCCAGTTGACCTTGTGCAGCAGCGCGCCGAAGCGTTCTTCGATGGTGTTGAGCATCTGGTCGAACAGGTTGAAGTCGCCGTTCTCGCAGTTGTTGTGGAACATGAAACCTGTGATCTGCTCGATCACGCCTTCGATCTTCACCGGGTCCCATTCGCCCAAACGGCTGAACGGGCGCGCAGGGTCGGCCAGCAGGTAGTCGGAGCTGCTCACCTGGGGGTTCACCCGCAGGCCGCGGGTCTTGCCTTCGCTGCGGTCGGCAAAACGCTGCAGCTGGCTGATCGAGTTGAAGATGATCTTGTCGCAGTTATCCAGCATCTCTTCGATTTCATCGTCGGCCCAGGCCACGCTATAGGCGTGCGCTTCGCCTTCGAACTTCTGGCGGCCGAGCTTGAGCTCATACAGCGACGACGAGGTGGTGCCGTCCATGTATTCCTGCATCAGGTCGAACACCGACCAGGTGGCAAAGCACTTGAGCGCCAGCAGGGCCTTGGCGCCGGACTGCTCGCGCACGTAAGCAATTTTCTGCATGTTGACCAGAAGCTTCTGTTTATCGATGAGGTAGTACGGCGTTTTGATCATTTTTGAGAGCCTGCGGCGGTGCCTGCCAAAAAAGGACACGCATTGTGCCCGCACTTGGATCGAATCGAAAGGTTAGCGGGCGGATTTTGCGCGCCGGGTTTTCAACAATAGCCACAGAGTATGACTATCTCTGGTTACACACCGAACCAAATGTGGGAGGGGGCTTGCCCCCGATAGCAGTGTGTCAGTCACAGATGTGTTCACTGACACTCCCTCATCGGGGGCAAGCCCTCTCCCACATTTGCCCACTTCACTGCCATCAAACCGTCATCTGCGCAGCATGTTCCTGCCACATTCGCTCGCTACTGTGCTCGCCAATGAGATCGATCTCAAGCGAGTGACAATGACTGACTTGAAAGACGTTGCACGCCTGGCCGGGGTTTCCCGTGCGACCGCCGCCCGTGCCTTTGCCTCCCCCGACCAGGTGCGTCCGAACACCCGTGAGCAGGTGTTCGCCGCCGCCCGTGAGTTGGGCTTTCGGCCCAACCTGCTGGGCCGCCAGTTGCGCCTGCAAACCACCCAGTTGATTGGCGTGGTGGTGCCCAACCTGCTCAACCCGGTATTCGCCGAGCAGTTCCAGGCCATGGAGCGTGCTGCGCGTGCGCGGGGCTACAGCCTGGTGCTGGCGACCACCGACTACAGCAGCGAGCGCGAATGCATCGTGGTCGAAGAACTGCTGCGCCAGCGTGTCGACGGCCTGGTGCTGACGGTCACCGATGCCGAAAGCAACAGCGTGCTCAGCAGCCTGAATAGCGAAAAAACCCCGTTCGTGCTGGCCTATCACCAACCGAGCAACCCCAACTACAGCGCCGTGTCGGTGGACAACCGCGCCGGCATGGCCTTGGCCACCCGTTATCTGCTCGAAGCCGGCCACCGCCGCATCAGCATGGTCGCCGGCCCGGCGTTGCAGTCCGACCGCGCTCGCCTGCGTTACGCCGGCTACTGCGATGCCATGCACGAATACGGTCTGGACAGCCACCCGGTGATCGAAATGCCCGCCCATACCCAGGCTGAATTCGCGGCTATCGCACCGTTTCTCCAGGGCCCGCAAGCGCCCACCGCGCTGGTGTGCTCCAACGATTTCCTGGCGATCAGCCTGATCGCCGAACTGCGCCGCAACGCCTGGAACGTCCCCGAGCAACTCTCGGTGATGGGCTTTGACGGCATCGCCCTCGGCACCCAGATGCACCCGACCCTGTGCAGCGTGGTGCAGCCCATTGCGCTGCTCGCCAGCACGGTGATTGACCAACTGCTGGCGCAGATCGCCGGCAACGACCCGATTTCCCATTGCCTGCCTTGCCATATCCGGCCGGGCGAAAGCACTCAACCCCATGAGGAGTCCCTTGATGCGCGCACTCAGTAAAACCCTGGCAGCCCTGGCGCTGTGCGGCATGGCCAGCCTGGCCCAGGCCGCCGACACTGCAATTTGCTACAACTGCCCGCCGGACTGGGCCGATTGGGGCACCCAGCTCAAAGCCATCGCCGCCAGCACCGGCGTGCAGGTGCCGCTGGACAACAAGAACTCCGGCCAGTCCCTGGCGCAACTGGTGGCCGAAAAGGCCGCACCGGTTGCCGACGTAGTGTATTACGGCGTGACCTTCGGCCTGCAGGCGCAAAAGGCCGGTGTGGTCGAAGGCTACAAACCCAAGGCCTGGGACCAGATCCCCGCCGGCCTCAAAGACCCGGCCGGGCATTGGTTTGCAATCCACTCCGGCACCTTGGGCATCATGGTCAACGTCGACGCCCTCGGTGGTTTGCCCGTGCCGCAAAGCTGGGCCGACCTGCTCAAGCCGCAATACAAAGGCATGGTGGGTTACCTCGACCCCTCCAGCGCGTTCGTCGGCTATGTGTCGGCGGTGGCGATCAACCGCGCCATGGGCGGCGACCTCGACAACTTCGCCCCGGCCATCGACTACTTCCAGAAACTGGCGAAAAACGCGCCCATCGTGCCCAAACAAACTGCGTATGCGCGGGTGCTGTCCGGTGAGTTGCCGATCCTGGTGGACTACGACTTCAACGCCTACCGCGCACGCTATAAAGACAACGCCAACGTCGCCTTCGTGATCCCGCAGGAAGGCAGCATCAGCGTGCCCTACGTGATGAGCCTGGTGGCCAACGCGCCGCACCGCGCCAATGGCGAAAAAGTCCTCGACTTTGTGCTCTCCGACGAGGGCCAGGCGCTGTGGGCCAAGGCCTATCTGCGCCCGGTTCGCCCGATGAAAATGCCGGCCGAGGTCGCCGCGCAATTCCTGCCCGACAGCGACTATGCGCGGGCCGGCGTGGTGGACTACGAAAAAATGGCCGCCGTGCAGGAAGCCTTCGCCGCCCGCTACCTGAACGAGGTCAAGTAAGTGGCAACGTCGGCCAAACACGCAAGCTGGGCCCTGGCCCCGGCGTTTGCCGTGCTGCTCGCGTTCTGGCTGTTGCCGCTGGCGCACTTGATCGTGCTCGGCCCCGAGAGCCGCGACAGCCACGGCAGCGGCTACTGGCAGGTGCTCAGTAGCGCGCAGTACCTGGGCAGCCTGGGGCAAACCCTGGTGCTGGCGGTGGTAGTGACCCTCGTCGCGCTATTGATCGGCGGCATCAGCGGGGTGTTCCTCGCCCGCCAGCACTTTTTTGGACGCTCGGCCTTGGTGGCATTGCTGACGTTTCCCCTGGCGTTTCCGGGGGTGGTGGTCGGCTTCCTGGTGATCCTGTTGGCGGGGCGCCAGGGCCTGTTGGCGTCCCTCGGCCTGCAACTGGCAGGTGAGCGCTGGATCTTCGCCTACTCGCTGGCCGGGCTGTTTGTCGGCTACCTGTACTTCTCGATTCCACGGGTGATTCTCACGGTGATGGCCGCGTGCGAAAGCCTCGACCGCAGCCTGGAAGAAGCCGCGCATTCACTCGGGGCAGGGCACTGGCGGGTGGTGTGCGACGTGATCGTGCCGGGCCTGGCGCCGGCGTTGGCGTCGTGCGGGGCGATCTGTTTTGCCACGTCCATGGGCGCCTTCGGCACCGCGTTTACCTTGGGCACGCGCCTGAACGTGACCCCGGTGGCGATCTACAACGTGTTCACCAACTACGCCAACTTTGCCGTGGCCGCCGCGCTGTCGGTGGTGCTCGGTGCGGTGACCTGGGCCGTGTTGTTGCTGACGCGGCGCCTGGTGAAAAATTCGGGGACGGTCCTGTGAAACGCTCATCGCTGTTTGTGCTGCAACTGCTGTTCACCTTGCTGGTGTGCGCCTTTATGTTGGTGCCGGTGTTGATGTCATTGCTGGCCGGGCTGACGCGCAATTTCTTCGTTGGCGTGTCCAGCGGCTTGACCTTCGATTGGATAGTGCAGGTGTGGCAGGCCTATTCGCCGACGGTGTGGCTGTCGCTGCAACTGGCAGTGGCCTGCGCGGTGTGCGTCTGTGTGATCGGCGTGCCGGCGGCCTATGCGCTGGTGCGCATGAACAACCGCTTCAGCCGCGCCTTCGAGGAACTGATGGTGCTGCCGGTGGCCATGCCGGGCCTGGCCAGTGCCCTGGCTTTGCTGCTCACCTACGGCCAGTTCGGCACGTTCCGTAGCAGTTGGTTGTTCATCCTGGTCGGCCATGTGCTGTTCACCTTGCCGTTTCTGGTGCGCCCGGTGATGGCCGTGATGCAACGCCAGCACTTGCCGGTGCTGGAAGAGGCCGCAGCCAGCCTGGGCGCAGGGCCCATCAAACGCTTTTTCAGCGTGGTGGTGCCTAACTGCCGCGCGGGGATCCTCGCCGGTGTGTTGATGGTCGTCACCCTGAGCCTGGGTGAGTTCAACCTGACCTGGATGCTGCACACGCCGATGACCAAAACCTTGCCGGTCGGCCTGGCCGACAGCTACGCCTCGGCGCGCCTGGAAATCGCCAGCGCCTACACCCTTATCTTTTTGCTGATGATCGTGCCGCTGCTGATTGCGTTGCAGGCCATCAGCGCTCGTTTGTCCCGTGGAGAGCGTCGATGACCGCTATCACTATTCGCCTCAAGGCCTGTCGCAAGGCGTTCGCCGACGGCACCGTGGCCGTGCATGACCTGGACCTGACCGTCGAAGGCGGCGAGACCCTGGCGATTCTCGGCCCGTCCGGTTGCGGCAAAACCACCACCTTGCGCTTGATCGCAGGCCTGGAACGCCCCGACGTCGGCCAGGTATTTTTCGGCGATCAGGACGTGACTCGCCTACCCATCGAGCGCCGCGACGTGGGCATGGTGTTCCAGAACTACGCGCTGTTTCCCAACCTGGATGTGGCCGGCAATATCGTCTACGGCTTGAAGATTCGCGGCGTGCCGGCTGCCGAGCGCAACAAGCGCTGCGACGAGCTGCTGGAACTGGTGGGCCTTCAGCAGCACGGCAAGCGCAGCATCCACGAATTGTCCGGCGGCCAGCGCCAGCGCGTGGCCCTGGCCCGTGCCTTGGCGCCGCGTCCCAAAGTGCTGTTGCTGGATGAGCCGTTGGCGGCCCTCGATGCGCAGTTGCGTGAGCGCCTGCGCAGTGAGCTTGACCAGTTGCTGCGAGGCCTCGGCATCACCTCGGTATTCGTCACCCATGACCAGGGTGAAGCCATGGCCCTGGGCGATCGCATCCTGGTGATGGAGCAGGGCCGCATTGCCCAACTGGCCAGCCCGCGGGAGATCTACCAGAACCCGGCGAATGCCTTCGTCGCAGGCTTTGTCGGCAACCTCAATGCCTTCACCGTGCTTGAGCATTCGGCCCGGGGTTTGAAGGTGTGCGGCGGCGAACTGCCGTGGCATGAAAGCGGCCAGCCGCACACCGTTTACTGCCGCCCCGAACACCTGCGGGTGATGGAGCGTGAAGGGCACTTGCACGGCCACCTGCTGGCGCAGTTTTTCCAGGGCGCGCAAAGCCGCCTGCTGGTGGAGGTGGGCGGGCCGCAGCCGTTGCTGGTCGACAGCAGCGACAACCAGCTATACGCCGTCGGCGCGCCGATTGCCCTGGCGATTGCGCCGCACATGTTGTTCACCCTGAATACGTGAGAATTTACTTTTGAACCGTCCGTTTCTAGTCGCGCAGATCAGCGACCTGCACCTTAAAGCCGGCGACCGCCTGACTTATGGCGTTGTCGACACGTTGGGCGCACTGCGCCGCGCCGTCGACCACTTGAACGCCAGCCAGCCACGGCCCGATATCGTGGTGGTCAGCGGTGACCTGGTGGACTTCGGCCGCGCCGATGAGTACGCCGTGCTGCACCCCGAACTCGCCCGCCTGCACATGCCGTGCTACCTGGTGCCCGGCAACCATGACGCGCGCGGGCCGATGCTTGATGCGTTCCGCGATCACGCCTATTTGCCGCGGTCGGCAGACGGCCCGCTGGACTGGGTGGTGGACGAGCACCCGCTGCGCCTGATCGGTCTGGACTCGACCATCCCCGGTGGCCACGGCGGCCAATTGCTCGACAGCCAGTTGCAGTGGCTGGACGCGCAACTGGCGCTGCGCCCGGACGTGCCGACCTTGCTGATCCTGCATCACCCGCCGTTTATCAGCGGCATCGGCCATATGGACCGCGAGCCATTTATCAATGCCGCCGCGCTGGAAAAAGTCGTGGCCCGCCACCCGCAAGTGGAGCGCCTGTTGTGCGGCCATTTGCACCGGCCGATGCAGCGACGTTTCGGCGGCAGTTTGAGCTGTGTGTGCCCCGGCACCTCGCACCAGATCGTGCTGGACCTGCAAGAAGCGGCGCCCGCGCATTTCAACCTGGAGCCGGCGGGCTATCTGTTGCATCGCTGGGAGGCGCAACAGGGTTTGATCAGCCACAACGGCGTATTCGGGAGCTACCCGGGGCCGTATCCGTTTTATGACGCTCATGGGTTAATTGACTGAGGTTGTGATGAAAGCCACATTGAATGTGTTAAGCGTATTGACCGGCGGCCTGGGCATGGCCCTGAGCCCCTTGGCGTCTGCTGATTTCCTGAGTGACAGCAAAGCCAGCCTGAGCATGCGCAACTTCTATTTCAACAACGATAACCGCGACGGCACCGCTGCGCCGTCGAAGACCGAAGAGTGGGGGCAGGCGTTTATCCTCAACTATCAATCGGGCTTTACCGACGGCACCGTGGGCTTTGGGCTGGACGCCATCGGCATGCTCGGCGTGACCCTCGACAGCGGCGCCGGCCGCCATGTGGGCAGCTCGATGATCCCCAATGACGACGGCAAGGCCGCCGACAATTGGGCCCGTGGCGGTGCGACGGCCAAGGCGCGTTTTGCCAAGAGCGAGCTGCGTTACGGCTACCTGCGGCCGAACCTGCCGATCCTGGTGAGCAACGACGGGCGCCTGTTGCCGCAGTCCTTCGAGGGTGGGCAAATCACCAGCAAGGACATCGACAACCTGACCCTGATCGGCGGCCAACTCCAGCACACCACCGGCCGTGGCTCCAGTGACCGCAGCGGTTTGGCGGCAGCGGGCGGCACCCAGGAAAGCAACAAATTCAACTACGCCGGTGCGGACTATCAGGTGACCAAGGACCTGATGCTGCAGTACTACTACGCCAACCTCGAAGACTATTACCAGCAGCACTTTGCCGGGCTGATCCATGTGTTGCCGCTGGGCGAATACGGCTCACTGAAAACCGACCTGCGTTACTTCAAGACCAGCTCCGACGGCAAAAACAGCAGCGTCGCCGGCCGCGCCGAGGGCTATAAGCTGGGTGGCTATACCAAGAACGGCAACGGCGAAATCGACAACAACACCTGGAGCGCCGCGTTCATCTATTCCCTGGGCCCGCACGCGATCACGGCCGGCTACCAGCAAGTCTCGGACGACAGCAACTTTGCCCAACTCAACCAGGGCGGCCTGGTGAACAAAGGCGAGGGCGGGGCCAGCCTGTACCTCTACACCGACCGTACCGTGCAAACCTTTATCCAGGCGGGCGAGCGCACCGCGTTTGCGCAGTACGCCTACGACTTCGCGTCCCTCGGCGTGCCGGGGCTCAAGGCGTCGCTGATGTACCTGAAGGGCGACCACATCCTCACCGCCAGCGGCAACGACGCCAGTGAGTGGGAGCGGGATATCTCGCTGGACTACGTGGTGCAAAGCGGCACGTTCAAGAACGTCGGCTTCGGCTGGCGCAACGGTGTGTCGCGCAGTGAAGTGGCGCGGGACCAGGATCAGAACCGGGTGTTCGTGAGTTACTCGATTCCGTTGATGTAACCACTCCCCTGTGGCGAGGGCGCTTGCTCCCGTTGGGCTGTGCAGCGGCCCTGAAAAAGCGGGAGCGCTGCGCACTCCAGCGCGAGCAAGCTCGCTCGCCACAAGGGGGTGGCGCTCAGGCTACGCGGTTTCGGCCTGCGCCCTTGGCCTCGTACAAGCGCATGTCCGCGCGCTTGAGCAGTGCCAGGGAGTCGCGGTCCGAGGGTTCGGCGACGCTTACGCCGATGCTGACCGTCACATGGCCTACGGTCGGGAATACCGCCGCCGCTACGGCTGCGCGGATTTTTTCGGCGACCACTTCGGGGCTGTCGGGCTCTTCGACTTCGGGCAGCAGCACCGCGAATTCTTCACCGCCGTAACGCGCGACAAAGTCGGTGGCGCGGGTGGTGTTTTCGATCAGCGCCGCGAGTTGGCACAGCACGTCATCGCCAATCGCGTGGCCGTAGGTGTCGTTGACGCGCTTGAAGTAGTCGGCGTCGATCAGCAGCAGCGCAAAGGTACGTCCGGTGCGCTGGAACAGCAGGCTGTTCTCGGCGAGTTTTTCATCGAAGCGGCGACGGTTATAGACGCCGGTCAGCGCATCGTGGGTGGCTAGTTTGAGCAGGTCGGCGTTGGCCTGGGTGAGGTCGGCGGTGCGCTGGGCGACGGTGGCTTCCAGGGAAGCATTGGCGTCCTGCAGTTGGCGTTCCTTGGCCAGCAGCGATTGGGTCATGCCGCTGAGGGAACGGCCCAATTGGGCGATCTCCAACACCGAATGTTCCTGGGGGAACACCGCGCCGGGCTGCTGGTTCTGCACCAGTTTGGCCGACCGGGCCAGGCGCTCGATGGGGCGGCTGAGGGAGGACGCCAGGTAGTACGCGGCCAGCACAAACACCACGGCGGCGAGTACGCCAAGAATCAGCAATTGATAGAGCAGGCTGCGCGCCGGTTGCAGGGCCACGTCCAGCGGCTGGCGGACCATGATGTACCAGGTCACTTTCGCGTTTGACGGGCTGGGCACCGCGACCGAGGCGGTCACGTAGCCGTTGCCGATCGACCAGCCGGAGGGCGTGAGCAGCTTGTCGCTGGCCATCTGCTCGCCGGCGAGCAGCTCGGGGTAGAGCACCTTGCCGTCGAAGTCGACAATCAGCGCTTCGATATCGGGAATGGCGTCTTTTTGCATCACCGCCGAATCGACGATCTGCGTGACCCACCGCCAGTGCGCGTGGGCTCCCAGCACGCCGATGGTCTGGCCCTCGGCATTGCGGATCGGCGCGGCGAAGTCGATAAAGCGCAACGGTTCGCCATTGGCGGCACCCGGCAGTAACTTGGCCAGCAACACGGCTTCATGGGGATCGCCGGTGTACTCGCCATGCATCCCCGCCTGGAACCACGGGCGCTGGCTGACCGACTGGTTCACCAGCAGACCGTTCACCGCCTGGCGCACGCGGCCGTCGGCATCGGCCACGCCCATCCAGGCGTATTCGGCGCGCGATTGGGTGCGCAGTTCCATCAAGGTCAGGATGTCCGGCGCGTCCAGGTCGCCCCTGCGAAAGAGCGGCGCCTTGCTCAGCAACGACACTTCCAACTGACGCTCGCGCAGTTGCACGGCCAACAGCGCCGCCGTGGACCGCGCCGTACTCAGCAGCGCATTGCCGCTGGCCTGCTTGCGCTGTTCGGTGGCGATATGCCCCACGTAAACCCCCACGCTCAGCAGCGTAAGCAAGGACAAACCGGCAAACCACAGGGTCAGGTGACTACGCAGACTGGCTTTGATCATGGGGACTCATTTGAGTGTTTGTTTTCAGCATAGTACGCGTATTGGCCCGAGCACGACCAACCACAAACGTACAAGAATGCACCGCAAGCGCGTGCGTAGACTCGCTGCACGATCTCTAATTGCAGGTTTTACCATGGACATTTTCCTCTACGCCTTCAGCGTCATGTACAGCCCGGGGCCGGTCAACCTGATGGGCCTGAATGCCGGGCTCACCGGCAAACTGCGCCGTTCCAGCGGGTTCTACGTCGGCGTGGGCTGCGCGATGCTGCTGATGTTCGTGCTGTTCGGCTACACCGGCGAGGCGATCATTTCCCAGGCGGCGCTGCCGTATATCTCGCTGGTTGGCGGCGTGTACACGCTGTACCTGGCGTACCAGGTGTTCACCGCCCGCACGGTGGTGGAAGAGTCTTCAGGTGCGCCGGGCAAAACCCTCACGTTCTGGAATGGCCTGGTGATCCAGTTGCTTAACCCCAAGGGCATCGTGGCGGTGTTGCCGATCACCAGCGTGATGCTGCCGGCAGCGCATATCACCGGCGCGTCGATTTTTGTCGTCTCAGCCTTGCTGGGGCTGGGGGCAGTGGGTGCACCGTGGGTCTACGCCTTGCTCGGTGCTTTGCTGGGGCGGCGGATCAGTGGGGCGGCGGCGTTTACCTGGTTCAACCGCGGCATGGGGTTGGCGCTGGCGGGGTGTGCGTATTTCATGTTTCACGCGTTCTACTTGCATCTGGTCTCGACATGATTCGAGTGGGCGTTTGAAAAAGCTGGTTATACCTTGCGTGGAACTGCGGATGGGGTAGGCGCCACTGTTCAGCACGTGTTCGCAGGCTGGATGGGCGGGCACGTGATGATCGGGCAAGAAGCCCAACAACCATGGAGGTTATGAATTTGATTACTGGCGTAAATACTCACCCACCTGTGATGCCCTTTCACCGTGTGCCGGAGCATAGCGCTGGCCAAGCGCAACACGACGCTGCACCAGTGCTATCCAGGCAAAAGCGTGGAGTGGCCGAAACAGCTGCGCTATGGCCACAGTTTTCGACACTCAGGATTTCCCTGATGGGCATGACCAAGGAACAAGAAAAATTTACCCGGGACAGCATCAATAAATGGGCCCTCCACATCAATCTGAAACTGGAATTTACTGATAAGGACGACGGTGATATCAGGATCAAGGCAAACAATGACCATGTGGGTGGGTTTTCCTACCTGGGCACCGATTGGAAAAACTACGTAGGGGCCAATGAACCCACGATGGAAATCGGGTTCAAGGACGGGCTGGATGAGTTCACTGGCGGCACGGTACTGCATGAATTCGGTCACGCGCTGGGCCTGCACCATGAGCATCAGCACCCGCAGGCTACGCTTGAGTTCAATTGGGACAAGGTTATTCAGGCGATGGGAGCGTTGAGCTCGCCATCCATTATTGATGGCAACTTTGCGCCGATCGTCACAGGAGTTATCAGCTCCGCCTATGACCAACGATCCGTCATGCATTACGGCTTTCCCGAACATTTACTGCTCAGTGGAACGGCCATTGATGACAACAATGAATTGTCGGAGGGGGACAAGGCCTTTGTGCGTTCACTCTATCCGACACCCGGCGCCAAACCACTGTCCGCGTACCGTGCGTTTTTGCTGGGCAGCAGTGTTCCTCTACCGCGCACCTAAGCCGACGCCCTTTAAAACTCAGGGCATTGTGGGAGTCAGGTCAGAGGTATTTAAGCCAGGCCAGGTCGCGACGTCGCGCCTTGAGCCTGGCGAACCAGTGCACCGGCGGGTAAAGCGCCAATGGCAACAGCAGCGCCACCAGCCAGACCGCCCCCATGCTCTCAAAGCCAAAGTAGTTGCCGTGGTTCAAGCCCAACAGCGCAACACACGCCACATACAGCACTTTCAGCACATACAGGTGCAGCAGATAAAAGAACATCGGCGCCGCACCAAACACCGCCAGCACGCTGATCCAACGCTTGTGCCCCACACGTTCAAACGCCAGCAGCACCAGCAAGCCGATGCCCAGGGTCAGCGCCAGAAACAGCAGCGAAGGCGGGTACTTGGTGACATTGAAGAAGCTCATCAGCGTCTGCACACCGCTCTCGTACGCCTGCCAGGGCTTCTCGCCATAGCTGTTGGCCGCGCGCAACACCACGAACCCCACCAATGCACCTACGCCCGACAGCAACAGATAGCGCTGGCGCACGGCCGGTTGGGTGGCGTTCGCGAACCATGGGCCGAGGGCGTAACCCAAGGCAATCACGCCGATCCACGGCAGCACCGGGTAGGTGATACGCAGGCGCAGGCTGTCAGTCACGTCGATCCAGCTGCGTTCGTGCAGGATCGCCCAGCCGTTTTGCAACGCGGAACCGGGCGCGAAATGCAGGCCATCCAGCAGGTTGTGCCCGCCGATGATCACCAGCGCCACCGCGATCAGCAGCGGGCGCGGCAACCACACCAGCGCGGCGAGGGCGAGCATGCTCACGCCAATCGCCCAGATCACTTGCATGTAGATCACGCTGGGCGGCAGTTGGAAGGTCCAGGCGAAGTTGACCAGGGTAAATTCCAGTACCACCAGAAACAGCCCGCGCTTGAACAGGAACGCCGACACGTCGCGCCGGCCCTGATATTTCTGGCCGTACAAAAACGCCGACAAACCGGTGAGCAACACAAACACCGGCGCGCACAGATGCGCCAGGGTGCGGCTGATAAACAGCACGGGTTCGGTGCTGTCGATGCTCATCGGGTCGCTGACCTGTCGGTGCAGCAGGAAGGTTTCGCGCACGTGGTCGAGCAGCATAAACAGGATGACCAAGCCGCGCAGGGCGTCGATGCAAAGCAGGCGTTGGCGCAGGGGAACAGCGTCGGTCATGGGCAAGGATCACAGGGCAGGGCGGAAAGAGGGCGTTATCCTATAACATTAATTAACGCGTTGCCGTGCTTCGTTGTGCAGATTAGAATGCGATCAATTCTTAATTACTCCTTGGCCCCGGCGCCGGTGACTCGCATGTCGTCCTCCCTCAATCTGCCAATCCAGGATTTGTACTGCGAACACCACGGATGGTTGTACCGCTGGCTCGACCGCAAGCTGGGCAATGCCAACGACGCGGCCGACCTGGCACACGACACCTTCATGCGCCTGCTGACCCGCCCCGGCAGCGGCGGTTTCGGCAGCGAACCGCGCGCCTTGCTGACCCATATCGCCAAAGGCCTGATGATCGACAGCTGGCGCCGCCAGGAAGTCGAACGCGCCTATCTGGAAACCATCGCCCACCTGCCCGAGCAGCAAGTGCCGTCGCCGGAAACCCGCTGGCTGATCCTCGAAGCGCTGTACCGTATCGAAGCCATGCTGCGCGACTTGCCGGAGAAAACCCGCCAGGCGTTCCTGATGGCGCAGATCGACGGCCTGACCTATCAGCAGATCGCCGATGAATTGAAGGTGTCGCTGGTGTCGGTCAAACGCTATATGCGCGATGCGTTCCTCGCCTGCCTGAGCGTGGCATGAACCCGTCGATCGACCCGCTGATCCTCGGCGAAGCCGCCGACTGGATGGTGCAGTTGCAATCCGGCAGCGCCACCGACGAAGACCGCCGCGCCATCGCCCAATGGCAGGGCCGCAGCGCCCAGCACGCCCAGGCCTGGCAGCGTGCTCAGGCGGTGCTCGGTGATTTCAACAGCGTGCCGGCGTTGATTGCCGGCGACACCCTCAAGCGTATCGGCCGCAAAAAATCCCTTGGCCGCCGCCAGGCCCTCGGGCTGTTGCTGCTGGCGGGCCCCGCGACCTGGCTGGCCTGGCAGCAAAAGCCCTGGCAGGCCTGGACGGCCGACCAGCACACCGCCATCGGCGAGCAACGCGACCTGACCTTGCCCGACGGTACGCGGCTGCTGATCAACACTGCCAGCTCGTTGAATATTGCCTTCACCGACCAGGTGCGGCGCATCGACCTGCTGCAAGGCGAGGTGATGATCACCACCGCCAAAGACCCCGCGCCCACCCATCGCGCGTTTATCGTGCAGACCCGCCATGGCACGGCGCGTGCGCTGGGCACGCATTTCAGCGTGCGCGTGGGCGAGCACAGCAGCCGCGTGGCGGTGCTCGAAGGTGCGGTAGAAATGCTGCCCGCGCGTGCCAGCCGCGGGCTGATCCTCAAGGCCGGTGAGCAGAGTGCCTTTGGCGGCGACAGCGTGGCGGCCGTGGCGCCGTTGGACCGCAGCGCGCTGACCTGGGAAAACGGCATGCTCTTGGCCCAGCACATGCGCCTGGCGGATTTGCTCGACGAACTGGGCCGCTACCGCCGTGGCGTGCTGCGCTGCCACGCCAGCGTGGCCGGTTTGAGCGTTTCCGGGGCCTTCCCCCTGCGTGACACCGACGCCAGCCTGCGCCTGTTGCAGGACACCCTGCCGGTAAAAGTCAGCAGCCTGACCGGCTACTGGGTGACGCTCGAGCCGCGCTGAATCTTTTTTATCTTTCGCTGATACCTTTTTCGTTGTCGCGCGGTGTAGGGGAGAACCCTCAACGTTGCACCGCGCCGACAGGAATGCCCATGACCTTCACACCGCACCCCATTCGCCCCTTGAAGGCCTTGAGCCTGGCCGTTGCCTTGGCGGCCATCGCACCACTGCACAGTGCCGTGGCCGCCGACGCCGCCGCGACCAGCGCGGCGCGCAGCTACACCCTTGCGCCGGGGCCTTTGGGCAATGTGTTGGCGCAGTTCGCGGCGCAGTCGGGGGTGCCGTTGTCGTTTGACTCCACGCTGCTCAATGGTCAGCAGAGTGCAGGGTTGCAGGGCAGCTACACCGCGCAGTCCGGTTTCATGCAGTTGCTGCAAGGCAGCGGCTACACCTTGCAAAGCACCGGGGCGAACGGTTACACCGTAGTGCCCGAGGCCACCGGCGATGCGCTGCAACTGGGCGCCACCACCATCAGCGCCGAGGCGAGCGGGGCGCAGGCTGACACCTACGGCGGTGGCCAGGTGGCGCGCTCGGCGCGGCTCGGTGTGTTGGGTAATCGCTCGATCAGCGACGTGCCGTTCAGTGTGGTCAGCTACACCGCCAAGACCATCGCCGACCAGCAGGCACGCACCGTGGGTGATGTGCTGCTTAACGACGCGTCGGTGCGTCAGTCTTCGGGGTTCGGCAACTTTTCCCAGGTGTTCACTATCCGTGGCTTGCCGCTGAGCACCGATGACATTGCCTTCAACGGCCTGTACGGCGTGCTGCCTCGGCAGATCATCACCACCGAGGCGCTGGAGCGCGTCGAGCTGTTCAAAGGCCCGAATGCCTTCGTCAACGGTGTGTCGCCGGCCGGCACCGGCATTGGTGGCAGCGTCAACCTGGTGCCCAAGCGCGCCGAAGACATCGCCACCCGCAGCGTCACCCTCGACACCACCACCGACGGCCAGGCCGGCGGCCACCTCGACCTGGGCCAGCGCTTTGGCGAAGACAACCGCTTCGGCGCGCGGGTCAACCTGGCCCGGCATGGCGGCGACACGGCTATCGATGATGAATTCAAAAGCTCGCAGCTGGTGGCCATTGCCCTGGATTACCGTGGCGAGCGCCTGCGCGTGTCCACCGACTTCGGCTACCAGAAAGAGCGCATCAACAATGGCCGCTCGGTGGTATACCCCAACGGCACCAAGGTGCCCAAGGCTCCGTCGGCCAAGCACAACTACGCCCAGGACTGGAGCTGGTCGGAGCTGGAAGACACCTACGGCATGTTCAACGCCGAATATGACTTGAATGAAAACTGGACCGCCTATGTAGGCGGCGGCGCCAAGCACACGCGGGAAAACGGCCAGTACTCGTCGCTGTACGTGGGCAACAACGGCGCCGGGCAGGTCGGCTTTTTGTACTCGCCCCACGATGAAGACAACAAGAGCGCCATGGGCGGCTTGAACGGGCATTTCAACACCGGCTCGGTGACCCATCAGATGAACTTCGGCTTGTCGGGGATCTGGGGAGAGCAGCGTTCGGCCTTCGAGGCGATACTGCGGGCCAACCGCCAACCGGGTAACCTGTACAACCCGATCCAGACTCCGCGCCCGAGCGTGACCTACTTCGGCAGCGATATTCATGACCCGCGTATCGTCGGCAAGAACCGCATGAAGAGCGCGGCGGTGTCGGATACCTTGGGCTTTATCGACGATCGCGTGTTGCTGACCGTGGGCGTGCGCCGCCAGACCATCGAAGTGGACGCGTGGAGCACCACCGCCGGCGTGCGCAATGCCAATTACGACGAATCGATCACCACGCCGGTCTACGGCCTGGTGGTCAAGCCGTGGGGACACGTGTCGTTGTATGCCAACCGCATCGAAGGCCTGGCGCAGGGGCCGACATCGCCCTCGACCGGAGTGACCAACCCGAATGTCACCTTCGCCCCCAATCGCAGCAAACAGACCGAAGCCGGGGTGAAGCTCGATTGGGACAGCTTTGGTGCAACCCTTGGGGTGTATCGCATCGAGCAGCCGAACAGCTCCACCCGCACCAACCCCAATGGCAGCAGCACGTTCAGCGTCGACGGTGAGCAAATCAACAAGGGCGTGGAACTCAACGTCTTTGGCGAACCGGTCGACGGCTTGCGCCTGCTGGCCGGTGCGACCTGGATGCGCACCGAGTTGCAAAACACCTCCAACGGCCTCACCGACGGTAACCGCGCCGCCGGCGTGCCGCGTTTCCAGTACAACCTCGGTGCCGATTGGGACATCCCGGGCATCCAGGGCGCGGCGGTCAACGCGCGGCTGTTGCGTACCGGGGGTGAATACCTCGACGCGGCGAACAATCTGAGCATCCCGGCCTGGACCCGCGTCGACCTCGGCGCCCGCTATGGCTTCAAGGCCGACGACAAGTACATCACCCTGCGCGCCAACGTCGAGAACGTGGCCGACAAAGCGTACTGGGCCTCGGCCTCGACCGCCAACAACTACCTGACCCAGGGCGAGCCCCGCACGGTGAAGCTGTCGGCCACGGTGGATTTCTAAGCCACACAGGAGACCCAATGTGGGAGGGGGCTTGCTCCCGATGGCGGTATGTCAGGCATGTAGATGGCGACTGACCCACTGCTATCGGGGGCAAGCCCCCTCCCACCTTGAGTCGGGCGGCTTTGCCGGCTAGTGCGCTATTCCCACCAGGAATGCCCCCATAAAAACCCTGCATTGTCTTTCTGCGCGTACATCTCGTAGCGTTAAGGCTCATTCAAGGAGAGTGCCCATGAGCCAGAGCCCGCTGCGTCTATATGTTGATTCGATCTACACCAGCCCTTACGCCATGTCGGTGTTCGTCACCCTGCGCGAAAAAGGCCTGGCCTTCGACCTGCTTACCCTGGACCTGGACGCCGCACAAAACCAGACGGCCGACTTCGCGCGGCTGTCTGTGACCCAGCGGGTGCCGACCCTGGTGGAGGGCGATTTTGCGTTGTCGGAGTCTTCGGCGATCACCGAGTATCTGGAGGACACCTACCCCGGCACGCCGGTGTACCCGGCCGACCCCAAGCAGCGGGCGAGGGCGCGGCAGGTGCAGGCGTGGTTGCGCAGCGACTTGCTGCCGATTCGCCAGGAGCGCTCTACCCTGGTGGTGTTCTGCGGGCAGCAGATGCCGCCGTTGTCGCCGGTGGCTGAAGCGGCTGCCAGCCGTTTGATCAATGGCGCGCAGGTACTGCTGGCGGGTAACCCGGCGAACCTGTTTGACGAGTGGTCGATTGTCGATGTGGACTTGGCGATCATGCTCAATCGCCTGATCCTCAACGGCGACAACGTACCCGCCGAGCTGGTGGCTTACGCGCAACGCCAGTGGCAGCGGCCCTCGGTGCAGGAGTGGGTCAACCAGCAACGTCCTGGGTTGTAGCGCCCGCGGTCATCTGCGCTACGCGCCGGTCGAGGTCCTCCCAGTCGGCCATGCCCAGCACCCGCGTGGTGTTCAAACCACGCAGGTAGCCACGCAATTGCTGGGCGCTGGCGTTGGCTTGCGCGGTGTCGGCAGTATCGTCTTGCAGCACGTTTTCATAGTCGACCAGGTAATCGGCGACCCGCTCGCGAAACTCCGGCAGGACGGCTTCGCGGATGCGGTCGAAGGTTTTCTGGTGGGGCTTCATGGCGTGGTCCTTATAGATTTTATGGGTGCACTATCGGTTCAGATAATAGTCACCATCACGCATCGCAAGTTCTGTTTTTGCCGGGAAAGCGCAAAATCGCCTCCATCGAGACGCTGTTCAAGGAAATGCGCGATGAGGACGATTATTCAGCTTGGTCTAATGATTCTGATGCTGGGCACCGTGGTGGTGAACAATGCGGCAATCGCCGCTGAACCACCTACCGGCCATTTGCTACCTATCGTTGGTAGCGTAGACTCCCTCCAGCGCGCGCAATCGGTGGGTGTATTGCTGAGCGATAACACCCGCGACAACCTCAGCTACCTTGAACGCTACCACGACATGGCCTTGAATGGCGCCAAGGGTGCCCTCGACGGGCGTATCCGCCAGGCGTTCGTCAACAGCTCCGACCCGGAACTGGCCATTGACTGGTTGATGAGTTCGCTGCAAGGCACCTTTTTGTCGGTGACGGTTTACGACAACCTGGATGCCCTGGTGCAGGCGCACCCCGATGTGGTGGTGATGCTCGATACCCATAATCAACTGCTGACCCAGCGTAACGATCAGGTCGAGGCGCGGTTTGTGGCGCGGTTCTATGACGCCAACCTGCAATACATCGCCAAGGCAGAGGGCTCGATGCACAAGCAACTGCCGTCGGTGTGGGTGCGCGATAAGGCCGCACCGGAGATTGCCGCGCAGATCGAGCAGCAGCGGGATGTGCAGCTCGATGCCTTGAAGCAGTTCGATGCATCGCTCAAGGCGCTGGTTCGTGCGAGTTGAAATGAACTTTTATTTTTATCGTCAGGATTTTTTCATGCGCTCTTTATTTGTACCGGCCGCCACTCTGTTGCTGGCCGGCTGTGTTTCCGCCCCTAACGCTCCAACCATGACCCTGCAAACCAGCAAGGGGCCTGAAGCCTATGTGCAGTGCGTACTGCCCAAGCTGGAAAAACACGGCATTACCTCCACCGTGACGCAGAACTCGCGTCACGCCAAGGTGGTGTTGACCAGCAAGATTGCGGCAGATGATGTGCTGGAGGCCTACAAGGCCGGCGACGGCGGCAAGGTGTTTTTGTATGAGCGCAAGCCGCTGGCCTCGGCACTGACGCCGTCGCGGCTTGAGCTGGCAGCGCAAGAGTGTAAGTAACACACCATTCAAATGTGGGAGGGGCGGTGCGACGATTCGACTTGCCCCCTCCCACATTTTGCTATGTGTTTGGCTTAGGGTTTGGCTTCGTTGCTGAAGTTGTCAACGACCTTGACCAGCCCAGTCGCCGCCAACTTCACCAACTCACCGCCTTTCTCCACCGTCGCCAGAGCCGGGTCCGAGCCCATGCGCCCGTCGGGGAAGCGTGCGCGGAAGTCCAGGGCTTCGCGGATCGGCCCGGTGTTGGCGATTTGTGGCGAGTAGTCAGCCGACTTGATCGATTCCGGGTACGCCCATTGCGTCACCGCAATTTCCGACGGTGTGGCATGGCTGCCATGGCCGACCGGGAATTGGCGGTGGGCCAGCTCGCTCACGCCTTCCAGGTCCCACCAGTTCACCAGTTTCAGCGCAAAGCCGGCTGGGCGACGGGCGAAGCTGGCTTCGGCGTACAGCTCGGAAAACGCCGCTTCAATTGTCGCGATATTGCCGCCATGGCCATTGAGGAAGAGGATTTTCTCGAAACCATGCCCGGCCAGCGAACGCACCCAGTCACCAATCGCGGCAATAAAAGTGGACGGGCGCAGGGAGATGGTGCCGGGAAAACCCAGGTGATGCTGGGCCATGCCGATATTGAAGGTGGGGCCGATGAGGATGTCGGCGTTTTTCTGCGCCGCATGGGCGATGATTTCCGGGCACATCCAGTCGGTGCCCAGCAGGCCGGTGGGGCCATGCTGTTCGTTGGAGCCGATGGGGATCACCACCGTGCGGCTGCGCTCCAGGAACTGCTCGATCTCGATCCAGGTGGAAGTATGTAGAAGCATTCGACGCTCTCTTTTATCGGTGGCTCAGGCTATCCGCCACGGATTGTACGACTACTCGCCACCTGCTGGGGCTTGCAATTGAGTAGCGTCGAAGACTTCAGCCAGCGCTGGTCGGGGTACCAGGAAAACATGAACTGGCCATCCTTGAGCTTATCCACCACCTGGCGCGCCACTTGCGGACGCACGGCCGGGCAACCCTGGCTGCGGCCGATGCGGCCTTCGCGCTTGCTCCACAGCGGGCTCACATAGTCAGCCGCGTGAATCACGATGGCGCGGTCGCGGGCCTGGTCGTTGAAGCCTGGCTCCAGGCCGTCCATGCGCAGTGAATAGCCGTGGGTGCCGAGGTAACTTTCCTGGGTACGGAACAGCCCCAGGCTGGATTGGTGGCTGCCTTCGAGGTTGGAAAACTGGGTGGCAAAATTTTCCCCGGACTTGGCCCCATGGGCCACCAGGTCACGCAGCACCAGGGTCTTTTTGCGCAGGTCGAAGATCCACAGCCGACGAGCGGTAGAAGGCTGGGAATAGTCAATCACGGCCAGGCGCTCGGAGCGTTCCTCGCCACTATTGACTGCACATTGCACCGCGTTCAGGGCACTTTTCAGCACAGTCGGATTGAGTTCTGGAGCCGAGCGCGCCAGGCTGCTATACAAGGTAGGAGGGTTGCCATTGGCGGCGAGCGCAGAATTGCTCAACACAGCCAGGCTTACGGTGATCAAACCCAGGCGACACAAAAAAGTCAGCATCTACAGTACAGCCCCCGCTGTGGATTGGAGCAAAGCTATTGTTCAAAAAACACGCATGTTACTTGAGCATTTGCCTGCTCGTTGCACCATTGGTCGCGACAGCCGACGCGCTGCCGGACGCCGCATTACCCGTGGCCCCGCCGATCCTGGTGAATACGGCGCCGGTGCAACAGGCCCTGGCGCAACTGGCCAGCGTTTGCCCCAGCCTCGCGCCGCAGGTCGACGCCGCCGTCCAGTCGCGACTGCAAGCCTTTTACCAGCAGCAGGGCGACGTGCCGCTGTGGTCGGCTGCCGAGCGCCGCGACGCGTTGCAAGCCCAGCTGCTGCTGCTCGCCGACGACGGCCTGGACCCCACCCACTATAGCCTGCCTGCGCCAGACGCCACGGCCAACGTGCTGTGCAGCGATATCGCCAGCAGCCGTCAGTACCTGCAAGCCTTGCAGGATCTGCACTACGGCCGGCTGCAGCAGTCACGTTTCGAACCCCTGTGGCATTCCCAGCCACCGGCCCACGACCCCAGCACCGAAGTGCTGGCGTTCGCCGCCGTCGGCCTGCAAGACATGGCCCAGGCATTCGACCAGGCACGCCCCAGCGCCGACCTCTACCGCAGCCTGCGCAACGCCTATTCCAGCGTGCGCCTGCAACCGTTGCCGCATTGGGACCCGATCGCCAGTGGCCCGTTGTTGCGCCCCGGCATGGACGACCCGCGCGTACCGGAACTGGCGCGACGCCTGCACAGCGGCGGCTATCTGGCCAACGAGCCCAAGGGCGGCGGCCAGCAATACCGGCCTGAACTGGTCACGGCGGTCAAGGCCTTCCAGCTCAGCCATTCCTTGCAGGCCGACGGCGTGATCGGCGCCGGCACGGTGACCGAACTGAATATCAGCCCGGCGATTCGCCGCGAGCAACTGCGCATCAACCTCGAACGTTTCCGCTGGCTGGCCCAGGACCTGGAACCTGAAGGCGTGCTGGTCAACGTCGCCGCCGCGCAATTGAGCGTCTACCAGAGCGGCATCCCGGTGTGGCAAACCCGCCTGCAAGTGGGGCGCGCCGAGCGCCAGACGCCGCTGCTCAAATCGCGCATCACGCGGCTGACCCTCAACCCCACCTGGACCATCCCGCCGACCATCATGCGCGAGGACAAACTGCCGGCCATCCGCCTCAACCCCGAGTACCTGCGCCAGCAGAACCTGCAAGTGCTCGACGCCGAAGGTCACCCGCTGGCGCCGGAGCAGATCGACTGGGCGCGCCCGGGCAATATCCTGCTGCGCCAGGAAGCCGGCCCGCGTAACCCGCTGGGCAAGATCGTGATGCGCTTTCCCAACCCCTACTCGGTGTACCTGCACGACACCCCGAGCCAGCCGCTGTTTACCAAAGGCCCGCGCGCGTTCAGTTCGGGGTGTGTGAGGGTAGAGCAGCCGTTGCTGCTGCGCGACCTGCTGGTGACCCCGGCCGAACGCGCGCGCACCGATGAACTATTGGCCACCGGTGTGACCCACGAATTCAGGCTGGCCACCCCGGTGCCGGTGTTGCTGGGCTACTGGACGGTTGAAGTGGATCGCCAGGGCAGCCTGGTGTACGCGCCGGATATCTATGCACGGGACCTTGCGCTGATGAAGGCGATGGGTTCCCAGCCTCTATAGAGGACGGCGACCAGGTGCGATCGAACAGCGCCACCAGTGCCGCCTGATGGCTGATGCCGATCACCGTGCAGCCAGGCAGTTGCGCGCGCAGCAGCACCAATAAGGCGTGGGCGCTGGCCTCGTCGAGCTGGTTGGTGGCTTCATCCAGGTACAGGGTGTCGGGCGCATACAGCAGCGCCCGCGCCAGGCCGATGCGCTGTTGCTCGCCGCCGGACAGTTCCCGCGCCCATTCGCTTTGCTCATCCAGCCGTGTCGCCAGGCCCGGCAAACCGACCTGCTGCAACACGGCCATCAAACGCGCCGCACTCGGTACCTCAACCGCCGGATACGCCAGCAGGTTGCGCAACGGCATGCTCGGCAGATAAGGCTTTTGCGGCAACAACAGGCTGCGCCCCGGCGGCAATTGCCAGCCGCCCCGGCAGTACGGCCAGATGCCCTGCAAGGTACGCAGCAAGGTGGATTTGCCAATGCCGCTGCGCCCGGCAATCAACAGCCATTCGCCTTGCGCCACCTGCACCGACACATCCGCCAGCAGCACGCCGGCGTCCGGGCGCAACACGTCCAGGCCGCTCACGCACAAACAATCGCCGACCACCGGTGCCTTGGCCTGGCAGCGGCTGGCCGCAATCGCCTGCTCAAACTGCCCCAGCCGCTCCACCGCCGAACTCCAGCGCATCAACTTCGGGTAGAGCTTGATAAACCAACTGAGCGAACCTTGCACCGCACTGAACGCGCTGCGGATCTGCATCAGCCCGCCCAGGGTGATGGTCTTGGCCAGAAACGCAGGCATCGCGGCAAACACTGGAATGATCAGGCTCAGCCGGTCATAGCTGACAACAAACAGGCTGAGGTTGCGCTCGCGGCCCATCAACTGGCGCCAATTGCGTGCGATGGCGCCGAAGCGCTCGGCCAGGTGCTGGCGCTCCACCGCTTCGCCACGGTACAGGGCGATCTGCTCGGCGTGCTCGCGCTTGCGCAACAGGCTGGCGCGAAAGTCCGCCTCGTAGTGCTGGCGGTCCACGTTCAAACGGTGCAACGGGCGGCCGACCCAATGAGTAATCAGGCTGCCGGCCAGGGTATACAGCAGCACGATCCACACCAGGTAGCCCGACAGGGTGACGCTGTACTCACCGACAGTGAAGGTTTGCACCCCGGAGAGCTGCCACAGGATGCTCATGAACGCGCCTACCTGGGCCATATTGACAATGAACGATGCGACCAGCTCCACGCTCAGGTCGGCGACCATGTCCACGTCTTCGCTGATGCGCTGGTTGGGGTTGTCCGGCTCGCCGTTCAACCCCAGGCGGTAAAAGGCCTGGTCGGCCAGCCAGGCATGCGTGAAATGCTCGGTCATGGCCTGGCGCCAACGCAGTACCAGGGCTTTGCGCACCCAGTCCAGCGCGACCACGATCAGTACATAGGCGCCCAGGTACATCACGTAACGGCCCATCAGCGCATACAACGCGGGGGTGTCGAACGCGCCAAGGGTGTCGTAGAAGCTCTTGCTCCAGGCGTTGATCAATACGTTGATCTGCACGAGCAGCAGGCCCATGCCGATGATGCTGGCCAGCATCAGCCAGCCCAGCCATTGGCTGCGCTGGCGCCAGAAGGGCGCGACCAGGCGGTAGAAGGTTCGCAGGCTGTTCACTGGGCGTCCGCCTTGGGCAGTACGCGCAGCAGCACTTGGTTATGCGCCGGGAACAGCTGGCTTGCCAAGGGTTTGAGCAGCTCGATGCGCAGGCCATCCGGCAATGCGGCCTGGCGGCTCAAGTAGCGTGGGTCTTGCCAATGATGTTCGCTGAGCACCAGGCGACGCCATTGGGTGGTGGGATCGAGCAGGCGTTTTTTCTCCTGACGACGCAGTTCGGCGCGTTCGCCCGCGACCCATTTGGCGTCTACCGATTGGCCCAGTTGTGCCAGGGTTTGCTGGGCCAGGGCCCACAGTTCCTCGGCGCGTTGGGGATCACAGGTAAAGCTCAACTGGCTTTCGATGCGCTGGGTGTCGGGGTTCAGTTCGCTGTCAAAACGCAGGCGATACACCCCGGAGGCTTCGCCGCGCAGGCGCTGCTTGAGTTGCTGGTTGGCCAGCTCACGCAGCGCCGCGACACGCGCAGCGGCCTCGGGCGACCAGGGGTGTGCGCTGAAGCTGCTGGCTTCGAGCACCACGCGCGGCTCCAGCGCGACGGCCAGGTCGGCACGGCGTTGACCGGGCTGTTGCAGGGCAGGGTGGGTGAGGGGGGCGACGCCGCGCGGGATATTCGCCAGCTGTTCACGCACGACGGTTTCCAGTTGGGCGGGTTCGATGTCGGCCATCAGGTAGTAGGTGACCGGGGCCTGTACCAGTTGGCGCCAGTCTTCAGTCAAGGTGGCCGATTGCAGCGGCTCCAGGGCGGCCTGATCGGGAGTCTGCCAGGTGTCGGCGCCGTAGCGCAGTTCACGGCGGGCGACGGCGATGGCGTCCGGTCGGGTGCTGGCGCGGCTCAATAAGTCATCGCGTGCGGCGCTGAACAGTGCCTCGTCGATCACGGCATTGACCTGGCTCTGGCGGTAGCTTTGCAGCACGGTGGTCAACCCACTGATGGAAGGCTGGCTGCTCGCGCTCAACTGCAAGCGCGTGGCGCTGTGTTCCAGGCTCAACGTCGCCTTGTGCTGCTTGCGCCACGCCTCCAGCCCCGGCGCGCCACTTTCGCTGCCCAGTTGCGCGGCCATTTGCAGGCGCCAGCCCGGCACGTCGCGGCGGTTGAAGCCGGCGGCGGATTCCGCTTGCAGGCGCCACTGCCCGTTGTCGGCATTGCGCCGCAGCCACACCAGGCGGTCGCCGTTGCTCAGTTGCCAGTGTTCGACCTGTTCGGCGGCAAACCGGCGTTTACCCGTGACCTTGCCGGGTTGCCCCGCAGCCGGTGGCGTGAAGGTGACCACGGGTGGCGCTTCGGGTGCGACAAGCTGGGGCGCCGTCAGCGAGGTCTGGGCGATGCGCGCGCGCAGTTGCTGCACTTCATCCACCGTGGGCAAGCGCACCACGCTGCTACCTGGCGCGGTCAGTTGCAGTACCTGGTCGGGGCTGTTCAGCCAGCGCTGCAACCGTGTGTTGATGGCCGCGAGGTCGATGCTGTCGAGGGCTTGCAGGGAGACTTGCGCGACCTGATGGCTTGCCACCACGCTGCGGTTCTGCACGGCCGCATCGTTGAGGGTGGTCACCCATTGTTCGAAGGTGCGCGACTCGTCCTTGGCGAGCATGCCGTCTGCCAGTCGACGGATCTTCGCCTGCTCATTGCTCAGGTCCTGCGCAGTGAGGCCGTGTTGGCGCAGGCGTTCAAGCTCGGTCAGCAGTTGCTGCAAGGCGGCGTCGTGATGGGCGCCTTCTACCCCGGCGGCAATGCCGAGCACGCTGGAGTGTTCACCGATCAGGGTCTTTTGCGCGGTCAGGCTGCGCACGCCCGGTTGCAGCGGCTGGCGGCGCAGTTGGTTCAACAGGGCCGCGAGGGTGATGCGGTCGATCAAGCGCTCGCGGGTCGCATCGGCGCTGGCGCCACGGCTGTCCGGTTCGTGCAGGCGAAACAGCAGCGACACCTGGTTGCTGCCGGTTTGCGGGTCTTGCAGGCGGAAGATTTTCAGCTGGCCGTCAAGCGGCAGTTCGCGGTGCTCGCGCTCCGGCAAGGGCTTCGCCTTGGGGGCGCCAAACGCCTGCTCGATCTGCTGCGCCAATTGCTGTGGGTCGAAGTCGCCGACCACCGAGAGGATCATGTTGTTGGGCACGTACCAGCGTTGTTGAAAACGCTGCAAGGCTTCCAGCGAGGCTTCGCGAATCGCCGTCTCATTGCCGATGGTGCGGTGCGCCGGGTAGCGCGAGCCGACCCGCTGCGAGGCCGCGCGTTGGTCGTTCATGCGCTGCGCCACACCGAGGCCGCCGCGCCATTCTTCGATGACGATCGGGCGTTCGCGCTCCAGGTCAGCGGCGTTGTAGTCGCCGGCGAACACCAGTTTGGACAGCATCGACAGGGCCGCGGGTGTTTGCGTGCTGCCGGCCATCGGGCTGAGCAAATACTGGGTGCGGTCGTAGCTGGTCATCGCGTTGAAATTGCGCCCTTGCACCCAACCCAGTGCAGTCATCTGCGCGCGCAAATCCGTGGGCTGGCCAGCGCGGCTGCGAAAGGTCAGGTGTTCGAGCATATGCGCTACGCCGACCTGGTCGTCGTCTTCATCCACGGAGCCGGCGCGTACGGTCAGGCGCAGGTCGAGGCGGCCGGCCTGGCTGCTGTTGCGCACCAGGCGGTATTCCAAGCCATTGGCCAGTGTGCCGCGCACCACTTGGGGTGCCCATGGCAACGGCGCTTGGGTGACGGGCGCTGCGCACGCGCACAGCAGCAGCGGGCCGAGCAGGCCTGCAAGAATCTTGTTCATAGGGTGTCCAGGCTAATCAGGGGTGGATTAGAAGCGGTAGCCGACTTCGAGCCAGTATTGGCGGCCGATCTCATAGGTGACGGTGGAGCTGTTTTTGCCGACGATCTCGTTGACGTGGTCGGTGACGTTGGTGATATCCACGGCGGCAAACAGCGCCTGGTCCTTGCCGGTGGGGATCTCCCAACTGACGCGCATGTCCCAGGTGGGCGCGGCCTTGACCTCGGCAGAGTCGTACACCGCCAGGGTTTCGTCACCGACCACGGCGGTGGCGCTGGTTTCGACGATCTGTTCGTAGGCTCCGCGATAACGCAGGAAGTTACTGACGGTGAGGTGCCACTGCGGGATCTCGGTGATGGTGGTCAGGCGCGCGGTCC
Organism: Pseudomonas sp. AC463; assembly: GCF_979253585.1. NCBI lineage: Bacteria > Pseudomonadati > Pseudomonadota > Gammaproteobacteria > Pseudomonadales > Pseudomonadaceae > Pseudomonas > Pseudomonas sp. AC463. The sequence continues at coordinate 94,812 of NZ_CEEDDZ010000003.1, read as the reverse complement.
AGGGGCGGTTGAAATCGCCGGCGGGCAGTTCGCTGTAGGCCATGCGCTTGCCGTCGTAGATCACATCGTCGTCGGCGAACTCGCCAGCGTCGACGATTGATTCGTAGGTGCCGTAGCCGTCCTTGGTTTGTGACCAGTCAAAGGCCGCCTGCACGCTGGTGCGAGTGCCCTGCCATTTGAATTCCTGCTTGGGCGTGATGGTCAGGCTGATGTTGTCGGTCTCGCTGGAACCGGCGTTGGTGTAGGTGTAGTAGATGGTGTCGTAGCCGGCGGCGGCGCCGGTGCCCAGCACGCGGTTGGAGGCACGCACGATCTGGTCCTTGCCCTCGCGGTGCACGTATTTCAGGCGAAAATCGGTGTCGAGCCACACTTGGTCAAGGCCCAGGGTCCACTCGTCATCGTAGGGCACGTTGAGGTCCGAGAATTTGTTCTGGTTCTTGCCCTGCACGGCGGTCCAGGCGCCGCCCTGGGTGGTGCGGGTGTAGCGCGTGTTGAAGGCCTGGCGACCATCGGCGAGGCGATACTTGAACAGGTTGCGCCCGTAGTAGCGGTTGGCGCCGAACACCAGCACGGTGCTGCGGTCGCCGAAGAAGTCGTAGTCACCGGCAAAACGTGGCGCGAGGTTTTTGCCTTCCATGTAGTCGTCGCCCTCGAAGCGCACGCCAGGGCGCAGGCCGAGCTTGCCGATCTGGATGGCGTCTTGCAGGTGGAACGCGTACTTGGTTTCGGTCAGGTCCAGCTTGCCGGCGCCATACACGTTGATGGTGTTGGCCCACTGGCGTGTGTTGCCGTTGAGCATCAGGCCGATGGAGCAGAGCGGGTCGTTGTTGAGGCAGGTGGCGATATTGTCGCGTCTCCCGACCAGCGCCGAGGTGGCGGCAGTGCCGCGCTCCCAGGTGGCTTCGTTGCGGGTCAGCTCCATGCCGCCGGTGAGCTGATGCTCGGCACCGCCCCAGTTGAACGCTTGCCACTCGGCCTTGAGTTTGTAGTCGATGCCGCGTTGGGTCTGGTCCAGGTCGCCATACGCGCCTTCGCCGCTGCGTGAAGTGCTGGACAGCGGAATGCCCCAATTTTTCACGCTGGAGTAGTACCAGCCGATCATGTCGGTGGACTCGGATTCGCGTGAGCTGTTGAGGTCGGTCAGCGCCACGGTGTGGGTCCAGCGCGCCGAGTCGCCTTCCCACACCGCCTTGAGCGAACCCTGCCAGCCGCCGTTGATATTGGTGAAACCGGAGTTGATGTAGTTCTCGCGGAAATAGATGTTTTCCTGCGGCGCCTTGATGAACGACGCGTCCAGGCTCAGGCGGTCGTTGACGTTCCAGTAGGTCTTGAGCATGTAGTTGTCGAGCTGGCGCGTCTGGTCTTTTTCGTTGTCGCCATTGGGGCTGGTGTAGCCGTCGGCATAGCGGTTGAGCGGGATCACTGAGCGCTTCTGCGAGAAGCTCAGAATCCCGCCGAAATCCTCGGTGAGGTGGCCTTCGAGCATGCCGCGCATTGTGGTTTTCTTGAACTCGGGCTGGTATTGCTCGTTGGAGGCGTTGTCGAAGGCTTCCTGGTCCTGGGCGGTGATGTGGTATTTGGTCCACGCCGATTGGGTCATCGAGTAGGACACCTTGCCGTGCAGGTCCTGGCTGGGGCGACGGGTGATCGCATCGACCACGCCGCCGTTGAAACCACCGTATTCGGCCGGCACGTTGCTGTCGTAGACCTTCACTTCCTGCAGCAGGTCGGCGTCCAGGGCGATGCCGTGGGAGCGGCTGGGGGCAGCGTCGAACTGGCGCGTTTCGTTATAGCCGTGGGCGCCGGGGTCGATGTCGTTGTTGATCGAGATGCCATCGATCATGAAATTGTTCTGGTAGAACTTGGCGCCGTTGATGCTGATGTCGGCCGGATCGATTTCACCGGGGGTGTTGGAGCTTTTCTGTTCACTGCTGAACTGCACGGCGGGGTGCATCTGCAGCAGGGTGGTGATGTCACCGTTGGCACCGGGGAAGGCCTGGATCGCGCGTTGGTCGATCACGGTGGCGCCCTGGAACGAGTTCTCTTCGGTGAAGCCCAGCACGATGGTGTTGTCCAGCGTCAACGGGCCGGCATCCGCACTCGGCAGGCGATGGAACATCAGCGCGCCGTCCTGGTAACTCCAGCCGATGCCGGTGCCTTGCAGCAGGTAGGCGAGGGCGGCGTCGTTGCTCATGTCGCCATTCACACCCGGGGAATTCACGCCCTTGAGCAGTTGAGGGTCGACGCTCACCTGTTGCCCGCTCTGTTGGCCGAAGGCAATCAACGCGCCAGCCAGGGGTTGGGCTGCAATGCTGAAACCGTGCGCCGCTTTATCCGCAGTGTGTGCCTGCGCCATGGCTTGCGGCACCGCGCCGAACGCGCAGCACAGGCCGAGCAAACCGGCGCCGGCGGTGTTTTTCAGGCGCAGCGGCCAGGGCCCGCGCTGCCCTGGCAAGCGGTGAAGGGTGTGAGTCATGCAAAGGTCCCCGCGCCGGCAAACACCGGCCAGTCAATGAATACGAATACATCTCAATTGCTGCGCGCGGGACAGAAGACGGGACAGCGCTGGGGATTTTCAGAAAAAATATGAAATATTTTTAAAGGGCGCGGATTTTACCGACTGAGCACCAGCAGCCACGGGCTGTAGGCGTGCACTTTGGCCCCATAGGGTTGCAGCACCGCTTGCAGCGCCGCCTGGGGTTTGCGCAGGTCGTACACGCCAGTGACACGCTGCGCGCCGAGCTTGGCATCGCGCAAGACGATGATCGCCGGGGTGTAGCGGCGCAGCTGTTCGAGCACTTCGCTGATCGGCAGGTCATCGGCAATCAACTGGCCCTGGCGCCAGGCGGCGGCCTGGCTGGGGGAGAAGCTGCTGACCTCGGCACGGCCGGCGCGGTAGCTGAGGCGTTGCCCTGGCACCAGGCTGGCGAGCGGGCGATTAGCGGGTCCGTCGTCGACATTCACCGAGCCTTGTTGCACGGCCACGCTGGGGTTGCCCGGCTGGGCGTCGACGTTGAACGCGGTGCCGGTGACGGTCACTCGTAAGGTTTTGGTGACCACGTGAAAGGGTTTGCGCTTGTCCGGCGTCACCTTGAAAAACGCCTGGCCGGCCAGCAGCCGCACATCGCGATGGTTACCGGCGAGGTCGACGGCGATGGCCGAGTGGCTGTCCAGTTGCACCACGCTGCCGTCGCTGAGGATGATGTCGAGGGTTTCACCGGCACCGGTGCGGTAGTCGGCTTGCCAGCGCAGCAGCAGGCTCGGCGCCAGGGCCACCACCAGGCAGGCGGCGAGGGCGGCGGCGACCCAACGCCGTGTACGACGTGGGCGTGCCATGGGCCTTGGCGCAGGGGTGAGCGGTGCCGCGCTGGCCGGCGCCAGTTGCCCGGTCAGTTGCCACACGCGTTCGGCCTTGCGGTAGGCCTTGGCGTTTGCCTCATCCACGCTGCACCAGTCGGCCAATTGCGCACGCAAGTCCACGTCCTGCGGGGCCTGTTGCACACGCATCAGCCAGTCCAGGGCCTCGTCGCGGCGGGTGTTGGCGCAATCCTTGGTAGGCATGTCGGCAGCATCTTCGCAGGTAAAAAACGGCGGGCAGGATCCCATGGATTCGCCCTTCACTGCAAAAGACGCAGCAGCACTACGGTTTTTCAGAAAGTCGCCGGATCGATCAGTCATCGTCGGCTCCCAGGCAGTCCATGCAATGGCGCAAGGCATCGTGCACCAGCTGATGCACCAGCGCGGTCGAAACGCCTAGTTCAACCGCCACTTGCTGCAAGGTGAACCCGCCCAGGCGGTGGAGTTCAAAGGCGCGCTGGGTGCGTTCAGGCAACTGCGCCAGGGCGCGGGAGATGGCTTGCAGCTCGTTCTGGCTGCTCACTTCACGTTCCGGCGAGGCACTGCTGGAGGGCAACTCGTTGAGCATTTCATCGCCGCCCGGCTGCACCCGCTCGGTGGCGGTGCGACGGATGAGGTCCAGCGCCAGGTTGCGCACGATGCGGTACAGGTAGCTCGCCGGGTGGCGGATATCGGCGTGTTCATCCTGGCCGCTGAAGCGCAACCAGGCTTCCTGCACCACGTCCTCGGCGCGGGCGCGGCAGCCCACGATGGGCGCGGCGTAGTCCAGCAGCGCGGCCCGGTGGGTCAGGTAAAGCTGGAGTTTTTCATCCGCCAAGAGAGTCAGCTGCCTGCGCGCGACTGTGCCGCGTGGCACAGACTGGGAAGTGGGAGGGCGCGGAGTTTAGCTGTAGTTGATAATGGTTATCAACAACCGGGTGTGCTTTTGTGCTGGGTGATGCTTTCGACGGCCTGCGCAGCACTGATTTTGGCGGTGTCCAGGGTTAATGGCGCGGGGTCCCACGGCTCATATTCATGGCTCAATACCGACTGCCAGGTCGGCGGCACCAGCCCGGCGATATCCCCCGTGCGGGCTTCAACGCGGCGCTGGTGCTCCTGCGCATCCGAACACACCACCTGGACATTCAGCAGTGCCACACCCGCCGTCTCGGCCGTTGCCTGCCAGGCTGCGCGGCTTTCCCGCACCGGGTTCACGCAGTCGGCAATCACCGTATGCCCCAGTCGCAAGTTACTCAGCGCCAATGCATTTGCCACCTCATAGCCGTTTGCACCCACCGACACACCGGCATCGCGCAGCGCCTGTTCGATCACGTCGATACGCAGGTAAGCCGCACCGGTACGGCGTGCCAGGTGTTGGGCAATGGTGGTCTTGCCGGTGCCGGGCAAGCCGCTGAAGACAATAAGCATGGGTAGCGCTCGTCAAGAGTGAGTAAGCTCAGGGTATCTTTCACTTCCACCACTGGACAGCCCATGCCCTTGCAGTTCGTAAAAATGCACGCCCATGGCGACGACTTTATCCTCATTGACCGCCGTGGCCTGGACGACCCGGTCACCCCCGCCATCGCCCGGCACCTGGGCAATCGCCACACCGGTATCGGCTTCAACCAACTGGCGGTGATCCTCGACTGTGACGACGCTGCCGCGCGCATTAAATTCTGGAACCCCAACGGCACACCGCTGCAAACCTGCGGCAGCGCCACCCGTGGCGTGGCCGACCGGCTGATGCATGAAACCGGCGCCGACTCGGTTGTGTTGCGCACCGAGCGCGGTTTGCTGACCTGCACGCGCGAGGCGGGGCGGCAGGTGGCCGTGAACATGGGCGAGCCGTCGCTGGACTGGGCGGCGGTGCCCCTGGCCGAGGCGCTGGATACACGCACCTTGCCGATCGAAGGCGACCCGGCGGCGTGCAGCATGGGCAACCCGCATTGCACGTTTTTTGTCGACGATATTGCCGCCATCGACGTGGCCGCCGTGGGCCCGGCGCTGGAAAATCATCCGTTGTTCCCGGCCAAAACCAACGTGCATTTTGTGCAGGTGCTGGACCGTGGGCATATCCGCCTGCGCATCTGGGAACGTGGCGGCGGGGTGCCGCTGGGCTCGGGTTCGTGCTGCTGCGGCGCGGTGGTCAATGGCATTCGGCGCGGTTTGCTGGATGCCACCGTGCAAGTGCAGTGCGACGGCGGCACGGTGACCGTGCACTGGGCGGGCGCGGGCGGTGTGGTGCTCACCGGTAGTGTGGAGCCGGTGATGCAGGGCAGCGCCTACCTGTCCTGAAAGGTCACGGTGAAGGTGGTGCCGCCGGTGGCACAGGACGTCACCGCCACATCCCCGCCATGCACCTTGGCCAGCTCACGCACGATGTACAGGCCCAGGCCCACGCTGCGCACGTCGCTGCCTTGGTCGGTGCCACGGGTCATGGGCTCGAACAGCCCGGCCAGCAAGGTTTCGGGGATCACCTTGCCGTGGTTGTGTACCGCCACTTCGCAGGCGCCGTCGCCCAGGCGTGAGGTAATCGTGATCGGCTGTTGCAGGTCGCCATAGGCCACGCTGTTGGCCACCAGGTTGCCGATGATTTGCTGCACGCGGTCGGCGTCCAGGCACGCGTCGCCCTGGCCCTCGGCGTGATGCTCCAGGGTGGCCTTGGGGAAGGCCACACGCAGTTCATCCACCGCGTGTTGAATCACTTCATGCAAGGCCAGCGGCGCGGGCTTGATGGAAATACCCTGGCCGACCCGGGCCTGGGTGAAGTCCAGCAGGTCGGCGATCATGCGCTGGGCGCGTTCGGACGATTGGCCGATATGGCCCAGCAGCGTGCGTTCCTTGGGCGTGCGTTCGCCCCGGCTGAGAAAGTCGGAGGCCATGCGAATCGCCGTCAGCGGATTTTTCAGATCGTGACTGACGATGGCCACCATCTGCTCGGCAAACAGCGCGCGGCGCTGGGCGATGGCATAGGCCTCGTTGAGGTCGGCCTGGGCCTGTTGCAGCGCGAGTTCGGTGGCGGTTTTTTCCTGCAGCAGGGCTTCGGCCAGGTTGCGCGCGTTGAGCAGCTCGCGTTCGTACTTGTCGCGGTCGGTGGTGCCGAACAGCGCCAGGTCGTACACCACGCCGCCAGGGTGCTCGCGTTTGTGGCCGTTGAGCAGCACGGTCAGCTTGTGCCCGTCGCGGTGCAGCATGTCGAGTTTCACTTCGGTGACGCTGCCGTGCATGCGCAACATGGGCGCCAGGTGGGTCTGGTGGAAAATCCGCCCGCCCATGGTCAGCAAGTCCTGGAAGCGTTGGCCATACAGCTCGGCGTTGTTGAAGCCCGACCATTCGCTGAAGCGCGCATTGGCTTGCAGGATCGTGCCGTCTTCGGCGGTGACGGCCAGGGCGCAGGCGGCGCTGTCGAATAATTCAGTGGGCACTGGCAGCCGCCCATGGCGCGAGGAAACTGTGCATGGCCGCCGCGCAGGCCTGTGGTTCGCTCATGTGCGGGCAATGGCCGACGTTGTCCACCAGGCAATAGGTGCTGTTGGGCAACACGCTGTGCAGGTATTCACCCACGGCCACGGGGGCGATCAGGTCGTCGCTCGATTGCAGGATCAGCACCGGGGTGGTCAGGCCGATCACGTCCTGGCGGTTGTCGGACATGAAGGTCACCCGCGCAAACTGCTTGGCGATGTCCGGTTCGGTGCGGCAGAAGCTATCGGTCAGCTCCGCGCTCAGCGCCGGTTGGTCGGGCGCGCCCATGATCGCCGGGGCCATGGCGCTGGACCAGCCGAGGTAGTTGCTGTCGAGGGTGTCGAGCAGGTCGTCGATGTCGCTGCGCTTGAAGCCGCCGACATAGCCATCGATGTCGATATAGCGCGGCGACGGGCCAATCATCACATGGGCGGCGATACGCCCGGGGGCCTGGCGGTCGGCGAGGGCGCCGATCATCGCGCTGACCGAGTGGCCCACGAGGATCACCGGGCCTTCGGCGTAGGCCTCGATGATCTCGTTGAGGTCGTGGGCGTAGCCGTCCAGCGTGTTGTACTTGGCTTTGTCGAAGGCGCTGAGGTCCGAGAGGCCGGCGCCCACCAAGTCGTACAGTACTACCCGGAAGCGCGCTGCAAACTGCGGCGCCAGCGCATTCCACATGGCCTGGTTGCAGCCGAAGCCGTGGGAAAACACCAGGGTCGAGGTGCCGGTGCCCATCACAGTGATGTTATTGCGGTGGCGCAGGTCCATGGGCTTCTCGGTTATGGCTTTTTGCTATGCGTGCGGGCAGTTTAGATAGTCAATCCCGTGGGGTCACGCGTTATAGCGCGGATAGGGTAAAGTCGGCGCCTTCAGGAAGAAACTTCAGGTAACAAAGCATGATGGTGATTCTGCGGCAATCGGTCTTGGGTCTGCTGGTGATGGTGCTCGCCAACCTGGTTATCACCGCCCAGGCCGACACTTCGCCCATCGGCGTCGCCCTTGATCAGCGGGTGATTGACCTGACCAATACCCTCGACGCCGGCACCACCACTCGTCTGAAAGAGCAACTGGCCGCTCTCGAACAGCGCAAAGGCGCCCAGGTGGCCGTGCTGCTGGTGCCCAGCACCGGCGGCGGCAGCATCGAGGATTACGCCAACCAGATGTTCCGCGCCTGGAAACTGGGGCGCAAGGAGGTCAACGACGGCATTCTGCTGGTGGTGGCCAAGGACGACCACAAGGTGCGCATCGAAGTCGGCTACGGCCTGGAAGGCACCGTCACCGACCTGCTGGCCCATCGAATTATCGAAGAACACATCACCCCGGCGTTTCGCCAGGGCGACTTCGCGGGTGGGGTGAGCCAAGGCGTGAATGACCTGGTGACGCTGGTGGACGGCGGCGACCTTCCCGAAGTGGCCGGCCCCGGCGTCAACCCCCAGGCGATCGCCGTGCTGCTGGCGTTTATCCTCGGCGGCATCGGCGGTGTGCTGATGGCTGCCGGCAAACTGCCGTGGCGTCGTGCGTTGCTGGCTGCGGTGGTCGCCACCGTGCTGCTGGCAATTTACGGCGGCGGCCCGGATTGGCCGATCCACCTGGGAGTATTGCCGCTGACCATGCTGATCGGCGGCGCCACCTTCGGCGCATTGTGGCTGGCGCGCATCGCGTTTTACTGCGTGATGGCGCTGCTGGCCTACATTGTCGGCGTGCTGGTGGTGAACCATTTTGTCCAGATCAGCTTCGTCCATTGGCTGGTGTGGCCGTTTGGCGGGGCGCTGGTGCTGGCGCTTTATGTGGGGCTGTTCTACGTGATCAAGGAGTCGTGGAAGACCAAACCACGCTTCTTCATTGTGCGTGCGCTGGCGGTAATGGGGATTTATGTGACGGCGGGCCTGCTGGTGGGGAACGACTACCAGGGCTGGATCGTGGCGATTCCGGTGGCGTCCTTTGCGGCGTTTATCATTTTTGTGCAGAGCATTTCCACGTCCGGCTCGGGGTCGGGGGGCGGGTCGAGTTCGAGCTCCAGTTCCAGCCGTTCCAGTTCCAGCAGCAGTTCCTCGGGCGGCGGCGGTTCCAGCGGCGGCGGCGGGGCTTCCGGGAGTTGGTAAAGCCGTTGGCTGCGGAGAATTGACGGTGGCAATCGGTTCAAGATTTCCACGATGATGTCGATAGGATTCTCATCGCTCACAAGGACCGTCACTCGATGAAACTGCTGAAACTCGCCGCCGTATTGACCCTGCCATTGCTCGGCGCCTGTTCCGATTACCACTACAAAAACTACCAGGGGGATTGGGCCCCGGAAAAACTCCAACCCGTGGACCTTTCCAACAATGCCCCGGATGCCGTGCTGGTGTACTTCGACACCTGGCGCGAGCGCGAGCTGGGCGTGCCGTTCCACCGCCTGGTACTGGCCGTCGAAGTCGACGGCCAGCCGCTGCCCGGCGCAGGGCGCCGCTCGATCCTTGACGTGAGTGGCGAGCAAGCCCTCAAGCTGTCGCCGGGCAAACACTCGTTGCGCTGGTGCAACGTGTCGATGAACGCGCTGGGCACCGGCGGCGCGTTTTGCAACAAAGGCGCGGACGACGTCGACTTCAAGCCCGGCCAACGCTACGTAGTGACGTACCGCCTGACCGCCAGCACCAAGGGTGTGGCGCCGAACTACAGCACTGAGTACCGCACCTATTCCAGCATCAGGAACCTGGATACCCAGGAAGTCATCTTCCCACTGCCAGGGCAGGAAGGATGACCCTGCTGATCCGCGACGCCGTGCCCCAGGACGCCCTGTGCATCGGCGTGCTGGGTATGCAGGTATTCCTCGACACCTACGCTACCCAAGGTATTCGCCGCTCGATTGCCGACGAGGTGCTGCAAGCCTTTGCCCCGGGTACCATCGCCGCGTTGCTGGCTGAGCCAGGCACCTCGCTGATGGTCGCCGAATCCAACCATCACCTGGTCGGCTTCGCCCAGGTTAAACTCAACGCCCGCCACCCGATGATCGAAGCCTCGAACATCGCCGAGTTGCAACGCCTGTATATCCAGGAACGCTTCACTGGCCTGGGCATCGGTTATCAGCTGCTGCAAGCGGCCGAACATCGCGCAGCACTCGGCGGTGCTGCGTTATTGTGGGCCACGGTGTGGGTAGGCAATGAGCGGGCGCTGGGGTTTTACCCTCGGCGCGGGTATGAACTATTGGGCTCGCCGACTTATACCTTCCAGGGCGAAACCCATGGGAACCGGTTGTTTGGTAAAGCGTTGAGCGTCACAACGCCTTAGACAAAAACACGCGGCTGCTGCCCGCAGGTTCGCACGGTACCTCGCCAAACCGCACCCACCCATGCTTCTCATAAAACCCCGGCGCCTGGAAACTGAGGGTGTACAGCACCGCACTGGCACACCCCCGGCGCCGGGCTTCGCCCTCGAAAACCTGCAGCAACTGACTGCCGAGGCCCGTTCCACGCATTGAATCGGGCACGTGGAACAGGTCAAGAAAGGCCATGCCCAAGGTGGTTTTACCGGTGATGCCGCCAAGGATCTGCTGGGTGTCGGGGTCTCTGATCAGCACCGTCAGCGGGCGGCGGTCGTTGTAGCCGGTAATGCCTTCGTTGAACGCCGCTAGGCCGTTGCCGAGAATGCACTCGGCGTCGGGGTTGGCCTGGTCGCTGATTTCGATCTGGGGATGCTGCATCACGCCGGACTCCTTGCTGGTCTTGACTCCGTCCCATGGGGCAATACGCTGGTCAGGCTGCTGCTCGAACAGGGCCACAGCGTGCGCGCCGGGGCGGCGCGAACTTGCTCGGTGAGTTGGGCGAGGCGTCCGATAAACATGCAGGTAATCCTTTACCAGGGAGGAAGAATCAGAGGTCCATCACCATCTCATGCCACGCCATGCCGCCGTGATCCGACGGCGACGGCTGCACATAGGTGTAGCCCATGCGCGTATACAACGGCACATGCTGCTCCTTGCACATCAAGTGAATCGTCCGCTTGCCCAGCGCGTGCATGCGCTGCACAAACTCGGTCATCAACAGCCTGGAATAACCCTTGCCCTGCTGCGCCGGGTCAACCACCACCGACATGATCACCACATTCGGCGCCTCGGCCGAATGCCCCACCAACTCCTTGAACGCCTCGTCCGACATCACCACGTGGTGGGCGCAACCGCAATTGATAAAACCCACCACCGCGCCATCCGCCTCGAGAATCAAAAAGCCCTCGGGGTACTGCGCGATACGCGTGGCGATCTTTTCCAGGGTCGCGGCTTCGTCACCTTCGTAGGCGCTGATTTCGATTTCAAAGCAGCGCGCAGCGTCGGCGGGGAGGGCGTTACGGAAGGTGAGGGCGGGCATGGGGTGTCCTGGACGTTGAGCGAAAGGCCACATGATAGATACAAATGGCCCCTCCACAAAACCGGAAAACCCGCCAAAGCGGGCTTCCTTACAATTCCTCGAACCTGAGGTTAAAAACCATCAGCGGAACACCGGAATGACTCCTGACGCCGTACGACGGTCTCCGGCCGCTTTCAATTTCTTGCCCAGCTCGGCAATGCGGCGCTCACCTTGCTCCAGCGCCTGCTCACTGGTATGCACGGAGTAGTACCCGAGATGCAGCGCATGTGGATGAGGAACTGCCGAACCCAGCACAAATACCGCGTCCTCCTGGCCCAAGGCCTGCAAGGTGATAGGGGCTTCGCTGGAATTGAAACTGACCATTTCGCCTGCCTGAATAATACTCCCGGTCGTCAACTCGCCCTTGGCCAGAGCAAGCCATCCGACACTATGTCCGGGGGGTGGCTGATACTCCCATTGCTCTCCTGGCGTTAACGTAACCAGTAAGTAATTGATCCCCTTTGGCGCAGGTACAGGGCTCTGCCTGCCTTGATAATTGCCGAGAATCACATGAGCCGGTTGACCTTCACTGGCCCCTACTGACTCGAAGTAGCGACTCTCAGGCTCAGCGTTTTCGAGGTCCTGCGCCAAAGCGATCCATAATTGAAAGCCCTGTATACGCGGCACCTGTTCGGCAGTCAGTTCCTTGCCATGCCAAACGCCACCGCTTGCCCGCATCCATTCGACACCACCGTAGCCGAAGGTGCCTCGCCCGTTGTCCGCATCGTTGTAGCGCACTCTGCCTTCGGTGAAAACCGTCACTGTGGCTATGCCGGAATGGGGGTGCAAAGGCATGTCAGCCATCGCATGAATGCCATCGCCACTGACATCAAAGATATCGAGGAAGACGAAGGGCTTGAGCATTTGTCCCAAGTCCGAGGGACTCATGAGGCGGGTGATCGGGCCGTGGCCGGCGGTGCCACGTGTGTGCTGCACAACACGCCGGCGCACGTGGGCGTCGGCTTGGCGCGAGGAGGTTGTCATGGTTTCGATTCCCTGGATGTCAGGCTTGCGGTGGGCGCACGAGATTCAACCTGCCCGCTCGATTGAGCCGGGCGATGCTTGTCCCCTTTGCCCTGGCGGCTTAAACCTTGGCAACGGCCTCGCGGACAAAGTCGTCGTAAGTGCGCAGCGGGTGCCCGACGAGGGTCTGGAGCTTTTCCACCGTGCCCTGAGCTGATTGCATGCCGAAGGTCTGTATACCCGCCATCATCAGGCGCATGTCATAAGCCAGCCAGGTGGGACCATACGAGGCCAGTTGTCCTTCGAAAGCGACCACGTCATCACCCCCGTAGGCGATCTCGCGCCCCAGGGCGGTACTCCAGGCCTTCGCCACGGACGCACCGGTGAGCGCTTGCGGCCCAACCAGTTCCAGCGTTACACGCTCCAGCGCCGAGGGTGCTTTGTCGCGTCGCAGCAGCTCTGCAACGGCCACGTCAGCGATATCGCGTGCGTCAATCATCGACACGCCCGCCGCGCCGATCGGCATTGGGTAGACCGAGTAGTTTTCAATAGTCTGTTGGACCATGAGGTCGTTTTGCATGAAGTAAGCCGGACGCAGAACCGTGGCGGGAATGCCGAGGCTCTCGATCATGCGTTCAACCGTATGCTTGCCGGTGAAGTGCGGGACATTGGTGAATTTGTCGGCATGAATCACCGACAGGTAAACAATGCGCTCGATACCCGCCTCGCGAGCCAGGTTCAGGGTGATCAGGGCCTGAGTGACCTCGTCGGGCGTCACGGCATTGAGCAGGAACAGCGTGCGCACCGACGCGAGCGCAACGCGCATCGACGCTACGTCGGTAAGGTCGCCGACGACTTCAATGACGCCCGCCGGGAATTCCCGCTTACCCGCCTGGCGTACCAGGGCTTTGACCTCTGCGCCCGCGTCAGCAAGGCCTTTCGTGACCAGTGAACCGATGGTGCCAGTGGCGCCAATAACCAGAATGCTCATCTTTGAAACTCCTGCATGGGATTTAGACTGGATCAACGAGTGAAGTCCGCAACGACCTTGCCCGTCCGCGAAACAGTACGATTGCGTTCGATTGCCTCGGGGATATCAGTGAAGCCAACGACGCCGCCGATCCTCGACTGAAGTGTGCCGTCGGCGACTTCCCGGGCCAGCTTCTCCAGTAATTGAGGGTCAGGTTTATTCATGAACCAGAGGCTTCGACGATTCGCGGGTGTTCGGGCGAGAATGTCGGGCGCTGATGTGCCGACAACCACGCCGTCCTGCGCCAACACCTGCCACGAGCGGTCCAATACCTCGCCACCGACGTAGTCGAGCACCAGGTCAATGTTGCGCACGAGGTTTTCGAAGCGCTGAGATTGGTAGTCAAAGACCTCGTCGGCGCCGAGGCTGCGTACGTAATCCAGGTCGGCACTGCCCGCCGTTGCGAAGACCTCGGCGCCGGCACGCTTGGCGAACTGCACGGCATAAGCGCCTAGCCCACCGGCCGCGCCATGAATCAGGACGCGCTGCCCCGCAACGATCGGCCCTGCATGATGAAGACTATTCCAGGCCGCTACCGCTGCTACAGGCATGGCCGCCGCCTGCACGTCGTCCAGAGCCTCGGGGGTGGGGCAAAGGCTCGCTTCGCTGACGGTCACGAATTCAGCGTACGCGCCCAGCCCGCCCATCGCCCCCATGACACGCTCACCGATGCTGAAGCGTGAGGATCCGGGACCCACTGCATCGATCACCCCGGCCATTTCGGCACCGAGCACGATCGGCAATGCAAGTGCGAAGGCATTGCGTACATGACCTTCACGAACCTTCCAATCGATGCCATTCACGCCGGCGGCGCGAACCCGAACTCGAACCTGGCCGTGCTCGGGTGCCGGCGTTTCTATGTGCGCAATCTGTGCGGCGTGCGCACCGCCGTAGGCCCGGATCAGTACAGCGCGTTGAAGGGTGCTCATTGGAATTCCTCATCTCGTATTCCGATGACGAGAAAGTAATCCGTTGCACTTACAAAACGAAGACCACAGAATCCATACACCTCGTTTCAAATGTGGAACACCATGAACCTGAACGCTCTGATTGATTTCATTCTCGTCGCCAACCATTCAGGGCTGGGAAGAGCCAGCCGTGCGAGCGGTGTGTCCAAGGCGACCTTGTCGCGCCGAATCGGCGACCTTGAAGAGCAATTGGGCGTGAGGCTGATCGAGCGCAGCGCGCGGGGATTGAAGCTCACCGAAGCGGGTGAAGCATTGATGTCGCGAACTGAGGGCCCTTTGAGTGAAGTGGCCGAAGCCATGACCGCAGCCCGTGACGGGGTTTCAACGCCGCGTGGGCGCCTGCGAGTGGCGGCGCCGATTCTGTTCTCGCAGCTGGCGATGGGGCGTATTGGCGCCGAGTTCTGTAAGGCCTACCCGGAAGTCTTCATTGAGGTCGTGTCGGAAGATCGCAAGGTGGATCTGGTGGAGGAACAATTTGACGTCGCCATCCGGATCAACCCAAGCCCGGACAGCAGCCTGGTCGGGCGCTGCTTCGCCAGGGACCGGCTGATCGTGGTGGCGGCGCCTGAAATATCCAGGCCAACCCCCGGCGCGGTCAGACCCGTACCGGCGATCGTAACCTCTACGTTCCAGCCCACGCACTGGAGTCTCGATGGCGGGCAATGGGTTCTGGAGCCGATCCCGAAAATGCAATTTTCTTCGCTACTGATGGTGCGCGACGCTGCGATCGCCGGTGGCGGCGCAGCTCTTATTCCACAGTCCATCGCGTGGAATCAGCTGGCCCGCGGGGAATTGGTAGAGTGGGGCACGGTGTCAGGTGTAGAGCCGGCGCTTTGGGTTTTGCACACCTCCAGGCGGCTGGCGGCGCCAAAGGTTCGCGCATTCGTCGACTTCATGTGTGAAAAGTATTCAGACATGTCTCTTGTTCTGAGGGGATAGAACTTTTTTACGCCTGATTGTTGTGCCGCTCTTGGAGGCATCGTTATTGAAACGCCCGTCAGCCTCGGCTCCAGAGGTCATCGACGTTTCGTCGGTGTAGCAACACTTCGCGCGCCCCCCCTCAAGACTGGCTGTTCGATGTCAGTGCTCTTCCACTCTTTGCTTCTGTTACCTCTTGCGGCTAAAGTCGGCACTTGGGCGTTTGCTGCGCCTGCGGTCCGCGCGAAGGGGTCACCCAAGGCATGGTTGCCCATTTTCTCATTCCAGCTCCCGGCTTGTCGGCGGACCGAGCCCCATAAGGAGTTGGCATGCCTGCCACTAACGCTTCCCGTCATCACGGTCTACTCGACCTCCCGTCGCTTCGCAAACACGCCAAGCGCCTTTTGAAAGACATCAAGAATAACCAGGCCGCAGATGCCCGTTCCCAGCTACACGCACTGGGTATACCTGGCCCTGACTATCGACTCGCCGATGTGCAGTGGCTGGTGGCTCGCGAGTCGGGCTTCGCCAGTTGGCCCAAACTGATTGCTCACACCGACAGCGTTGCATTCGCTGCACGCAATCCGGGCTTCGCTGCTGCGAATGAGTCGACAGTCCAGCATTGGCGTTGTGGCAACGACATTGAGCACAGCCTTCGAGTAGCGGGATTCTCGGGTGCATTTTATATGTTCGATGATCCCATGGTGCTGGGGCCGGTTCCCGCTTTACCGGATGATGATTACTGGTTGGTACGGGCGGAGTTCGCGGAGCAGGCATTCCGGCTCGATGCCAGGGATATCCAGGCGCGCCAAGCTATTCAGCGCAAGGCGCTGGCGCAACTGAATGCTGGCAGTGAACTGGTGCTTTGGTGTGAAGGTGATGCGTACGATCAACTGTTTCTGATTCGATTACTGGCGAGTCTGCCCGTACTGCCACGCAGGCTCGAATTGATTGAGACCAACCGGGTGCCCGGTGTTGAACGATTCATAGGGATTGGTCAGCTCGCGCCGGATCTGTTGGCCTGGCTCTGGACCCAGCGGCGCCCACTGGGTGACGATGCGTTGGCGCTTGCCCGCAAGGCTTGGGATGCCTATACCGCAACTGACCCGAGCGATTGGGCGCAATTGGCAGTGCAGCGGCATCCGGCGTTACCGCTACTTGGGCCTGCCTTGGCAAGGCAACTGCAAGAGCTTCCAGGCGCAGCGGACGGCTTAAGCATGACCCAGCGGTTGATACTGCGGATTCTTGCCGAGCGGGGTGAATTGCCGGCTGGCAAGGTGTTCGGCCACCTCATGATGAGTTACGAGCCGCTGCCTTATTTAGGCGATCAGATGTTCAATGCCCTATTAAGGCCTATCACCGATACCCCGTATCCACTAGTCGAAGAGCAGCCGGGTAGAGAGTGGCAAAAACGCCTCATCCGGATAACTCCTCTTGGTGAGCAAGTGTTACTCGGGCATGAGAACTGGCTCGATTACACACCAGAAGAACGCTGGGTAGGCGGGGTGCGTATCGTCCCGGGTCAATCGCCTTGGGTGGTCAGTGATGACGGGCGGGTGTGGCGTCGCTAGGTTGGGCTGAAAAAACCAAGATAGCCACTCAACGTAAATGTTGGAAGCCGTTGCAGGCTTCCAACAACTGGACCGAAAGCAGCCTGTCAAAAAAATTCATGTTGCCCACCACCGGCTTTGGGTGAAGCCAGCTTGACGCCTCCATGCCAAGGCAACCAGCGTCCGACCCAGACAGGACGTTTATTGCGTTTGACGCGCAGGAGTACTGGCCCATCGGAGATGCAAAGGATGTTTTTCCTTGGGAAAAATGGACACTCCCTGAGCTAGAGAGAATTTTAGACGAGGTCGAAAAAGGCGAGCGCAAGTTTGCGCGATAGGGCCAACCCACTGCAGCCCGTCACAAAATTATGCCAATCTGCCTGACCCTTCCAGCCAGGCCACGCCGATGCCCAACCTTCGCGTAATGACCCCAGCCGACTACGACGCCATCCGCTACCTCATGCAAACCACTCCCGGCATTTCCCTGCGTGACGCCGACTCCCGCGAGGCCACCGAGCGCTACCTGGCGCGTAACCCGGGGATGAGTTTCGTGGCCGAAGCCGAAGGCCGGTTGATCGCGTGTGTGATGTGCGGCCATGATGGGCGGCGCGGTTATCTGCAACATCTGTTGGTGTTGCCGGAGTATCGTCGCCAAGGCGTCGCACAGGCTTTGGTCGAGCGTTGCCTTGGCGCGCTGGAGCAGTTGGGCATTCACAAATGCCACCTGGATGTATTCAAGACCAACACCCATGCCGCCCAGTATTGGCAAGGCCAGGGCTGGCAGTTACGCACGGATATTGACCGTTATTCGTTCACTCGCGAGGGGAATGAAAACGCCTGATGGATGGACCCTATGCTGGAGATAAAACGCGCCACACCCGAGGACGCCCATGCGGCTTTTGACATCCGCCGCGAAGCCATTCGCAGCCAGTGCATCGGTGCCTACACGGTTGAGCAGATGATGCTGTGGACACGTGGCAAGGCCGAGGACGGTTACAGCGCGCTGATGGAAAAACCGTTTTACCTGGGCTGGGTCAATGGCGAGCCCGTCGCCACCGGCATGCTCGACCTCGATAACAATGAAGTGGGCGCGCTGTTTGTGCTGCCCGAATTCACCGGGCGTGGGTATGGCAAGGCGATGCTGGATCATCTTGAAAGCGTCGCGCGGGAATTGGCGATTGACGCGGTGGTGCTGGATGCGACGTTGAATGCGGTGAGTTTTTATCGGGCGTGTGGCTACGTGGGGGATGAGCAGGCGGTTTACCATTCGCCATTGGGGTTGGAGCTGGCGTGTATTGCGATGACGAAACGAATTGAATAGGCACTGACGCAAAGTGTGGGAGGGGGCTTGCCCCCTCCCACATTTGGACCGGGTTCGATCTAACCTACGGGCAACTCCCCCGTCAAAATCGCCGTAATCAAAAAGATGAAAAACATCGGGATCGACCACTTGAAGAACTCTTTCTGATATTCCCCAAACGTCATCTCCGTGCGGTTCATCAGCAGGAACAACCACGCCACCGTCGGGCTGGCGTAGCGCAGCGCTTGCCCCATGAAGGACGCCACGCCGATTTCGGTGGGGCTGATGCCGAATTTGTAGGCGATCGGCGCCACCACTGGCAGGATGCCGAAGTAGTAGGCGTCCACCGGCAGGGCGTAGCAGGCGAGGGCGCCGAGGAAGGCGAAGATCAGTGCGGTGTGGCTGCCCATGGAATCCGGGATCAGGCTGGCCATGTGTTCGGCCACGGCGCCGGCCATGCCGCTGCCGTTGAAGATGCCCAGGAAGCAGCCGGCGGCGAGGATGATCGAGGCCACTGCGACGGCGTCGCCACCGTTGGCGGTGATGCGTTCGCGTTGTTCCACGGCGCTGTAGTTGACGGTCAGCGCAATCGCAGTGCCGAGCATGAACACCACCGCGCCGCTGGCCCAGCCGGCGATGAGGATCACCAGCATGCCCAGGGTCAGGGCGAGGTTGAACAGGAACAGTTTGGGGCGCTTGAGTTCTTTGTCGTGGTCCTTGATCACGTTGACCATCTGCACAATCTGTTCGGGCGTGACGATGCCGTTTTCACCCTTCACAAACCCCAGGCGCTTGCGCTCCTTGATGCCCATCAAGTACGCCATGAAAAACACATACAGGAACGACACGCCAAGGATCGGCAGGATCGCCACGAACAGCGTATTGACCTCCACGTTTAGTACCGCCGCCGCCCGCGCCAGCGGCCCGCCCCACGGCAGGCAGTTGCCCAGGCCGCACGGCAGAATAATCAACATGGCCAGGTTGGAAAGCTTCATGCCCATCTGTTTGTACAGCGGCAGGAACGCAGTGGTGATGATCAGGATGGTGGTGGTGCCGTCGCCGTCCAGCGTGACTACGGCCGAGGTGAAAGCGGTGACCAGGATGATTTTCAGCGGGTCGCCGTTGGCCTTGCGGATCAGGTAGGTGCACAGCGGATCGAACAGCCCCACGTTCATCATCAGGCTGAAATACAGCACTGCAAACAGGATCATCACGGTCGGGTTGACCGTGCCGAGGGAAACCTTGCCGGCCTCGTTCTGCGAGTAGAACAGGCCCTCGCGCACCCAGGTCATGATGGTGCCCATCGGCACGCCATTGACCAGGCACACCAGCACCCCCACGGCCAGCGACACCACGATCAACCCGGTGAAAGGGGAAAGTTTTTGCTTGATGACCAGCAACAGAAATGACGTGATCAACACATAGCCCAGAACTGTCAGCATCTGAACGTCTCCACATTTTATTTTTATAGTGAGCGCAGCAGGTTGGGGCGCCGTGCGCCCCGGGTACAGCCGTTAGCGTTACTGGCCTTCGAGCAGTTCGGTGACCCACGCCGGGGCCAGTGCCGGCAAAGGCTGGTCGCTGTCTCGGGCGCGAGTGTAAGCGTCGATCACCTCGCGGCGCTGGTTTTCGTAGACGCTTTTTTTCTCCGAGGCTTCCAGCACTTCCAGCAGGCGCGCGCGGGGCACCACGGTGACGCCGTCGTAGTCACCGAACACCAGGTCGCCCGGCGCTACCTCGACACCGGCGCAGGTCACGCTGGCGTTGATCTTGCCGGGGCCCTGCTTGCCTGGGCTGCGCTGCATGAAGCCCTTGGCGTAGATCGGAATGTCGAGTTGCGCCAACGGCACTTTGTCGCGCACGCAACCGTCGATGACCATGCCGCTCAAACCCACAGCCTGGGCGGCGCCGGCCATCAGGTCGCCGATGTAGGCGCGGCCGGGGTAGGCCTTGCCGGCCACCACCAGCACGTAGCCGGGTTGGCCCTGGTATACGGCGACGTGGATGGGAAAGTTGTCGCCGTCTTCGGTGTCGACGGTGTAGGCGGTGCCGAGCATCACCTTGCTTTCGTCCAGGGGCATGAGGTCGGCGTCCATGCAGCCGTTGCGCGGGATGCCCAGGCTTTGCATGCCGTCGCACAGTTGCGCGGGGCTGAGCTGACGGAAGCGCGCCAGCAGGTCTTCAGGGATCAGGTCGGGCAGCGGGAAGTAGTGTTCGGTGTTCATGGCAGGTCTCACTTGTGGGCAGTCAGGTGGGCGATGGCGCTGCGATAGTCCATGTCGCTGCCGTCGGGGCCGAGCAGGCTGGCCCAGTCAGTGGCGGCGAGCTTGTCGAGCTGGCCTTGGGTGGCGCGGCTCATGCTGGCGTCGACGCCGGCGGCTTCGAGGGTGGCGACGGCATCGTCCATTTCCGCGCTGCGGCGCTTGGCGTGGATCAGCGTGCGTGCGGTGAAGGTGTTGGCCAGTTGCTCGATGGTTTTGCCGTTGAGCGAGTCGCCGAGTGACGCCACCAGGGTGTCGAGCACGCCAAATTTTTCACCGGCCTGGAAGGCTTCCAGCAGCAATTGCGGCAGGCCTTTCATCACTACGCTCTTGAGCATCTTGATTGCCGAGGCGGCGCCGGCTTCGGCGTCGAGCACGGTCAACTGCATGCCGCGCGGCGAAAAGGCTGCGGTGAACGCTGCGGCACCGTCGCCGGCCAGCAGCATGGGTACGCGATGGTTGTTGCCGGGCACGGTGCCCATCACCGCGCTGTCGCAAAAGCCCACGCCGGCCGCGCGGGGCAACTGGTCGATAGCCTGTTTGACGCTGGGTGCGGCGGAGTTCATGTCCACGTAGGTTTGCCCGGCCACCAAAAGCGGCAGGACTTTTTGTGCGATACCCAGCGCGCTGCTGGCGCTGGTCAGGCACACCACAAAACGTGCGCCGTGGCAGGCGGTTTCCAGGGAGTCGAAGAGGGTGACGTGGTGCTCGTCGGCGCGTTGGCGTACCACGGGGCTGAGGTTGGCGTCGAACGCGCCGATCTGCAGGTCGCCGCTGGTGCGCAGGCCTTTGCTGAGGTGGTAGGCGGCTTCGCCAAACCCGATGAAGACGATATCCATCCAGTGTTTCCTTCATTGTCTTTGTTATTGACTGGGAAGGAGCAAAGGCTGTGCCATTGTTTATTGGTGTTTAAAAACAAAGGCTTATGGATATACGCAGTGCTTGGGTGGTTTCAGATCATTTCAACCTGTTGCGCCATGCAATAGGATGCAATGCGCGCCGCCACTTCACAGGGTCTTTCCATGCAAGGCACCATCGCCGTCATTTCCCCCTCCAGCACCCTCACGTCGGTGATGCACGGCATCCTCGAGCAGCGCGGGTTAACCCTGGTGGTGGTCGAAGCCGCGCAACACGACGCCACGCTCAAGGCGCGGCAGTTGATCGACAGCGGCGTCAGCGTGATCATCAGCCGCGGGCGCACGGCCAGCGTGTTGCGCGAGCAGTTGCGCGTGCCCATCGTCGAGGTCAAGCACACGTTTTTCGACTGCATCAATGCCTATCAAAAGGCGCAGCAGGTTTCGGACAAGGTGGCCTTCCTCGCCACCTCCGAGGGCTACGCGACCATCCTGGAAAAGGCCCGCCCGTTCATGCCGCAGGTGTCGATCTGCCTGATCGACCCGCTGGGCAGCCACCACGCCACCGAGGCGCAGCTGGATCGCTTGCGGGCCGACGGTATCGAAGTGGCGATCGGCGGGCTGTCGTTGCGCGAGGCGGTGCTGGCGCGGGGCATGCGCTACATCATGTCCGAGGCCGACCCGGATGCGGCCTTTGATGCCATCGACGAGGCGCTGCACTTGCTGCAGATCGAGGAGGAGCGCCGGCTCAAGCGCGTGGAGCTGCAAAGCCGCTACGAGATGATCCAGTCGATCCTCAACTGTGTGTCGGAAGGTATTTTCAGCGTCGACAGCCAGCGCACCGTCACCAACCTGAACAGCGTGGCCACGGCGTACCTGGGCAGCGTGCAAATCGGCGACCGCATCGACGGCCTGCTGGCCCAGGATTATTTCGGCCAGGTACTCGGCAGTGGCCGCCCGGTGCGCGGGGCGTTGATCACCTTGGGGCGTCTGTCGCTCACCCTGAGCATCGCGCCGATCACCCTCGACAACCAGGTCATCGGCGCCGTCGCCACCTTGCAAAACCAGACCGAAATCACCGCCATCGAGCGCAAGATGCGCCGCCAGCTGGCGCGTCAGCACCTGGCGGAAAAAACCTTCGACCAGATCATCGGCAGCAGCCCCGCGCTCGCCAAGGCCAAGCGCCTGGCCCAGACCTATGCGGCGGTGGACAGCACGGTGATGATCGAAGGCGAAACCGGCACCGGCAAGGAGCTGTTTGCCCAGAGTATCCACAATGCCTCGCGGCGCAAACACGGCCCGTTTGTGGCGATCAACTGCGCGGCGTTTGCCCCCGGTGTGCTGGAGAGCGAGCTGTTCGGCTATGTAAAAGGCGCCTTCACCGGCGCGCTCAACGAGGGCAAGGCCGGGGTGTTCGAGCTGGCGCACACCGGCACGATCTTCCTCGATGAAATCAACGAAACCTCCACCGATATCCAGGTCAAGCTCCTGCGTACCTTGCAGGAGCGCAAGGTGGTGCGCATCGGCGATGACAAGGTCACGCCCATTGATATCCGCATCATCACCGCCAGCAACAAGAGCCTGGAGCAACAGGTGGCCCAGGGGCGGTTTCGTGAAGACTTCTTCTACCGTATCTGCGTGCTCAAGCTGCACCTGCCGGCCCTGCGCGAACGCCGCGCCGACATCCCCGAGCTGGTGCGCCACCTGCTGCGCAGCCTGCCCATGGTCACGCCCGAGCCGGAGGAGGCATTGCTGCAGCGCCTGAGCGGTTATGCCTGGCCGGGCAATATTCGGCAACTGGGCAATATCGTCGAGCGCCTGGCGGTGATGAGCCAGGGCCGCGAGTTTGACGAGCCGTGGCTGGAGGATGTGCTGGAGGATCTTTCGAGCACTGCGCCGGTTGAAGCGGGCGCGCCGATCCAGAGTGAACTGGCGTTGCTGCATGAAGTGCTCGCCAGCGTGCGCGGCAACCGTGAAGAGGCCGCCCGGCGTTTGCAGATCAGCACCACGACCTTGTGGCGGCGGATGAAGAAGTACCTGGATGAGGACCCGGGGTGTTTTGACGGGGCGCGTTACTCAAGGCCTTGAGATATCAGCTGTGCCGGCGATACACCCCACTCAACTCCCGCGCCAGGGCGATGAAATTCTGCAACGGCGCCGACGGATTGAACGTGCGTCGCACCAGGGTGATCGGCGCCAGCAGCTTGGGCCGGGCGTTTTTGATCTGGCAGTACACCACGCTTTCGCGGTGTACATCGCGCATCGAGGCGGGCACCACCGAGATGCCTTCGCCGGCGGCCACTAGGCTCAGGTTGGTGAGCATGCGTTCGACTTCAAAGGCGATCTTCGCTTCGAAACCGGCGTTCTGGCAGGCTTTGATCAGGTTGGCGTACATGCCCGGCGCGCCGGGGCGACGCACGAGGATAAAGCGTTCATCCTTGAGGGCCGTGAGGGGGATGGAGCTGCCGGGAGCGTCCAGCAGGGGATGGCCGGTGGGCAGGGCCAGCAGCATTTCTTCATTGAGCAGGCGATGGAACGTGAGGCTTTGGTGGGTGCTGACCGGCGCGCGGAGGATGCCGATGTCTAGGCGTTTTTCGATGGAGTCTTCGGTCACTTCCCGCGCACTGCCTTCGTTGATCGACAGTTCCACGCCGGGGTAGCGCTCGCGGTACGCGCGGATGATCCGCGGGATCAGCGGGTGGGCGGCGGCGGAGCTGGTGAAGCCGATCACCAGTGTGCCTTCGATGCCTTGGGCGGCGCGGGAGGCCTTGAGCGCGCCGTGTTCGACGCGGGCGAGGATCACGCGGGCTTCGTCGAGAAACACCAGGCCACCGGCGGTCAGGTCCACGCCCTTGGGGTGGCGCTTGAACAGGTCGAAGCCCAGCTCTTGTTCAAGTGCACGAATCTGTTGGCTGAGGGGCGGTTGCTGCATGTTCAGGCGCGCGGCGGCACGGGTGAAATGTCGCTCTTCAGCCACCATGATGAAATAGCGTAAATGGCGAAGTTCCATGGTGGTATATCCCGTGACAAGACTTTATTATTTGCGCCCGGTTGCGGCCGTGGCGCCCAATATGCCTAAAGCGGCGCGCAGCGACAATAACAATAAATAAAAACAGGCTGGAGTAGCGATGTCGATCCGATACACCCAGCATTCGACCCTGCCTATTTTGATTGCCATCGCACTTGGCATGACGCTGGGGCTGGTATATCCGGACCTGGCGGTTGATATGAAAGTGTTGAGTGACGCTTTTATAAAAGTGGTCGGCGTATTGATGCCGTTCCTGTTGTTTGTGTTGGTGTCCACCGGCGTCGCCGGTATCAAGCGCGAGCCCCATCACCGCCATGTGGTACGGCGGATCATCGTGTATTTCCAGGTGATGTCGTGTTTCGCGCTGGTGCTGGGCATGGCCACCGCCTGGGTGTTCAACCTGGAGCCCCGCGCCTTGCCGGCGCCACCGTTGCCGCCGGAGAGCTTCCTGCATGAGCTGTCCTTGTTGTCGGCGTCCTCGACCCTGTACCGCGTGTTTACCCAAAGCCTGGTGCTGCAAGTGATGTGCGCCGCGCTGATCTGCGGCGTGTTGCTGGGCCGTGGCAGTACGCTCGGCAACCGCTGCCTGGGCTGGCTGGAGGCGGGGGTACAGGGGTTGTTCTACCTGTTGCGGATTATCTTGAAGTTTGCCCCGTTGGCGGCGTTTGGGGCGATGGCGTTTGTAGTGGGTAAATATGGCGTTAGTTCGGTACTGCCGTTATTGAAGTTTGTGCTGGTTATTTATCTGGTCAGCGCATTATTTGTGGTGGTAGTGTTGGCTTTTATAACTCGACTGGTCGGTGTGAAACTCTCACGGCTGATTATTTATTTAAAGCAAGAGTTACTACTGGTGACCTTTACCGGCTCCTCGGTGGCGGCACTTCCCGGCTGCGTGAATAAACTCGAAAGCCTGGGCTGTGACCGTCAGTTGGTGCGCCTGGTGCTGACCACCGGCTACACCTTCAACCTGGCCGGGACCAACCTGTACCTGACCACCGCCATCATGTTCCTGGCCCATATGGGCGGGGTCGAGATTGCCGTGCCGGAGCTGCTCGCGGTGCTGGTGATCTGCCTGGTGACATCGCTGGGCTCCACCAGCGTGGCGGGCTCGGCGTTATTTACCTTGATTGCCACGTTGAACATCCTGCAACTGGTGCCGCTGGAAGGGGTGGGGTTGCTGCTGGGGGTGGAACGCTTGATGAAATGCCGCTCGCTGACCAATGTGCTGGGTAACTGTGTGGCGTGCCTGGCGATCTGCGGGTGGCAGAAGTCGATTGATCGGGCAGCGTTGCGGCGGGCATTGGCGATCTGAAGTGAACATAAATCCAATGTGGGAGTGGGCAAGCCCCCTCCCACATTTGGATAGCATTTCAGTTTTTGCTGGTGGCCAGCTTGTCGAAGGCCTTATCCAGGTTGGCCTCAGCGTTTAGCAGTTTTTCACGCCGCTCCTTGAGCCACTGCTGATCCCCCGCCAGCGTCTTGCGCGCCTCTACCAGCATGCGCTTGACCTCTTGCGGTTGCGGGCCGCCGGTGCCTTTGCGGGTCAGCACCATGGTGGTCGGCGACAGCGCTGCGCGCAAGCCAGCCTCATCCAGCGGCAAGGTATTCGGCGTCCACTTGTACTTGTCGGCTGCCTGGCTATACAGCTTCTGTGCGTCGGCGTACGCGAAGGTTTTCGGCGTGGTGCCGTTGCTGCGTGCCTCGGTCACGATCAGCGAGGCAAAGCTGTGGCCGATGCGGAATGGCACTTTGTATTGGCGCTCCAGGGTGTCGGCCAGCTCCATCGAGGTGGTCCATTCCGACTCCAGTTCTTCCAGGGCGCGCTGCGGGTTGATCTGCAAGGCGTCGAGCACGGCGTCCATGCTTTCGAACATCTCTTTGGTGGAGCGGAACACGCCCAGTGAGTCGAATGCGAACTTGTAGTCGGTCATGCCGGTGGTGACGTTGTGCGCACGCAGGGTCACGGCCTGAGCCAGGCCGACCACATCGGAGGCGCTTTCACGGGCGCGCATCAGCAGGCCCGGGTTGCGCTTTTGCGGCATGGCGCTGCTGGTGTAGGTGGCTTCTTCATCCAGCAGCAGCCACGGGCGGATCTGGTGATATTGGGTATGGATATCGCCAATCATCGCGCCCACGCGGATCGCTGAGGACGACGCCAGGTTGGCCGCTTCGATCGGGATGTCGTAGGTCGACACCTGGCTCGAATCCAGCGAGTTCTCGCGCACCTCATCAAAGCCCAGCAGCTCGGCCAGGCGCTCGCGGTTCAGCGGGTACGCCGAGTTTGCCAGCACGGCGGTGCCCATCGGGCTCTTGTTCAGGCGTGTGTACAGTTCGCGGATGCGTTGGCCATCGCGGTCAAACGCGGCTTCGAAGGCCAGCAGGTAATGCGCGTAGCTGATCGGCATGGCCTGCACGCCGTTGGTGTAGGCGGGCACCAGGGTGTCGACGTTTTTGTCGGCAATGTTCAGCAGGCGCTGGCGCGTGGCGTTGAGGGCTTCGCTGTAAGCCAGTACCTGGCTGCGCAGCGCGGCCAGGCGGTAGGTGGCGAGCATGTCCTGGCGGCTGCGGCCGGAGTGGATCAGCGAGGCTTCGGGACCGATCTTGTCGGTCATGATTTTTTCCAGTTGCAGCACATCGCTGGGGCGCGTGCCGCCGGGTTGGTCGGCCTGGGCAATGGCATAGCGCACGCCGCCGGCGATCTTCTGGCCCATGGCAGGCGGGACGATGCCTTCTTCGGTGAGCATCACGATCGAGGCTTTGTTGATGCGGTTGAGCCAGGCGAATTGGGTTTGGGTCGGATCGCCCATGGCCTTGTGTTCGATTTGCGCGCTGTCGGGTGTGGCACCGACTTTCGCCGCCTGGGCCGCGCATTGTTCGGTGGTGGCGCAGGGCAGCTCGCCGGTGTTGGCCGCATAGGCGCCGAAACTGTTGAAGAGGGCGAAGGCCACAGCCAGGTGCAGCAGGCTTTTCAAGGCGCGAGGGGATGTGTTCACTGGAATACCCGATTGTTTTTGGAATTGTGGGCCGCGCTTGTCCTGGGACAAGCGCGGCACAATCAGGCTATCGGGTCTGTTTGCAGATTGAAAATATATAGAAAGTGTTGATGGCAGAGCTTTGGGATATGAAGTCAGTGCATGTGGCTGTGGTCAATCCCATCCAGCCCGCGCGCGGTAGCCTTGACTTCAATGGCCTGCTTCTCACCCTTGGCGTTTTCCACGGTGAGGGTCAGCGGCACCTGGTCGCCTTCCTTGATCTGGCCGGTCAGGCCCATGAGCATCACGTGGTAACCGTTGGGGTCGAGCTTTACCGCTTTGCCGGCGGGCAAGGCCACCGCGTCGACCGGGCCCATGCGCATCACGTCGTCTTTCATGCTCATTTCATGGATCTGCACGTCCTTGGCGACCGGCGAGGCCACGCTCAGCAGCTTGCTGTCGCTGTCGGCGGTGACAGTCATGAATGCGCCGCTGGACGGCTGGCCCGGCACCGAGGCGCGTACCCATGCGTCGGTCACTTGCACCTGGGCACTGGCGTGTGCGGCGAGGCCCAGCAGGCCGAGGCCGATCAGGGTGCGCTTGAGGGTTTGAACGGCAGTCATCAGCAGACCTCCATGACGGTGAGCAGGTCTTCTGCGCACTCTTTAGCGTTAAGGGACGCCTGCAGGCCCAGGCGCAGGTTGCCACGGGTGTCGAAGACAAAACTGGTGGCGGTGTGGGACAGGGTGTAGGTGTCGCCGGCGGGGATCTTTTCATAAAAGATCCCGAATTCCTTGGCGGCCACGGCGATTTCTTCCGGGGTGCCGTACAGCGCTTCGAAGCTGGGGTCGAAGGCCTTGACGTACTTGTCGAGAATCTCCGGCGTGTCGCGTTCCGGGTCGAGGGTGATAAAGATCACCTGCATGATCTCGCCGTCGCGGCCCATCAGCTTCTTGGCCTGGGCGGCGCGCGCCAGGGTGGTGGGGCACACAGCCGGGCACTGGGTGAAGCCGAAGAACACCACCGGCATCAGGCCACGGTAGGAGCTGAGCGTGACGGTATCGCCCTCGGTGTTCTTGAGCTTGAAAGTGCGGCCCATGATCTTGTCGCTCAAGTCCTTGCCGTACTTGAAGTTCAACTTGGGGCTGTTGTCACAACCGGCCAGCAGGCCCAGACCCAACAGGCTCATGCCGGTCAGGACCTTGCGGCGGGTGAATAACGTACTCATCAACTGTGCATCCTGTGAAACGCCTGCGTTGCGCAACATCAACTCGGCAGGCTTTGAAAAGGAGTAAACGAGGAGGGCGCCAGTCTACCAACCCTGGCTACGGCACGTAATCTGCGACGTTCTGCCACAGGGGCGCGCAGTGCTTCAACCTTTTGCGGCTCTGGTGGTAGAGTCGCCGCCATGAAACTGAGCCACCCCGACCGTTCGCTGATCGTCTGGACCCTGTACTTCTGCGTGCTGATGAACCTGTTCGTGTGCGGTTTGGGCCATGGCCAGATGATGGGCCAGCAGCTCAACGGGATCGGCGGCGCGTTCTGTTCGGTGGACGGCAAGCAGGCGCCACTTTCCGACAAAGGGTTGGGCAGCCCGACCTCCAGCAACATCTCGAACTACTTTGCCTGCCCGGTGTGCAACGCCGTCAGCGTCGCGCTGGTGTTCCTGATCGGCCTCGCCTGGCTGTTGGGCCTCGGGCAAACCCCACGCCCGGCCCATGAACGGCGCAACAAGGCGCCGCCGCGTTACTCCTGGCCCTCGGCCAACCCCCGCGCCTCTCCCGCTTTCTGACGTGTGCCTTGGGCCTCCTGTGACCAGGAGGCGTTCTATCGTCATGACTGTGAGTGCGTTTCATGAACCCTGTATTGCCTGCCGGCGCCAGCCGCCTGGTCAGCAAGGCGTCGCGTCGCCTGCGCGCGGAACCTGCGCGAATTGACTACCCGAGTAACTCCCGCTGCTTCGTGCGCCTGGATGCACGGCTGTTGCCGTATTGGCACGCGTTGTTCGACATCTGCCCGGCGCTGCTCAAGCTCGACCCGCCGGAAGGGTTGAACCTGTTCCGCAGTTTTATGACCTGGGCCTATCGTAACCAGCCGGCGCAGGATTGGACCTATCACCTGAATGTGTGTCGCTGGCTGCTGGGCTGCACCTACCGCACGCAGATTGACCACGAGCCGATCGAAGCATTCATGGCGGCTGCCGCGGCGCGATGGGTCAGCACCGACGATAGCCAGGCGCAGGGAATTGTCCTGGCCTGGCGAGGTTCGCGGGTGTTCGATTGGAAGGAACACCCATTGCGCCTTGCGCAGCCTCAGGAACTGCCGTTGGCCGACGAGGGCTTCACCTGGAGCGCGCTGGGTGCTCAGGGTGAGTTCAGTGGGTGGAGGCCAGTGCCGTGAGGTGACTCAACTGCCGGAGCGCGGTGCCGGCTTTTTCGGCGCCTTGCTTGCGGGCTGCTTCTGTTGAGGCTGGGTGCCCGACGCGGCTTTTTCCTTGGGCGGCGTCTCGGCTTTTTTGTCGCTGTCGGCAGGGCTGCTGGGGTAGGTGCCTGGCGGCAGTGCAGAGCCCGCAGCGTTGTCGCTCAGCGAGCTGGGTGGCGGGCTGGTGTCGTCGCCAAACGCGGCGAAGGCTGGGTTGGCCAGCAGGGCTGACAAACCGACGACAAGCAAAAAACGGTGGGACATGTTGGTCTTCATGACGTAATCCCCTTGCTGCTGTGAGCAGCGGCGTTGAACGAAACCGAAACCCGGCTGACCGGGCTCCGGTGGTGTTTCAATCAAGCCTATTTAGCAACGCCGGGCAAATCCGGCGGAGGGTATTCACGCAGCCAGCGGCTTGCTCGCCGTGGCTTTCTTGTGGGCCGCTTTCATGGCTTCCATCTGCGCGCCGAGTTCTTCCAAAGCGTCCTTGCCCAGCAGCTTTTTGGCCTGAGGGAACATCTCGGTTTCCTCTTCTTCGATATGGTGCTCCAGCAGTTCCTTGACCACTTTCACGCGCCCGGAAAACTCGGTGGTCGAAGGCTGGGTCTGCTTCAAGTCGGGCAGCACCAGGGAGTCGACAGTGCGATGCTCTTCCTTGGCTTCGTGGTACATGATGTCTTGTTCCTTGCCGCCGGCTTTGCGGAAGGCCGGGTAGAGAATCTCTTCCTCAAGTTTGGTATGCAGGCTGATTTCCATCTCAAGCTTGGCCAGCAATTCGGTGCGTTTCTTTACGCCGCGTTCGGTGGATTCGCTCAGTTGCGTGAGCAGCGCTTTGACGCGTTCATGGTCGGCCTTGAGAAGGTCAATGGCATTCATGATGAAACCTCACGGGTAGCAGTCGGGCGGGTCGAAGTGCGCGCCTCTTGGGTAAGGTCTTGCATCAGTTGTACCAACTTGATCGGTCGAAAAATTTTGCGTTACATCAATGGCTTGGCGCAGTGGTGCTGCGCTGGCGGTCGTGCAGCTTGCATGGTCCGGCGCTATCGGCGTTGCATTACGCCGCACCCGATCCCAGCCGGTTGAAAATTGGATGGAACCCTCACGGCCATCGCTTGACCTAATACGTAGACCTCAGGAGGTGGACCATGGAAATAAACTATATCTGGATCGCGTTGGCCGTGATTCTGCTGCTCTTGGAGCTGTGGGCGATCAACACCGTTTTGCGCAGCACCAGTGGCTGGGAGACCAAGGGGTTGTGGCTGGTGATTCTGATTTTCGTGCCGTTGTTAGGTTTGATTGCGTGGGCCATGTTCGGGCCCAAGCGCGAGATGCCGGAGCATCGTAAAAGCTAAGATTTTTTCGCAAAAAAACAGGCGCCCTTGGGCGCCTGTTTGCGTTTATGGCCGAAGCTTAACCGGCAACAGCCTGGGCAATCGCGTCATTGAACGCCGGCAAGTCATCCGGTGTGCGTGAGGTGATCAAGGTCCAGCCGTTGGCCTTGCATTCCTTGACCTGCGCATCCACCCAGGCCGCGGCGCCGGCATTTTCCAGGTCGATGCGTACGCTTTTGTAGGAGGTCAGCGTCTTGCCCTTGATCACGCCAGCGTCGATCAGGGCCCATGGGCCGTGGCAGATCGCCGCCACGGTTTTGCCAGCCTTGACGAAGTCGTTGATCAACCGCAATGCGGCTGCATCCTGGCGCAGGGTGTCAGCGTTGACGGTACCGCCGGGAATGACCAGGGCGTCAAAGTCGCTGCTTGCCACGTCGGACAGTTGCACGTCGGACTCTACGGTCTGGTCCTTCTCGGTGTCGCCGACAAAGGTTTGGGTGGTGCCGCCCTTGCTGGAAGCGTGGGTTACGGTGGCGCCAAAACTGCGCAGGGCTTCCAGCGGCTTGAGCAACTCGTCGCGCTCGATGCCGGTGTTGGAGGTGATGATCAGGATGTTCTTGCCGTTGAGTTGTGCGCTCATGATCGAGTGTCTCCTGGTGGTTGATGTGGAGAGTTGATCAAGGGCAATGGGCAAAGGTTTAAATTAATTTGTGCCTATTGGCTGAGCGGTTTACATCGGCATTTTTGTTGAACTATCGAAACAGCCCGTGGCTCTGCTGGATACGTTCAGCATCTACCAAGGAGGATCTATGGCCCGCGCCATCAGTGCTGCAGAGTTGGGCATTGAACTCAAGCCCGACGATGACAGCAGCCTGTTCAAGTGGTTTATCGCCAGCTTCCTGATGGGCAAGCGCATCCAGGCGCCTATTGCCGCGCAGGCGTACAAGGTGATCGTCGAAGAACAGGGTCGCGACACCGCCCGCAAGTTGCAGCACTGCACCTCGCGCGAGTTGGTGGCGATGCTCGGGCGTGCCCATTACGTGCGCTATGACGAGACCACCGCACAACGTCTGTTGGACCTGAGCGCCAAATTGAGCGCCGAATATGCCGGCAAGATCACGCAGATACGCAGCGCCAGCGCCGACCGCCAGGCCTTCGAAAAACGCCTTGCGCAATTCGACGGTGTGGGGCCCAAGACCATCGAGATTTTTATGCGCGATGCGGTCGACGTGCTGTTTTGATTGCGCGGCTGTTCCTACTCGACCTCCACCCGCAGCACTTCCAGCCCTAGCTGTTCATACGCCTCGACACTCGGCACATGCCATTCGGTGATTAACGTGTGGATGCGGTTGCATGGCGCCACCACAAACGGCTCCACCGCTCCGAGCTTGTCCGCCATGGTCACGGCGACGACCTGGGAGGCGCTGTCGAGCAAGGCTTGCTTGACCGCCACTTCATCAAAATGCAGCGAGCTGATGCCCACCTGCGGATGCAGTGCGCACACGCCGGTAAACAGCAGGTCGGCCTTGATGCTCTGGATCAGACGCACGGCTTCATGGCCGCTGGTGGAGAGGGTTGCGGGGTTGAGTTGGCCTCCGGCGAGGATCACTTTTACATCGGGATGATCGGCCAGGGCGATGGCAATCATCGGTGACGGCGTGACGACCGTGAGGCGGATCGAGCGCGGCAGCGACTGGGCAATCTGCAGCGTGGTGGAGCCGGAGTCGAACAGCACAATCTGGCCATCCTCCACACGGTCGGCCGCCAGTTTCGCGAGGCGGCGCTTGGCATCGTTGGTTTCACCGACACGGGTGAAAAAGTCTTTGCCGGTGTCCTTGGGCCGGGGCAGGGCGCCGCCGTGCACGCGCTGCAAAAGGCCTGCGGCGGCAAGTTCGCCGAGGTCGCGGCGGATGGTGTCCTGGGACACGGCAAAGTGCTCCACCAGGTCGGCGGCGGTGACTTTGCCGTCACGCTCCAGCAGCAACAGAATCTTCTGTTTGCGCAACGAGGGCAGGTCGATGGCGTGATGGGTGTTTTGCATGTTTGTGCGCTTTTTTGCGGGTTTGTGCGAGATTAGTCGCCTGCTCCTGTAAACGCAATGGCTGGTTGCGCCGCCGATGGGCGGTTACTCTCTTTGTTCAATTCAGTCTGTGCTCAGTTCAGGGAGAGGTGACCTAGATGTCGTTGATTACAACCATCGAAGATTTACGCAAGCTGGCGCAAAAACGTGTCCCTCGGATGTTTTACGACTACGCCGATTCCGGGTCCTGGACTGAGAGCACCTACCGGGCGAATGAAAGCGATTTTGCCCGGATCAAATTCCGCCAGCGGGTGGCGCGCAATATCGACGAGCGCTCGATCCGCGCCACCATGATTGGCCAGGACATGGCCATGCCGGTCGCCCTGGCACCCACCGGCCTGGCGGGTATGCAGCATGCCGACGGCGAGATTCTCACCGCCCGCGCCGCCGCGAAGTTTGGCCTGCGTTACACCTTGTCGACCATGAGCATCTGCTCCCTGGAGGACATCGCCGAACACGTCGGCCAGCCGTTCTGGTTCCAGCTGTATGTGATGCGCGACCGCGCCTTTGTCGAGCAATTGATCGAGCGGGCCAAGGCCGCCGGCGTGGATGCGCTGGTGCTGACCCTGGACCTGCAAATCCTCGGGCAACGCCACAAGGACTTGATCAACGGCTTGTCGGCGCCGCCCCGGCTGACCCTGCCGAATATCCTCAACATGGCCACCAAACCGCGCTGGGTGATGGGCATGCTCGGCACCAAGCGCCATGGCTTTGGCAATATCGTCGGGCACGTGAAGGGCGTGGCGGACATGGGTTCGCTGTCGTCATGGACCGCCCAGCAATTCGACCCCCGCCTGAGTTGGGACGATGTGGAGTGGATCAAGAAGTGCTGGGGCGGCAAGCTGATCATCAAGGGCATTCTGGATGTGGAAGACGCGCGCCTGGCGGCGAATGCCGGTGCCGATGCGTTGGTGGTGAGTAACCACGGTGGACGCCAGCTCGATGGTGCGCCGTCGAGCATCAGCCAACTGCCGGCGATTGTGGCGGCTGTGGGGGAGCGCATTGAAGTGTGGCTGGACGGCGGCATTCGCTCAGGGCAAGACGTGCTCAAGGCCATGGCGCTGGGTGCCAAGGGCACCATGATCGGTCGGCCGCATTTGTATGGTTTGGGGGCGATGGGTGAGGCGGGCGTGACCAAGGCACTCGAGATCATTGCCCGTGAGCTGGACGTGTCGATGGCGCTCTGTGGCTATAACGATATACGCGATGTGAATCATGAGATTTTGTTGCCTGGGACATTTCCTGAAAGCGTTTCTTGAGCAAAAAAATCGTAAAAAAATAAAAAGAGTTGTCCACGAAAACCGTGGGTATCTCTGTGGATAACTTTGCAAGACCCCGGCGGGTATGGCGATTTAACCCAAGGTTAATATTTGATCAATCTGCGGCGCGGGCCAGCATGGGCAGGGTTTGCGCTTGACAGCCAAGCGCGAACCCAGTGCCGAAAAGCACTTTTACGAGTCGCCGTTACGACCTGTGGAGTGCGTTACCACCTGCGCGGGCATCGTCGCCTGCATCAGGTTGTCGAGTGCCTGGCGATAGTTGCGACCGGCCAGGCTCATGCTGTTGTTATGCGTGGCGCCGGGTACCAGCAGCAAGCGCTTGGGTTCGCGCGCGGCTTCAAACAACTGCTGGCTGAAACGCGGTGGCACGTACTGATCGGCGAGGCCATGCACCACCAGCAGTGGCATATGCACGTCGGCAATCTTGTCGATGGAGTCGAACTTCTGCGACAGCAACCAGCGCACCGGCAACGAGGTGTTGGCCACCGCCGTGGCGACATCTGCCAGGGACGTAAAGGTCGACTCGATCACCAGCCCGCGCACCGGCAGCGGGGTTTGCTTGCCCAGCTCCACAGCCAGGTCGATAGCCACCGCGCCGCCCAGGGAGTGCCCGTAGATCAGGCGCTTGCTCGGGTCGGGTTGCAACACCTGGAAGCGTTCCCAGGCAATGCGCGCGTCTTCGTATACCGTGGTTTCCGACGGCAGCTCGCCCTGGCTTTGGCCAAAGCCGCGATAGTCGATGGCCAGCACCGAGTAGCCGAGTGCGTGCAATTGCTCGATGCGAAACAGCTGCCCGGTGAGATTCCAGCGCACGCCATGCAGGTAGAGGATCGCCGGGGCATCCTTGTTTGCCGCCGGGTACCACCAGCCATGAATGTTCTGCCCCGATTTGAAACTGCTGGGCTTGAGTTCGAATTCCTGCACCGCCTTGGGCAAGCCGCTGTACCAGCTGGCGGTGCCGGGCTCGATGCGAAACACCAGCTCGCGCTCCTTGTGTTGCAGCGCGGCGCAACCCACCGGCAGGCCGACGATCAACAGCGCCATGCACAGCAAGGGAAACCAGCGCAGGCTCAGGCGAGACAGAAAACGAGAAGACATGAAGGTTCCAGGGCAAAGGTGAAGCACGGGTTTTACCAGATGCCCCACACAGGCAGGAATTAATTCGACGGCCGCCCACGGCGATTGCTTGCAAAGTGTTACAGCATTGAACACCACGCGCCCGGGTTGTTAGGGTGGGCAGTCACACGGGAGAATAAGCACATGGATTTCACAGGTAAAACCGCCATTGTCACCGGTGGCGCGCGCGGGTTGGGGCTCAGCTATGCGCGGGCGCTGGCCCTGGCGGGTGCGCGGGTGGTGATCAGCGATATCGGTGCCGATAACACCGGTGCCGGCAACGACGCCTCGGTGGTAGAAACGGCGGCCAAGACCTTGCAGGCCGAAGGGCTGGCAGTGATCGGGCATGGCGGTGACCTGTCCACGAATGAAGGCTGCCGGCAACTGATTGCGTATGCCATCGAGGCATTCGGGCAGCTCGATATCCTGATCCATAACGCCGGTTGGGTGGGTTACCAGAACATTGCAGACCTTGACGTCGCGTTCCTGCAACGCGCCATGGACATCAACCTGTACGCGCCGCTGTGGTTGTGCAAACACGCCTGGCCGCACCTGCTGCGCTCATCTGCGCCGCGCATCATCCTCACTACCTCCGACCGGGCCATGTACGCGCAATATGAGCAGGCCGGGCTGGTGGCCTACAGCGCCGGCAAGATGGCGCAACTGGGGATCATGAATGCACTGAGCCATGAAGGTGCGCAGGCCGGGATTCGAGTCAACGCCATTTCGCCGGTAGCCAAAACCCGCATGTGGGGCGTGGTCGGTGAACCGGATGAACTCAAGCCAGAGTGGGTGGCGCCGGGGGTGTTGTTTCTTGCGTCAACGCAGTGCGAGGACACGGGCTATATCCTGCGGGCCAGCAACGGTCAATTCACCGCCACGCGTTTCACGGAAAACCCTGGTGTGGATTACCCGCGCGATCTGGCACGGATCAAGGCGGGCAGTGCGCAAGAGGTTGCGGCTGAGTGGCATCGCATCAAACAAGCATGAACCCGATTATTTCCAAGAGCACAGTACTGACCATGGACAACAGCCCCATTCGCATCACCGCCGAGGAGACCCTCTCGGATAACTGGTACCTGCTGAAAAAATACAGCTTCGACCTGCGCCGCCGCGACGGCAGCTGGCAAGCCCAGACCCGCGAGGTATACGACCGCGGCAACGGCGCGACCCTCCTGCTGTACAACCGCGAGCAACGCACGGTGTTGCTGATTCGCCAGTTCCGCATGCCCACGTTCGTCAACGATTACCCCGGTTACCTGATCGAAGCGGCGGCGGGGTTGCTGGATAACGCCAGCCCCGAGGAGCGCATTCGCCTGGAAGCCGAGGAAGAGACGGGGTATCGCGTGGGGCATGTGGAGAAGATCTACGCGGCGTTCATGAGCCCGGGCTCGGTGACTGAGCGGATTCACTTTTTTATCGGTGAGTATCAGCCGGGGGATCGCGTGGGCGTTGGTGGTGGGCTGGAGGAGGAGGGCGAGGATATCGAGGTGCTGGAGCTGGGGTTTGAGCAGGCCTTGGCGATGGTGCAGGACGGGGAGATTGTGGATGGGAAGACCATCATGCTGTTGCAGCATCTGGAGTTGCGGATGTTGAAAGAGGGGTGGTGAGGCGATCAAACATGTGGGAGGGGGCTTGCCCCCGATGGCAGTGAGTCAGTTACACATTTATCAACTGACACATCCTCATCGGGGGCAAGCCCCTCCCACATTTTTGACTCGGTTCACTTATGAAGTGCCGGTCGGCTCCAGGTCCAGCCACCCCCCCCCCGACTGCCGGCTATTGTCAGAAATATCTCACAAGAGTACAAATGTACTCCATGACGACCCTGACCCCCCGCCGCACCGCCATCCTGACCTTCATCCGCGACCGTATCGCGCAACAAGGCCAGCCCCCCAGCCTCGCCGAGATCGCCGAGGCGTTTGGTTTCGCCTCGCGTAGCGTTGCGCGTAAACACGTGGTGGCCCTGACCGAAGCCGGCTTTATCGAGGTCAACCCCAACCAGGCGCGCGGCATCCGCCTGCTCAACCAACCTCCACGCCCCGAATGGCTGGATATCCCCGTGCTTGGCCGAGTCGCCGCCGGCCTGCCCATCGGCGCCGATGCCGAAGTGCACAACCGCCTGCAACTCGACCCCGCCACTTTCGCGAAAACCCCGGACTACCTGCTGCGGGTCCAGGGCGATTCGATGATCGAGGACGGCATCCTCGACGGTGACCTGGTCGGCGTACGCCGCAGCGCCGAGGCCTTGAACGGGCAGATCGTGGTGGCGCGCCTGGACGGCGAAGTCACCATCAAGCGTTTCGAACGCCACGGCGACCATGTGCGCCTGTTGCCACGCAACCCCGCGTACCAACCCATCGTGGTGGGCCCTGACCAGGACCTGGCCATCGAAGGCGTGTTCTGCGGCCTGGTGAGGCAAGGGTGATGGGCGCCGTGGTTGCGCTGGATACGCTGTTCAACGGCGGCCGCGTCTGGAAGGGCCGGCCTGCCGCGCCGCCGGCCAGTGTGCACCCCACCGGGCTGGCGGCGCTGGACGCGGTGCTGCCCACGGGCGGCTGGCCGGAAGCGGCCTTGAGCGAAATCCTGATGGCCAGGGAGGGCGTGGGCGAGTTGCAACTGGTGCTGCCGACCCTGGCGCGCTTGTCAAAGGCCGGTGAGCGCATTGTGCTGGTGGCGCCGCCCTACACGCCGTATCCCCATGCCTGGCAGAACGCCGGGGTGGACTTGCGCCAGCTGTCGGTGGTGCAGGCCGAGGAGCGCGATGCACTGTGGGCGGTGGAGCAATGCCTGCGTTCGGGCAGTTGCGGCGCGGTGCTGTGCTGGCCGCGCAAGGCCGATGACCGCGCACTGCGGCGCTTGCAGGTGGCCGCCGAAACCGGCCAGACCCTGGCGTTTGCCTGGCGTGCCTTGGGCGAAGCGATCAACGCATCGCCCGCCGCCTTGCGCCTGGCGGTCGAGACAAAACCTGCGCAAGTGCGCGTGCTCAAGTGCCGGGGCGGTTTGGCCCACCCGGCGCCGATTGCACTGGCGGGGCACTGAGGTTGCCATGCGCTGGGTGTGTATTGTGTTCCCGCAATTGGCGCTGAACGGGGTGCAGCGTCTGCACCCTGAACCGGATCAGCCGCTGGCACTGCTGGCCGGCACGCCGCAGCGGCGCGTGCTGCAAACCGTCAATGAGGCTGCGCGTGCCTTGGGCCTGCGCCCCGGGCAGTCCCTGACGGCGGCGCAGGCCCTGGCCAAGACCTTTACCTGCGCCGAATACGACCCCGTGGATATCGAGCGCTGGCAGCAGTTTCTAGCCGCCTGGGCCTACCGTTTCAGCTCCCAGGTCAGCGTGTATTACCCGCGTGCGTTGCTGTTCGAGATCGAGTCGAGCCTGGGCCTGTTCGGGCCCTGGCCGCAGTTCGAGGCGCGCTTGCGCAAGGAGCTGACCGAGCTGGGTTTTCGCCACCGCATCGTCGCCGCGCCCAACCCGGCGGCCGCACGGGTGCTGGCGAATATCTACGATGGCCTGGCCGTCGACGATGAGGCCTTGATGCCGGCCCTGGCGCCGCTGCCCATCGACCGCGCCGGCCTTGAACCGCAGGCCGCCACGGCCTTGGCGCGCATGGGCTTGCGCACCCTGGCCCAAGTGCAGGCGTTGCCCCGGCATACCCTGGCGCGGCGCTTTGACGCCACGCTGCTCAAACACCTGGATGCCCTGGCCGGGCAGCGGCCCTTGGCACTGGCGTTCTACCAGCCGCCGGACCAGTTCGACGTGCGCATCGAGTTGAATTTCGATGTGCAATCCCACCAGGCCTTGTTGTTTCCCTTACGCCGCTTGACCGGCGATCTGTCCGCGTTCCTCTGCGGGCGCGACAGTGGCGTGCAGTGTTTCGACCTGCACCTGGAACATGCCCAGGCGCCGGACAGCGTGATCAAGGTTGGCCTGCTGAGTGCCGAGCGTGAACCGGCGATGCTGTTCGAACTGGCCCGAGGGCGCCTGGAACAGGTGCAAGTCAGCTCACCCGTGCGCGGCTTTCGCCTGGTGGCCCAGGACCTGCCGGTGTTCGTGCCGCAACGCCAGGACCTGTTCGACGACCGCCCGCAACAGACCTTGCCCTGGGAGCAACTGCGCGAACGCCTGCGTGCAAGGCTGGGCGACGAGGCCGTGCAAGGCCTGCGCTTTCACGCCGACCACCGCCCCGAATGCGCCTGGCAAGCCGCGGCCGACAGCCGCGCCTGCCCAACCTTGAACAAGGTGCAGCGCCCCGGCTGGTTGCTGCATGAACCGACCTTGCTGGCCGAGCAGGGCGTGCAGATATTGATGGGCCCGGAGCGGATCGAATCCGGCTGGTGGGACGGCGCCGATGTCCGCCGCGATTACTACCTGATCCAGACCCGCGCCGGCCAGCAAGGCTGGGCCTATCGCAGCGTGGGCCAAAGCGACGGGCTGTGGCTGCAAGGCTGGTTCGCATGAGTTATGCCGAGTTGCATTGCCTGTCCAATTTCAGTTTCCAGCGCGGCGCCTCCAGCGCGCTGGAGTTGTTCGAACGGGCCAAGCGCCAGGGCTACAGCGCGCTGGCTATAACCGATGAATGCACCCTGGCAGGCATCGTGCGCGCCTGGCAGGCGGCGAAGGCGGTGGAGTTGCCGCTGATTATCGGCAGCGAGATGCGCCTCGAAAACGGCCCGAAACTGGTGCTGCTGGTGGAAGACCTCAGCGGCTATCAACACCTGTGCCGCTTGATTACCCTGGCCCGGCGGCGCGCCGAAAAGGGCAGCTATCGCCTGTTGCAGGCAGACTTCGACCAACCCATGCCCGGCCTGCTGGCGCTATGGGTGGCGGAGGATCGCGACACCCAGGCCGAGATCCAATGGCTGCGCGAAACCTTCGCCGAACGCCTGTGGCTGGCGGTGCACCTGCACTGCGGCCAGGATGATGCGCGCCATCTGCAGCAACGCCTGCAACTGGCCGCCAGTTTGAACATTCCGGCGGTGGCCTGCGGCGATGTGCACATGCATGCGCGCGGTCGCCGGGCGCTGCAAGACACCATGACCGCCATCCGCCATCACGTGCCGGTGGCCGAAGCCGGTACGCGCCTGCACCCCAATGGCGAGCGGCATCTGCGCAGCCTCGATGCCCTGGCCGCGCTGTACCCGCCCGCGCTGCGCGACGAAACCCTGGCCATCGCGCAACGCTGCACCTTCGACCTCAGCCAGTTGCGCTACCACTACCCCCGCGAGCTGGTGCCCACCGGCCATGACGCGCAATCCTGGCTGCGCCACGTGACCGAAGAAGGTATCGCCCATCGCTGGCCGCAAGGGGTGGATGCCAAGACCTTGCAGCAGATCAGCAAGGAGTTGGCGTTGATCAGCGAGCTGGGCTACGAAAGTTATTTCCTCACGGTGCATGACATCGTGCGCTTCGCCCGCAGCCGTTCGATCCTGTGTCAGGGCCGGGGCTCGGCGGCCAACTCGGCAGTGTGTTTTGCCTTGGGCATCACCGAGATCGACCCCAGCCTGAGCGACATGCTGTTCGAGCGCTTTCTCTCCCGCGAGCGCAACGAGCCGCCGGACATCGACGTGGATTTCGAACACGAACGCCGCGAAGAAGTGCTGCAATACGTGTTCGAGCGCTACGGCCGCACCCGCGCGGCGCTGACGGCGGTGGTCAGCAGTTACCACGCGGCCGGTGCGGTGCGCGATGTGGCCAAGGCCCTCGGCTTGCCGCCAGACCAGATCAACGCCCTGGCCGACTGCTGCGGGCGCTGGAGCGATGACGCGCCGCCCCTGGAGCGCCTGCGTGAAGGCGGCTTCGACCCCGACAGCCCGATCCTGCGCCGCGTGCTTACCCTGACCCAGCAACTGATCGGCTTCCCGCGGCACCTGTCCCAGCACCCTGGCGGCTTCGTGATTTCCGAATACCCGCTGGACACTCTGGTGCCGGTGGAAAACGCCGCCATGGCCGAGCGCACCATCATCCAGTGGGACAAGGACGACCTCGACGCCGTAGGCCTGCTCAAGGTGGATATCCTCGCCCTGGGCATGCTCAGTGCGATCCGCCGCTGTTTCGACTTGCTGCGCCGCCATCGCAACCAGGACCTGGCCCTGGCGACGATCCCCAAGGAAGACCCGGCCACCTACGCGATGATCAGCAAGGCCGACACCATCGGCGTGTTCCAGATCGAGTCGCGGGCGCAGATGTCGATGCTGCCCCGGCTCAAGCCGCAGACGTTTTATGACTTGGTGATCGAAGTGGCGATTGTGCGGCCGGGGCCGATCCAGGGCGGCATGGTGCATCCGTATCTGCGGCGGCGGAACAAGGAGGAGGAGACCACTTATCCGTCGCCAGAGCTGGAAACGGTGCTTAAACGCACCCTGGGCATTCCATTGTTTCAGGAGCAGGTGATGCAGATTGCCATGGTCGCCGCCGACTATGGCCCCGGCGAGGCCGATCAGTTGCGCCGCTCCATGGCCGCCTGGAAGCGCCACGGTGGCCTGGAACCGCACCAGGCCCGCCTGCGCGCCGGCATGCTGAAAAATGGCTACACCGAAGCGTTTGCTGCGCAGATCTTCGAGCAGATCAAGGGCTTTGGCAGCTATGGTTTTCCCGAGTCTCACGCGGCCAGTTTTGCCCTGCTGACCTACGCCAGTTGCTGGCTCAAGTGCCATGAACCGGCGGCCTTCGCCTGTGCGCTGATCAACAGCTGGCCTATGGGGTTCTACAGCCCGGACCAGATCCTGCAGGACGCGCGGCGCCATCGCTTGCAGATTCGCCCGGTGGACGTGCTGGCCAGTGACTGGGATTGCAGCCTGGAGCCCATCGACGGTGCGCAACCGGCGATTCGCCTGGGCTTGCGCATGATCACCGGGTTTCGCGAAGAGGATGGGCGGCGCCTCGAAGCGGCGCGTCAACGCTGCACGTTCAGCGACATTGCCGACCTCGACGCGCGCGCCGGGCTGGATGCCCGCGCCCAGGCATTGCTGGCGGATGCCGGGGCCTTGCGCGCGTTGGCCGGCAACCGGCATTCGGCACGCTGGGAAGTGGCGGGGGTGCATAAGCAGTTGGGCTTGTTCGCGGGCCTGCCCAGCCCCGACGAAGCCGTGGTGGAACTGCCGTCGCCCACGGTGGGTGAGGACTTGCAGGCCGATTACGCCATGCTTGGCACCACCCTTGGCCCGCATCCGCTGGCGTTGTTGCGGGCCGAGTTGCGCAAGCGACGTTGCCGCAGCTCCGTGGAGCTGATGGCGGTGGAGCATGGGCGCAATGTCAGCGTGGCCGGGCTGGTCACCGGTCGGCAGCGCCCGGGCACGGCCAGCGGGGTGACCTTTGTTAC
Organism: Pseudomonas sp. AC463; assembly: GCF_979253585.1. Taxonomy (NCBI): domain Bacteria; kingdom Pseudomonadati; phylum Pseudomonadota; class Gammaproteobacteria; order Pseudomonadales; family Pseudomonadaceae; genus Pseudomonas; species Pseudomonas sp. AC463. The sequence continues at coordinate 52,241 of NZ_CEEDDZ010000003.1, read as the reverse complement.
GCTGGAGGATGAATTCGGCAACCTCAATGTGGTGGTCTGGCGCGACCTGGCCGAGCGCCAACGCCAGGCGCTGGTGGGCTCGCGGCTGCTCAAGGTGGATGGGCGCTGGGAGGCGGTGGGCGAGGTGCGACACCTGATCGCCGGGCGCCTCACCGACCTGACGCCGCTGCTGGAAGGGATCAACGTGCGCAGCCGGGATTTTCACTGACGTCAGTGACTTGTACGACGACTGCCCCTAAGTTATACAAGATGAAACGATTCGCCTTCGGCGCGCTCCAAATTTTGCGGCTGTCTTCTCTTTTGCGCAGAGTCAAACGATGCAATTTTTATCCAACCCCCATGGCTGTGAAGGTTGGGCCGGCGAAATGGCCCAGCGGATTCGCGCGTTCGACTGGTCGACTACCGACCTCGGCCCACTCGATCAATGGTCCACCAGCCTGGCCTGTACCGTGCAACTGATGCTGGCCTCGCCGGTGCCCATGGTGATGTTGTGGGGGCCGATGGGCTACATGATCTACAACGACAGCTATTCGGTGTTTGCCGGCGGTCGGCACCCGTATTTGCTGGGTACGCAAGTCGCCCTGGGCTGGCCGGAAGTGGCTGATTTCAACCGCCACGTGATGGACACCTGCCTGGCCGGCGGCACCTTGTCGTTCAACAACAAGGACCTGGTGCTGCTGCGCAACGGCAAGCCTGAAACCGTGTGGCTGGACCTGTATTACAGCCCCGTCGCCGGCGATAACCAGCAACCGGCCGGGGTGCTGGCGATCGTAGTGGAGACCACCGAGCACGTGCATTCCGAGCGCGTGCGTCAGGAACTCACCCACAACCTTGAACAACGCGTGGCCGCCGAAGTACAGGCGCGCTCTGCCGCGGAAGAGCAACTGCGCCAGTCGCAGAAGCTGGAAGCCATCGGCGGCCTCACCGGCGGCGTGGCCCATGACTTCAATAACCTGCTGCAAGTGATCTCCGGCAATCTGCATTTGCTCGCCCGCCACGAGCCGGATAACGCCCAGGTGCAGCGCCGCGTCAGTGCCGCCATTGCGGCCGTGGAGCGTGGCGCCAAGCTGTCGGCGCAACTGCTGGCGTTTGCACGGCGCCAGCCGTTGTCGCCGGCGGTGTATAACCCGCAGCGCATCTACGCCGGCCTCGGCGAACTGCTGCAACGTGCGCTGGGCGAAACCATTCATATCGATGTGCAATTGCCCGTTGAGTCCTGGTGCATCAACGTTGACCGCAACCAGTTGGAAAACGCGCTGCTCAACCTGGCGATCAATGCCCGCGACGCCATGAAAGGCGAGGGCGTGATTCGCATCAGCGGCGAAAACATCATCCTCAACCCCGACGATTGCGTGGGCAAAAGCGTCAGCCCCGGCGAGTACGTGCGCCTGGCGGTGACCGACACCGGCGTGGGCATGCCGCCGGCGATCCGCGCGAAGGTGTTCGAACCGTTTTTCACCACCAAGCGTGACGGCCATGGCACCGGCCTGGGCCTGAGCATGGTGTTCGGCTTTGTGCGCCAAAGCGGCGGGCATGTGGAGGTCAGCAGCGAAGTCGGCCAGGGCACGGTGGTGCAGTTGTACTTCCCGCGCAGCCTTGGCGAAGAAAGCCTGGAAGAGCCGGCCGAGCCTGTGGCGCCGGTGGGCGGCCAGGAAACCATCCTGGTGGTTGAAGACAATGAAGGCGTGCGCCTGACCGTGGTGGAAGTGCTCGAAGAATCGGGCTACACGGTGGTCACCGCCGAGGACGGCGACCAGGCCATGTCCAAGCTGCAAGCCGGCCTGCAACCGGAGCTGATTTTCACCGATGTGGTGATGCCCGGGCGCACCAAAAGCACCGACCTGGCCGAGTGGGCCCGCGCGCAATCTCCCCCCGTGGCGGTGCTGTTCACCTCTGGCCACACCCGCGACATCCTGTCGACCAACCATCTGCTAAGCCCCGATATTCACCTGCTGAGCAAGCCCTACAGCCCCGAAGCCCTGGCGCAACGGGTGCGCAGCGTGCTCTCGGCCCATCAAGGTTGCCCATGACTTCACAGCGCGACATCCCCCCGATCACTGCCCAGCGCCCAGGTTTTGTGCGCGTACGTGGCGCCCGCGAACACAACCTGCGTAACGTCGATGTGGACATTCCTCGGGATGCCCTGGTGGTGTTTACCGGCGTGTCCGGCTCGGGCAAGTCATCCCTGGCGTTTTCCACCGTGTATGCCGAGGCCCAGCGCCGCTATTTCGAGTCGGTGGCGCCCTATGCACGGCGGCTGATCGACCAGGTGGGCGTGCCGGATGTGGACTCCATCGAAGGCCTGCCACCGGCCGTGGCCCTGCAACAGCAGCGCGGCACGCCGAGCGCGCGTTCGTCGGTGGGCAGCGTGACCACCTTGTCGAGTCTGATCCGTATGCTGTATTCGCGCGCCGGCAGCTACCCGCCGGGGCAGGCGATGCTGTACGCCGAGGACTTTTCGCCGAACCTGCCCCAGGGCGCCTGCCCGCAATGCCACGGCCTGGGCCGCGTGTATGAGGTGACTGAGGCGCTGATGGTGCCGGATCCGTCGCTGACGATTCGCCAACGCGCCGTGGCGGCCTGGCCGTTGGCGTGGCAGGGGCAGAACCTGCGCGACATCCTGGTAACCCTTGGCTATGACGTCGACATCCCCTGGCGCGACCTGCCGAAAAAGCAGCGCGACTGGATTCTCTTCACCGAAGAAACCCCCACCGCCCCTGTGTACGCCGGCTTCACCCCCGAACAGACCCGCGACGCGGTAAAGCGCAAGCTGGAGCCGAGTTACCAGGGCACGTTCAGCGGCGCGCGGCGCTATATCCTGCACACCTTCACCCACACCCAAAGCGCGCTGATGAAAAAGCGCGTGTCGCAGTTCATGCAGGGCAGCGCCTGCCCGTTGTGCGAGGGCAAACGGTTGAACAAGGCCGCGTTGTCGGTGAAGTTTGCCGGGCTGGACATTGGTGAGTTGGCGCAACTGTCGCTGACCCGGCTGGCCGAGGTGCTGCGGCCGGTGGCGGCGGGTCAGGACAAGATGAAACTGTCGGTGGAAAAGCGCCTGGCCGCCCAGCGTATCGCCGAGGATTTGCTCGAGCGCGTGAGCACCTTGACCGAGCTGGGCCTGGGTTATCTGTCCCTGGAGCGCAGCACGCCGACCCTGTCGTCCGGCGAGCTGCAACGCCTGCGCCTGGCCACGCAATTGGGCTCGCAGCTGTTCGGCGTGATCTACGTGCTGGATGAGCCCTCGGCGGGGCTGCACCCGGCGGATGGCGAAGCGCTGTTCACTGCGCTGGAGCGTTTGAAGGCGGCAGGCAACTCCTTGTTTGTGGTGGAGCATGACCTGGAAACCATGCGCCGCGCCGACTGGCTGATCGACGTCGGCCCGGCCGCCGGCGAGCATGGCGGGCAAGTGCTGTACAGCGGGCCGCCGGCCGGTTTGGCGGGCGTTGAGGCGTCGCAAACCCGGGCATATCTGTTTGCCGAACGGCGCGCTTTGAACCCGGCGCGCCGCGAACCCAGCGGCTGGCTGAGCCTGCAAGGTGTAACGCGCAACAACCTCAAGAATTTGAATGTGGAATTCCCTCTGGGCTGCTTTACAGCCGTCACCGGGATTTCCGGCTCGGGCAAGTCCAGCCTGGTCAGCCAGGCGCTGCTGGAACTGGTGGGCAGCGGCCTCGGCAGCCGCGTGGAAAATGACGAAGAGCCGAGTTTGGAAGATGATGCGCCGCAAACCAGCGGCGGGCACATCAGCGCAGGCCTTGAGCACATCCGCCGCCTGGTGCAGGTGGACCAGAAGCCCATTGGCCGCACCCCGCGCTCGAACCTGGCGACCTACACCGGGTTATTCGACAACGTGCGCAAACTGTTCGCAGCCACGGCTGCGGCGAAAAAGCGCGATTACGACGCGGGGCAATTTTCCTTCAATGTCGCCAAGGGCCGCTGCCCGAATTGCGAAGGCGAGGGCTTTGTCAGCGTTGAATTGCTGTTCATGCCCAGCGTGTACGCGCCATGCCCGACCTGCCACGGCGCGCGCTATAACCCCGAGACCCTGGCGATCAAATGGCAAGGCCTGAACATCGCCGAAGTGTTGGGGCTCACGGTGGAACAGGCGGTGGAGGTGTTTGCCGAACAACCTGGCGTGCTGCGCTCGTTGCAGACGCTGCGCGATATCGGCCTGGGGTATCTGCGTCTGGGCCAACCGGCGACCGAGCTTTCCGGCGGCGAGGCGCAGCGCATCAAGCTGGCCACCGAGCTGCAACGCAATGCCCGCGGCGCCACCTTGTATGTGCTGGATGAGCCGACCACAGGCTTGCACCCACGGGATGTCGACCGCTTGCTCAGCCAACTCAACCACTTGGTGGACGCCGGGCACACGGTGGTCGTGGTGGAACATGAAATGCGCGTGGTGGCCCAGAGTGACTGGGTGATCGATATCGGGCCGGGGGCAGGGGATTTGGGCGGGAAGGTGGTGGCCAGTGGGCCGCCACAAAAAGTCGCCAAGAGCAAAACCAGCCGCACCGCGCCGTTTCTGGCGCGAGAGCTGGGCTAAACAAAAAAACCTGCGAGCCAAGTAGCTCGCAGGTTTTTACCGTTCAGCCTTCCAACAGGCTGGCAGAGGTGCTTACCACTGATAGCCAACCCCTACACTCACCCCTGTGTCGCCCTGAGTGCTGGTGGACGCCTGCAGTTTGCTCACCCAGTGACCATTGTCCGACACGTGCGAGACACCTGCCGCGATGGCGGATTGACCCCGATAGTTACTCACGCCCACACCGGTCAAGCTGGCCCCGGCGACGTACGGTTGTGGCAGGCTGGCCATCGCCATGGCGCCGGCAATGCCTGCACTGAGGGTATCGTCCTGTTTGTGCAGGTCCTTTTTCAGCTGGTTGAAGCGCGTGTCGGTGTAATCCCTGGCCTGGCCCACGGTCTTGTTCAACTGCGCGACGTTCACACCATCGGTGGCCTGGGTGCCGGCAGCCACGTTGGTGAGTTGACGCTCACGGTTTGTGCTGCCGATGGACACTGTGTCTGCACGGTCGGCCACGGAATCACTGCCCAGCGCGGTGGAGTTATTGGCAGTAGCCTTGGCATTTTTGCCCAGCGCGAGACTGCTTTCGCCGGTGGCGGTGGCCTTTTCACCCACTGCTACCGAGCGTTTGTCTGCTTTTACTTGATTGCCCAGCGCTACCGACTGGTTGTCAGCGGCGACTTCATTTCCTTGAGCAATCGACTGGTTGTCAGCGGAGACTATATTTCCTTGAGCAATCGACTGCTTGTCAGCGCCGACTACATTTCCTTGAGCAATCGACTGGTTGTCAGCGCCGACTACATTTCCTTGAGCAATCGACTGGTTGTCAGCGCCGACTACATTGCCATGAGCGCTTGACTGGTGGTCAGCGGCGGCGAGATTGCCGTGGGCGCTGGATTGGTTGTCGGCGGCGGTGAGGTTGCCGTGGGCGCTGGACTGGTTGTCAGCGTCGGCGTAATTGCCGTGGGCGCTGGACTGGTTGTCAGCGTAGACGTCATTGCCGTGGGCGCTGGACTGGTTGATAGCGTCGGCCGTATTACCGTGGGCGCTGGACTGGTTGTAAGCATTGGCTTTATTGCCGTGGGCGCTGGACTGGTTGTCAGTGTAGACATCATTGCCGTGGGCGCTGGACTGGTTGTAAGCATTGGCTTTATTGCCGTGGGCGCTGGACTGGTTGTCAGCGTAGACGTCATTGCCTTGGGCGATGGACTGTCTGTCAGCACTGGCGCTATTGCCATGAGCGCTGGACTGGTGGTCAGCGATGTTGTTAATGCCTTGAGCGATCGACTCGTTATAAGCAATGTTGTTACTCCCCAAAACGACCGATTTGTTATACGCGCTGGAATTATTTCCGACGGATGTCGAGTTATTTTCAGCATGGACGGAATGCCCGTACTCAACGACGGACTCGGCCTGTACGCTGGAAACGTTAAAGATCAGGAAAAGAAAGCCTACAACAGAAAGAGTGCATGCCTGCGTGCTGTACTTGAATTGAATGACAGGCTTTTGATGGTTTGAAAATGTCGATGATTGATGGGGTTTGATCGAATGCTTGTCGCCAATTAAGCGATTAAGTGCATGCCGTGCAAAAGTGAAAGCATGCGTTGGGTTTAAGTGTTTGTGCGAGTTCATAGTGTCGACCAATCCAAGTATTAATCAAGTATTAAATGGGACTCACACTGTTATTTAGTGGTGAGTAGTTGCTCGACTATTCAATCGTTACTTGTGGCGGGGTGACATAGTACTAATTCTAAAAAAAGTCATTGCTGGAACTTTGCTGTGAAAGTTTGTTAATTAGAATTAGTACTATTCTGGCCGTGCATGATTCGCGATACGTTAGGCATACAAATGTAAGAAATTGGATGCGTGGCCATGAGTGATTTAAACGAGAGTGCTAAAGTTTTGCTGGCTGTAAACAGGCTTGGCGGCCCCACTGAACAAGACATTGATGATGGACTCAAACACGGCGAATTCGTTGTGTTCTATCAGCCTATCTGTGCACCCGTTACGCGACAGGTGCTGGGGTTTGAGGCGCTGTTGCGTTGGCGTCGGGGTGGAAAGGACCTGCACCGTCCAGATGTGTTCATTACCCTCGCAGAGCGAACCGGGCGCATCGGTGCGTTGGGGACTTACGTGTTGAAAAGTGCGTGTGCACAATTGGCAGCATTTCGCCGTCGAGGCATGCATGACCTGTTTATGTCGATCAATCTTTCTCCCGGTCAGGTGGCCGCAGACCCTGATAATTTTGTAAACGGGGTGCTGGCACAGCTGCGTTTGCACGGCATTCCGGCAGACAAATTACAACTTGAGATAACCGAAAGTATGCCATGGGACGTTCAAGGCGGGCTTCCAGGCGTGGTACGTGCACTTCGTGGCCGAGGGGTCCGCGTGGTGCTCGACGATTTTTTTTGCGGACATATGGCGATGGAGAAATTGCTGTTTCTGGAGGTCGACGGGCTAAAGATTAGCCCCGCTTGTCCAGTCTCTCAGGCAGGAGTCTATGGGCGAAAACAGCGCTGTATCATCGAAGCTACTTGGTTTCTTTGCACGCTTCTGGAAATCGACCTGGTGGTCGAGCAAGTTGAAAGCCAGCTTCAAGACGTATGGTTGGGGAAGTTTGCAGGTGGGGCCGTACAAGGAAATTTTTATGGCAAGCCAGAACCTATCTATACTGGAGTCGAATAATTAAAGGCATTCAAAAGCAGAGTGCTGCGCAAGACAGAGGGCCGAATGAGTGGCCTGTTTCCTTGGCAATTAGATGTTCTGATGAGTGAAATTATCCATGTCTTATAACCGGGCGCCGTTACGTGTTGTCATCGCCGACGACCATCCCTTAGTGCTGCTGGCTATGGAAAAATCACTGTCTGAGGCCCGGGAGTTTACTGTCGTAGGGGCTGCCAGTTGTGGCGAGGAACTGCTGCAGCTGCTGGCCACCGGCGAGGTTGATATGGTCGTGACGGATTTCGTTATGTCCAAGCCGGGGGCGGGCAGTGCGCGCGATGATGGGTTTCCGTTGCTGGCATTTATTCGGCGCCAATACCCGGATATCCCGATTGTGGTGTTCAGCATGGTGTCCAATGGCGGGGTGTTGAGCAAGATTGTCGACATGGGCGTTCAGGCCATTGTCGGCAAAGATGAAGCGGCAGCATCGCTGTTGAGTATTTGCAGGCGCCTGGCAAGCGGGCATAAACCTCCCTTGCTCAGCCCTTCTATTGCTGAACGCCTGGGCACTCGCGAATTGCCGCAGGCCAAGATGGCGGGCGTGTTGAGTAAGAAGGAATTGGAGGTGGTCCGTTTGTTTGCGTCAGGCCTTTCGCTTACCGATATTGCCAAGCGATTGAACCGGGCGATCACTACGGTCGCCACACAAAAACAGTCCGCCATGAAAAAGTTGAATATGCAAAGCAATGCTGACCTTATCCGCTATGCGACGGCAGAAGGGCTGGTGTAAGGGTGGCCACCGATAGCCCGAAAAACATCACGGTGTTGATTGTCGAAGACAACGCCCTGAGCCTGTTATTGCTGCAGGAGCAGCTGACCCAATTGGGTGCTCTGGTGGTGCCGGCGCGAGGTGGCGCGCGGGTTGCGGCGTTACTCGAAGGCGTGACGCCGGACCTTGTGATAACCGACATTAATATGCCTGGGGTGAGTGGCTACGACGTGCTGTCGCTCATCAAGGCCATCGATCGACAGATTCCCGTTTACGCGATCAGTGCCAGCCTGCGCGATGGTGACTTTCGAGAGCGTGGGGCCTGGGAATTTACCGATTATCTACTCAAGCCCATTACGCTTTCGCAACTGGCGGGGTTATTGGACAGGGTGGTTGAGCAACAGGCGTGCGGTCACCCGCGTCATTCCCTCACGTCAAATTTTCCCCAACTGGAACAAAGGCACCTGCCGGTATTCAAGGCGCAGATGGATGAAGACTTGAATGTGCTGGCGGAACTACGGGTCGATAAACGCCTGGCTCCTTTAAGGGATTGGTTGCATGGGGTGTCAGGTGGGCTCGCCTGTAGCGGGGCATCTGGTTTGCTTGACCTGTGCCATGAAGTGCAGGCTGAAGTACAAGAAGCGACGGTATGGAACAGCCGTATTGATGAACTGCTGGCGGCCTTTCGCGCCGAACTGCTAATTGCCATGCGGCGCGCGTGATTACAGTCTGTGTGGGGGCTTAATGTTCGCCAACATAATTTTTAGTTTTTTCTCTAACGATTTCCTGCCTATTTGCCTACAAACTTACAGTCAATACTGATTGTTTAGAATGGGAGGCTGCAATGTTGCTTGGTGAGCGCTTGAAAAAAGAACGCGAGCGGCTGGGGATAAGTCAGTCTGTTTTTGCAGTAAAGACAGGCGTGTCGAGAAATACACAATATAAGTATGAGAAAGAACTTGGCAGGGCGGATGCGGTGTATTTAAACCAGGCTGCGGAACTCGGCGTCGACGTGTTTTATGTGCTGACGGGCGAGCGCGGTATTACGCTGGCCGATTGTGAGTTAGTCGAGGTTTCTGAGTTTATGGATAATACCAAGGCCCTTAACCGTGCGGGGCGCAATCTGCTGATGCACGCGGGATTGGCATGGGTGAAAGCCAATGGGTAAAAAGAACATCCCAGGGAGTAGCGAGCGGTTGAGGGAGGAGCGTCAACGCCTGGAGTTGACCCAAGAGCAACTGGCCAAGGCGGGTGGCATTACCCGTAACACACAATGGTGCTATGAGAATCATGCGTTTAATCCAAGCGTTCGGTATCTATCCAATCTGATAAGTGTGGGTGTCGATAGTTATTACGTACTGATGGGAGAGCGTAAAAAAGTGATCTCAAAAGAGGTGAACCCTGAACTGCTAAGGCTTGTTGAGTTGTACCAGCGCCTTGGAAGGGTTGACCGCGGCGCTCTTTTCCGTATGGCCTGGGCTTTTTCGCGGGTATCCATGGGGTCGGAATAACCTCATGGCGTCGGGTTGCTCGACTGTGAGTCCAACAGTTGGGTGATGGCCAGATTAACGCTTTCCAACTCGCCGTACAGTGCTGGAAGTATCAGGCTGATCGCTGACGAATCACGTCGCACGCAGGCCGTTTCCAAGCCGGCTGCTAGCTGCTTCAATGGGGCGGCGGCAATATTGGCGGCTACGCCGACTAACTCATGGGCTTGCTGCAAGAGATTTTCATAATCCTTGGCTGCATGCGCCGCCACAAGCTGATCGGCGCTGGCAAAGTTCTCCCTGAATATCCCGAGCAGTCTTTTATAGAGCTCCAGCGTGCCGGCTATTTCCACCCCCGCCTTCAGGTCTATGCTGGGAACCGCTTGATGTGCGATGGCGAGCCTTGTGTTCATGGCTGATTGCGGTGTGGGGTTGCCGCGGAACGTGATCCACTTCAGCAGCACCGTGAACAGATCATTGATCCTCAGCGGTTTACCGAGGTGATCGCACATGCCGGCGGCAAGCGATTTTTCCCTGTCGCCTTTCAACATGTTCGCTGTCATCGCGATGATGGGAATATGTTTGAAACTCGCGTTCTGGCTAATGATTCTGGCCGCCGCATAGCCATCCATCACGGGCATCTGGCAGTCCATCAGGATGCAGTGAAAGTCATGGGTTCTCTCCAGGGTGGAAATGGCATCCTGGCCATTGTGCGCAACGGTAACGCTGATCCCCGCCCTTGAGAGTATTTCAACCGCCAGTTCCTGGTTGAGTCTGTTGTCTTCGACCAGGAGGATCCGTGCACCGCGCAGCTCAGTGCCAAAACTCAAGGCGCCTGTGGGCGGCTGTTCTTCCATGCCGCTGCTGGCCGAGCTGGATATGCAATCTCCAGCCACCCGTAGCGGCAGGTTGATGTGGAACGTCGAGCCTTGACCCAAATCACTTTCGACCCAAATGTTTCCGTCCATCATGGTGACCAGGCTCTTGCATATCACTAGCCCCAGTCCCGTACCGCCAAATTTTCGCGTGGTTGATGCATCGGCCTGACTGAAACTTTCGAACAGCTTGTGAAAGTTATTTTTGTTGATGCCTATACCGGTGTCGTTTACCCAAAAGTGCAGCGTCGCAAGACCCTGGCTGTACTCGATGCAATCAACGCCGACGGTGACGGCACCGGCATGCGTAAACTTGATCGCATTATCGGTAAGGTTGGTCAGTACTTGCACAATGCGTAACGGGTCGCCAAACAACGCATCAGGCACATTACTGTTGATCTGGAAGGTCAAGGCCACCTCTTTTGCCTGCGCCTTGAAGCCGGTGAGGTTCTCCAGGCGTTCAAAAACATCCTTCACATGAAACAAGCTGTTTTCAAGCTCCAGCTTGCCGGCCTCTATTTTGCTGAAGTCCAATATTTCGTTGATGACCTCCAACAGGTGCTCGCCGGACTGATTGACCTTTTGAATATAGTTGCGCTGTTTCTCGTCGAGATCGGTTTGCAGCACAAGGCCCGACATGCCGATGATGGTATTCATCGGCGTTCTGATTTCATGGGACATGTTCGCCAGGAATACAGACTTGGCCTGGGTGGCGGTTTCGGCTTGCTCTTTGGCCGACTGCAGTTCCACGCTGCGCCGCTTGTTGTACAGGTAGTCATTCAGCCGGCGGAGCAGGAGCAGCAACAGCGAGGTCAATACCGCGAAGACGCACAGCATCACTGCCCATAGCATTGACGCAGGGTTTTCTTTATCCAGATTGACCAGGAAGTAGATATGCCAGTCGCCGGCGGGATCGTTCCAATCCACTGCCGCACGGGCAACGATGTAGCGCGTACCCTCCAGCAGTACCGTGTTTTTCCTGGCATGCAGTTCGGTGATAGGGAAGGGCTGGTGACCAAAAAAGGGCAGGTTGAACTGGTGTGTCGTTCTGACCGTTTCCAGGGCCCGCTCATCGAGTTTCTTGATCGAGCGCTCTATCCATTTCTCATCACTGGAGGCGAAGACGATACCTGCCGGTGTGGTTAGCAGGCCGATCGCATTCGGAATTCGGTCCAGGTACCGGTCCATTATTTCCGCATTGAAGCGCGCAGCCACTACGCCCAAGGTCGATTTCGAAACGGAAAAGTCTGCATAGACCGGGGCGCTGATCCAGAACACTCTTCGGTGCGTGGTGATGCTGATACCGGCGAAGGCCGATTCCTTGCCTTTCATGCCTTGCACGAAATAGGGCCGAAAGCCGACGTCTGTGCCCACGGGCGAAACGCCATTTCTGTCCCAGGCCGCGCTGATCCTGCCGTTTGCATTGACGGTAAATGCTTGCGATGCGCCGACACTGGAAGCAATGGTTTGCAGCGCTTTATTCGTAAGTGCTTGCCCGTCGACGGGCGAACTCGGGTTGTCCAGTTCCATCGCTGAGCATTTGATGTCCACGTCGGCTTTGCCGGCCAATGATAGCGTGCCCATTGCCTTGCCATTGAGCAGCACATCTTCGAGGTCGGCCGCCTCGTGTATCGCCCTCTCATCCAGCTCTGCTTTGGCCTTTGATTCTATATTCCACTGATAGGCTTGCCCGGTGCCCCACGCCGCCAGCGCGGCAAACAGTATGACCGCGTAACGCGCCGCCACCCGATGGTTATTAATCCAATGCAGAATACTGAGCATCATCGGGTTTCTTCGGCGTTGAGTAGTGGTATTGGCCAACAGTTTTACATTTGAGCCAAGCGCTGCCCAGCATTGTTAGCGCGTGAGGAAAAAATCGAATAAATACTATAACGGTGAGGTCCAGTGTGGGAGGGGGCTTGCCCCCGATAGCAGTGGGTCAGTCACTGAATAAGTGGACTGATACACCGCCATCGGGGGCAAGCCCCGTCCCACATTTATTACTGTGTTTTAGTCAGTTGGATCTGTTGCTTGGCTTGCTTAACCACGTGCTCCGCAGTAAACCCGAACTTCTCTTGCAACTTGGCCAGCGGCGCCGAGGCGCCAAAGCTGTTCATCACCACTTTGGCGCCGGTTTGCCCGACGTAGCGGTCCCAGCCCAGGGGGCCGGCCTGTTCGACTACCACACGGGCTTTCACCGCCGGAGGCAATACGCTGTCGCGGTAGGCCTGGTCCTGGTCTTCGAACAGTTCCCAGCTGGGCATGGAGACGACCTGGGCGGCAATTCCTTCGGCTTTGAGCTGCTCATAGGCGGCCACGGCCAGGCTGACCTCGCTGCCTGTCCCAATCAGGATCACCTCAGGCTTATCCGCCCGCGCCAGTACATAGGCGCCCTTGGCTGCACCCGATGCGGCGGCGTACTGGGTACGGTCCAGCGTCGGCAACGGCTGGCGCGACAGCACCACGCAGCTCGGCCGATGGGTTTGCGCCAGGGCAACCTTCCACAGTTCCAGGGTTTCATTCGCATCACCGGGGCGCAGGGTCAGCAGCCCGGGGGTGGCGCGCAGTTGGGTCAGGTGCTCGATGGGCTGGTGGGTCGGGCCGTCTTCGCCCACGCCGATCGAGTCATGGGTAAACACGAACACCACCGGCAACTCCATGATTGCCGCCAGGCGGATCGGCGGTTTCATGTAGTCGCTGAACACCAGGAACGTCGAGGTGTACGGCCGCAGGTAGGACAGCGCCATGCCGTTGGCAATCGCGCCCATGGCGTGTTCACGGATGCCGAAGTGCAGGTTGCGCCCGCTGTAGTCGTCGGCGCTGAAACGCCCGGCACCGTCGAAGGTGAGGTTGGTCTTGGTGGACGGCGACAAATCCGCCGAGCCACCGAGCAGCCAGGGGATCTGCTGGGCGAAGGCGTTCAGCACTTCACCGCCGGCGGCACGGCTGGCCACGCCTTTGGCGTCGGTGTCGAAGGTGGGCAAGTCGTCCTGCCAATGCTCGGGCATTTCCCCGGCGCGCATGCGGCGTAGTTCATCGGCCAGCTCTGGCTCGTATTGTTCGAGCTGCGACAGGTGCTGGTTCCATTCTTCGTACAACGGCTGGCTGCGCGCCAGGAGTGCGTCGCGCAGGACCGTGCGGGCGTCATCGGGCACCAGGAAGCTGGAGTCCTGGGGCCAGCCGTACGCGGCTTTGGTCAGGCGAATTTCTTCGTCACCCAGGGGTTCGCCGTGGGCGGCGGCGGTGTTGTGTTTGTGTGGCGAGCCGTAGCCGATCACGCTGTCGACCACGATCAGGGTTGGCGCGCCGGTGTTCGCCTGGAAGGTTTCCAGGGCGGCGCTCAGCGCTTGTAAATCATTGGCGTCGGTGACGTGCACGGTGTGCCAGCCGTAGGCCTGGAAGCGCTTGATCACGTCTTCGCTGAACGCAAGCTCAGTGTGGCCCTCGATGCTGATGGTGTTGTTGTCGTAGATCCAGCACAGGTTATCCAGCTGCAAGTGGCCGGCCATCGACGCCGCTTCGCTGCTGATGCCTTCCATCATGTCGCCGTCGCCGCACAGGGTGTAGACGTTGTAGTCGAACAACACCTTGCCGTCGCGGTTGAAGCGCTTGCCCAGCCAGCGCTCGGCCATGGCCATGCCGACGCTGTTGGCGCAGCCCTGGCCGAGGGGGCCGGTGGTGGTTTCCACGCCGGTGGTCATGCGGTACTCGGGATGGCCCGGGGTCTTGGAACTCATCTGCCGGAACTGTTTGATGTCGTCCAGGCTGATCGCCGGCTGCCCGGTGCGTTGGCCATGAGCATCGATCTCGACCACGCCGGCCAGGTGCAGCAGCGAATACAACAGCATCGACGCATGCCCCACCGACAACACAAAACGGTCACGGTTGGGCCAGTCGGGCTGCTGCGGGTGGTAGCGCAGGAAGCGGCTCCACAGCGCATACCCCACCGGCGCCAGCCCCATGGGCGTGCCCGGGTGGCCGGAGTTGGCCTTCTGCACGGCGTCCATGGCCAGGGTGCGAATAGTGTTGATGCATTGAGTGTCGACAGCAGTGGCAGCGTGAGTCATGAAACCGGTCCCCCGTGAGTGACGATCTACAGTGGAGGGCAGGGGGCGGCAAAGGTTTGATCCCATCGGCCGCGCCGCGACGAACGGGGATGGTTTGATCACGGACATGACAAGACCCCTCGCAATGGTCTAGTTTCAAGGGCGTAAGCCATTGATCAACTTGCGGAGGTACGCCATGCCAGTGAAACACGACCTGTATCAGGACTTGGGGTTGAGCAAGGAAGTCGTTCACGAACGCAGGGCAAGCGACAAACGCCTGGACTCGCTGCTCACTCAATACGACGCTGCCGACGCCGAGGTGCTGAAGGCGGAATCGGCGAGTGCCAGCGATGAGGATGTGGAGAAGCTGAAGAAGAAACGCTTGTTGGTCAAAGACGAGATTGTGGGGCGATTAGGCTAAAGGGGCCGTCCTACGAAACGTCGTAATATTTATTCAGATTTATCTGAGAGACAGGGCGCATTTCACTGCCTATGATGCCGCCCGCCCACCCGGCTCTTGGGGCTTTTACGGCGCAAGGATTGCGCTGCTGAGCCGGGTGGGCACCCTCATTTACCCCCGCAGTGTTTGAATGCACTCATCGATCGAACGCTGCTGCGTCTCGCCATACAGCCTCAACTCATCCAGGGTCTCGCGCCCCAGCGCCTGCTCGAACTGCGCCTGATTGGAATTGCCTGCGTAGTGGCTCTGCGCTGTATCCCCCAGGTTGGATTGAAAGATCCCCGCCGCGCTCACCGGCAGAAAATCCTCATACACCAACGGTTCCACATCCACGTGGCCGGCGGCGATCAATGCGTCCAGGGAATGTGGTTGATCGGCCTGGCCGCGCGCCGCCAACCCTTGTTCGGTGGCGAAGTAGCGAAAGTAGGCCAGTTGCTGTTCACGCATCTGTGCCTGGTCGTCGGGGAAGGCCTGGAAGTGTTGCTCCATCAGTTGCGTATAGCGCGCGGCATTGCCTTCATTGGGGAACGCGCCCAAGTCATCGCGGGCGGCGTTCAGCAATTGGTCATAGAGGGCACGGCCCTTGGGGGTGAGGGCGACGCCGCGCTGTTCGATTTCGCCGAAACGCGCGCTGTGGCTGCCTTTGGCGTCGGTGAAGGCGATGGGCTCGTCCAGGGCCTTGAAGCTGGTCTGGCGCAACAGGATCGGGCAGTTGCGCCGGGGCGGGCCTTCGATCACGGCCTTGGGGGTGATGCCTTTGCCGGGCATGGCGGCTTGCACCTGGTCGATGTCCAGGGTGCGCGGGGTCAGGTGGTTGATATGTGGGCCCTTGAAAGCCACCACATCGGCAATCAGGCGGTGCTGGTCGCTGAGTTGCTGGTACTGCGCGCCAGTGACGGTGGCGGTGTGATGCCAGCGAAAGGTTTCCAGGGCCTGGCGGATAAACTCTTCGGCGTCCGGCGGGTTGAGGCCGCCGTCCTTTTCCGCTTGTTCGATCAGTGCGAGGGCGCCGGCAGTGAAGATCCTGCGCTTGGCCAGGGCGGTTTCGGCAAAGTCGCGCAGTTCGGGGTTTTCGATCAGTTCCAGGCGCAGCAACGAGGTGAACACCCGAAACGGGCTGGTTTGCAGCGCGCGTTCATGCACCGCGCGAAACGCCGTGGAGTGCACCGGCACGCCGGCCGGGGTCAGGTCGTAGTAACCCACCGGGTGCATGCCCATCACGGCAAACAGGCGGCTGATGGTCGCCAGTTCCTCGGCGGTACCCAGGCGGATGGCGCCGTGGCGTTCCAGGTCCAAACGCTGGATCTCGCCGGTGCGCCGCAGCTGTTGCGCCACACCCGGTTGGGTGTCGAGCACGTGGGCATTGGTCTCGGCGACCAGCTCCATCAGTGCGCCATACAAGGGAACTTCATCTCGGTACATAGCGGACATGGCCTTGGAGAAGCCCTTGCGGATCTCATCGGGGCTGACATGTGCGGTGGTATGCATAGAAAAATTCCTGATGGCTATGGCGATGAAGTTGGCCTTTTTCCGGATTCTGTTGGGCGCCAGGGGCGCTTGCAAACGAAGATTCCTCTGGACTTCATTCTGCAAATGAATGGGATGACGTGAGTGTGACAAAAATCAGCCAGTCGCAAGTTTCATTTTTGCCCGGTTTTACTAACTAATTCTTCACGGAGTCGGCCCCACCCGCCATGAAAGAATCGTCACGTTTGCAAGGATGAAAACGTCGTTTCGCACATCGCACACATAAAAATATGTTTAGGGGCCGTCGTTAATGAAAATTTCTACACTGGCGCTGTCAATCGCCGCCGCCGTTCTTGCACAACAGGTTTACGCTGATGATTTCGGGCTCGGCTCTCTGGGCACGGGCAACGGTCACAGCGGGTTCCTCGAAGACAGCCATGCGGCTGTGAGCTCGCGGACCATGTACTACAGCGCGGACAACCGCTCGGGGACCAACAACGATCTGCGTGAAGCCGCGACAGCGCTGCGCTTCGATTACAAATCCGGCTACACCCAAGGCACCCTCGGCGTCGGCTTCGACGTGATGGCCTTCGGTGCCCTGCGCCTGGACGGTGGCGATGGTCACACGGCGGGCCCAGGCCTGTCGGGTAACGGCAACAGCTTCTTCCCGACCAAGAACAACGGCACTGAACCTGCCGACTCCTTCGGCCGTGCAGCGGGCAACGTGAAGTTCCGGATTTCTCAGACCGAGTTGCACGTCGGTGGCGGCCTGGCGCCGGTGCTGCCGATCCTGGTGTCCAACGACAGCCGTGTAGCTCCGCAGACCTTTGACGGCGGCATCCTGACCTCCAATGACATTCCCAACGTGACCTTCACCGGCGGTGAGTTGAACCGCGCCGAAGGCCGTGCCTCCAGCAACTCCACAGGCTTGAGCGTGGCCGGTGGCCAACGTGACAGCGACAGCTTCAAGTTCGGTGGCGTGGACTACAAACCGTTTGGTTCTTCCGACAACGTCATCGCGAAAAACCTGACGCTGCAGTACTACTACGCCCAACTGCAAGACTTCTACAAACAGAACTACTTTGGCCTGGTCCACGTGTTGCCGCTGGGCAATGACCAGTCGTTCAAGACCGACCTGCGCTATTTCGACAGCAGCAGCGACGGCAAGAATGGCGAGTCCGGTTACCAGTTCAATAACAACGGTGGCTATGCCAAGCATGCCAACGAAGTGGACAACAAAACCTACAGTGCGGCCTTTACCTACCAGCTGGGCGGCAGCAGCCTGATGCTCGGCCATATTGGCGTGGGCGATGATGGCGGCTTCGTGTGGGTCAACCAGGGCAGCATTGCCGACCCGCACGCACAAGGCGCCGGCGGCAGCGACTTCTACCTGTTCACCGACGCTGTGGTCGGCCAGTTCTCGCGTGCGGGCGAGCAGGTCAACTTTGGCCAATACACCTATGACTTCAAGGCCTATGTGCCTGGCCTGAAGGCGTCCGTGGCCTATCTGGACGGCTCGGATATCAAGGCGAAAGTGGCCGGTGGCCCTGACCAGAAAGAAAACGAGGCTGACTTCCGTCTGGACTACGTGGTGCAGGCCGGTCCTCTGAAGGGTTTCGGTACTACCTTGCGTACCGGCACCTACCACGGTAAAAACACCGGCACGGCGGACCAGGACCAGACTCGCCTGATCTTCAACTACACCTACGCGATCTTCTAAGTCTTCATGTGCAACGGGGCGTCATTGGGTTCTACACTGCCAGTCACCTGACAGGCGATGGAAGACTCAATGACGGCCCGGTTACTTGCAACGATTGAAGGTCAACGCCTGGCCACTCAAGAGGCCGAGCGCTGGCGCGAGTGGGGCCCGTATTTGAGCGAACGCCAATGGGGCACGGTGCGCGAAGACTACAGCGCCGATGGCGACGCCTGGGCTTACTTCCCCCATGAACATGCACGCAGCCGCGCCTATCGCTGGGGTGAGGATGGACTGGCCGGTTTCAGTGACAAGGCCCAACGCTGGTGCCTGGGCCTGGCCCTGTGGAACGAACATGACGCGATCCTCAAGGAGCGCCTGTTCGGCCTGAATAACGCCGAGGGCAACCACGGTGAAGACGTCAAGGAGCTGTACTTTTTCCTCGACGGTGTACCGAGCCATGCCTACATGCGCATGCTCTACAAATACCCCCATGCCGCTTTCCCCTACGCTGACCTGATCGCCGAAAATGCGCGACGCGGGTTGCGCGACGCCGAGTACGAAATCCTCGATACCGGCGTGTTCGAAGACCACCGCTATTGCGACGTCAGCGTCGAGTACGCCAAGCACCAGCCCGACGATATCTTCATGCGCGTGACCGTGCACAACCGCTCGGACCAACCGACGCGCTTGCAGGTATTGCCGCAGCTGTGGGCGCGCAATGACTGGAGCTGGACCCTCGATGCGCCCAAGCCCAGGTTGGCGCTGGAGGGTGACCGCGTGCTGGCCCGTCATCATGAGCTGGGCGATTGTTATCTCAGCGCCTGGGGCCAGGATGGTGTCGAATGGCTGTTCTGTGAGAACGAAACCAACTTCCCCAGGCTGGACGGGCAGCCGGCGCCGGGGCCGTTCAAGGATGGGATCAACGATTATGTGGTGGGCGGTGTTCAAGGGGCGATTCGCCGCGATGCGGGTACCAAGGTCGCCGCGCGTTTCATCCTTGAACTGGCGGGCCTGGAAAGCCGCACCCTGTACCTGCGCTTTGCGCCAACGGATGCGCCCGAAGTCAATGCGCGCAAGCTGTTCGAGCAACGTCGCCAGGAGACCGATGATTTCTACGCCGCCTTGCAACACGGCATCACCGACGACGATGCACGCAACGTACAGCGCCAGGCATTGGCGGGTTTGCTGTGGTCCAAGCAGCTCTACTATTTTGATGTAAACCAATGGCTCGACGGTGACCCTGCCCAGCCCGCGCCGCCGCCCGAGCGCCTGCACATCCGCAATACCCATTGGCGGCATCTGTCTAACTTCGACATCCTGTCCATGCCCGACACCTGGGAATACCCGTGGTACGCCTCCTGGGACCAGGGCTTCCAGGCGGTGGCCATTGCGCTGATCGACCCGGGGTATGCCAAGCAACAGTTATTGCTGCTGGTGAAGGACCGTTTCATGCACCCCAATGGCCAACTGCCTGCCTACGAATGGCGCTTCGACGATGCCAACCCACCGGTGCATGCCTGGGCCAGTTGGCGGGTGTATCAGCAGGACAAGGCGCTCACCGGTGTAGGCGATCTGGATTTTCTCGAGCGAATCTTCCACAAGCTGCTGCTGAATTTTTCCTGGTGGGTCAACCGCAAGGACGCCGAGGGACGCAACCTGTTCCAGGGCGGTTTCCTGGGCCTGGACAACATTGCCTTGTTCGACCGCTCGGCCACGCTGCCGCCGGGTTACCAACTGGACCAGGCCGACGGCACCGCGTGGGTCGCGGCCTATGCGCTGGACTTGATGCGTATCGGCCTGGAATTGGCCAAGCGCAACGTGGTTTACGTGGATATCGCAGT
The DNA here is from genome assembly GCF_979253585.1 of Pseudomonas sp. AC463. Lineage (NCBI taxonomy): Bacteria > Pseudomonadati > Pseudomonadota > Gammaproteobacteria > Pseudomonadales > Pseudomonadaceae > Pseudomonas > Pseudomonas sp. AC463. Next base: position 32,411 of record NZ_CEEDDZ010000003.1, on the reverse strand, counting down.
GAAGTTCTTTGAGCACTTCCTGTATATCGCCGGCGCCATCAACCGCGTCGACGACAGCGCCGAAGGCCTGTGGGACGAGCAGGACCTGTTTTTCTACGACGTGCTGCACCGCCCCGACGGCCACAACGAACCGGTCCGCCTGCGTTCCATCGTCGGCCTGATGCCGTTGTTTGCCGTGCTGGTGCTGGAGCAACGTGAGCATGAAGGCCTGGAAGGCCTGCGTGAACGCTTGTTGGGCTTTATGCACCACCGGCCGGACCTGGCCAAGCTGGTCTCGCGCTGGAACGAACCGGGGCAGGGCAATCGCCTGCTGCTGGCATTACTGCGTGGCGAGCGCACCAAGGACTTGCTGCGGCGCATGCTCGATGAGGATGAGTTTCTGTCGACGTTCGGCGTGCGCTCTCTGTCCAAGGCTTTCGCCGAACAGCCGCTGGCGTTGAAGATGAACGGCGACACGCTGTGCGCGCGTTACCAGCCCGGTGAATCCGACTCGCGCTTGTACGGCGGCAACTCCAACTGGCGCGGGCCGCTGTGGATGCCGGTGAACTACATGCTGATTGAATCGCTGCGTGAATTTCACCGCTACTACGCGGATAACTTTTCGGTGGAGTACCCCACGGGCAGTGGGTATCTGGCGTCCCTGGAGGACGTGGCTGACAGCCTGAGTCAACGGCTGACGCGACTGTTCCTGAGGGATGAAAACGGCCTGCGACCGTCGATGGCGGGGTATGCGCAGCTGGAGGCGGATCCGCTGAGCCGAGACCTGGTGTTGTTCCATGAATATTTTCATGGGGAAACCGGCAGGGGCTTGGGCGCGTCGCACCAGACGGGGTGGAGTGCGTTGGTGGCGTTGTTGCTGCAACCCAAAAACTAATATGGGAGGGGGCAAGCCCCCTCCCACAGGGATTGCAGGTTGCCCGAGAATCAGCCTGGGAACAGCTCGCTCAGCTTCATGGCCAGCATCATGTCGCCTTCGGTGCGCAGTTTGCCGCTCATGAAGGCTTGCATGCCGTCGGTTTCGCCGCTGACGATGCCTTCCATGGTTTCGCCGTCTGTGACCAGGGTCACTTGGGCGTCAGGGTTTACGCCTTCTTGCAGTTCGCAGGTGCTGTCCTTGACGATCAGCGAGAAGTTCTGGTCGTCGTCGACGCGGAAACCGAACACCAGGTCCAGGCCGGCGGCAGCGGCTGGGTTGAATTTGGCTTTCATTGCTTCTACAGCTTTGGCTACGTCAGTCATGGTTTCGATCCTTTTGGGTAGAGTCCAGTGACCTTGGGGTCACGGTTGGCCGCAGTTCATCGGAACGTGATGAGCTGCGGCGCCTTCAACAGTTGCAAGTGGGTATGGCTGTTGAAGGAAGCCAGTGCCACCTCGCGACCGCGGAATTTCAGCTGGTTGAGCGAGGTGTTAACAATTTGCCAGTTCAGTTCGAAGGCCTGGGCAGCGGGCATTCGGGTTATCAGGTGGAGCAGGGCGGTGATGGTGCCGCCGGAGGTGAACACCGCAATCTTCTGCGTGTTGTCCGCCGCTTCAAGAATACGTTGCAGGCCACCCTGGACGCGCTCCACAAACCCCAGCCAGCTTTCCAGCCCCGGCGGGTCATAGGTGCCGGCCAGCCAGCGCTCGATGATCAGCGCGAAGATGCGCTGGAACTCGGCGCGGTTCTGCGCAGCGTTGCGCAAAATATCCAGGGCATGGGGCTCGGTGGTGAGCAGGTCGGGGAGCAGCGCGCGAATGATCGCTTCGCCGTCGAACTCGTTGAACGCGGTGTCGATTTCCAGTGCGGGAGCCGGCAAACCGAGGGCACGGTATTGATCGAACGCAGCGGTGGCCGTGTGCTGTTGGCGCCGCAGGTCACCCGACAGGCAGCGGTCAAACACCAGGCCCAGGTCCGCCAGGTGGCGGCCGAGCACTTGCGCCTGTTCCACGCCGACGGGCGACAGGACGTCATAGTCGTCTGCACCGAAGGAGGCCTGGCCATGTCGAATCAGATAAATGCTGCCCACGTCCGTTTTCCCGGTACGTTGAAAGTCTGGCGAGGTTATGAGGATGCCAGGGAGCTGTCAATGAAAAAACATACGCTTGTTTTAAAAGCGCGTTAGAGCCCGCCTGCTGGCGGTTTGAGCACTGGCCCCAAGGCAGTGCCGTCGGTATGCTGGGCCAATCCGCGCCTGGCGCACTGCACTTGTAAGGAGCAACATGGATTTTCTGGCCGAATACGCGAGCTTTCTGGCGAAGACCGTCACTCTGGTGGTCGCTATTCTGGTGGTACTGATCAGCTTTGCGGCACTGCGCAGTAAAGGCCGCCGCAAAAACGCCGGGCAGCTGCAGGTCAGCAAGCTCAATGACTTTTACAAAGGCCTGCGTGAGCGCCTTGAATCGAGCCTGCTCGACAAGGACCAGCTCAAAGCCCTGCGCAAATCCGAAAGCAAGACCGAAAAGAAGAAAGGCAAAACCAAGCCCGAGGCCAAGCCACGGGTGTTCGTGCTGGATTTCGACGGCGACATCAAGGCCTCGGCCACCGAGAGCCTGCGCCACGAAATCACCGCCTTGCTGAGCCTGGCCACGCCGAAAGATGAAGTGGTGCTGCGTCTGGAAAGCGGCGGTGGCATGGTCCACAGCTATGGCCTGGCGTCGTCGCAACTGGCGCGTATCCGCCAGGCGGGCGTGCCGTTGACCGTGTGCATCGACAAGGTCGCGGCCAGCGGCGGCTACATGATGGCGTGCATTGGCGAGAAGATCATCAGCGCACCCTTCGCCATCCTCGGCTCCATCGGTGTGGTCGCGCAGTTGCCTAACGTCAACCGCCTGCTGAAAAAACACGATATCGACTTTGAAGTGCTGACCGCCGGTGAGTACAAGCGCACCCTCACGGTGTTTGGCGAAAACACCGAGAAGGGCCGCGAGAAGTTCCAGGAAGACCTGGATATCACCCATCAGCTGTTCAAGAACTTTGTCTCGCGTTATCGCCCGCAGTTGGCGATCGATGATGTCGCGACCGGGGAAGTGTGGCTGGGTGTTGCCGCGCTGGATAAGCAGCTGGTGGATGAGTTGCAAACCAGTGATGAATACCTGGCCACCAAGGCCAAGACTGCCGAAGTGTTCCACTTGCACTATGCCGAGCGCAAAAGCCTGCAGGAGCGGGTGGGTTTGGCGGCCAGTGGTTCGGTGGACCGGGTGTTGTTGACCTGGTGGAGCCGGTTGACGCAGCAGCGGTTTTGGTAATTTGGTTCCGAGCATGTAGATAATCAACATGTGGGAGGGGGCAAGCCCCCTCCCACATTGTTTGTATTTTGGTTAAGAGGACAGGTTTTGTAATAGTTTTGCGTTGTAGGAAATTTGTGTTTCGGTTGTACGATTCAAGTCCTTTTCTCACTGCAGGACTTGCATGAACACCCTCTCGGAGCCTCCCAGTCGTCTTTCCCCAAGACATTCTTTGTCGCCGCTGAAACATCCCGTATTCCGTCTACTAACCTTGTCCCGGTCCACTGACCGCGCTTTGCCGTGTCCGGCGTTCTGAAATCTATACAGAGACTCAATAAATGGAATGGTTAGCGGATCCAACGGCCTGGCTCGGCCTGTTGACCTTGATTGTGCTGGAACTGGTGCTGGGCATCGACAACCTTGTGTTTATCGCGATCCTGGCGGACAAGTTGCCGCCGGAGCAGCGCGACCGTGCGCGGTTGATCGGTTTGTCCCTGGCGTTGCTGATGCGCCTGGGCTTGCTGGCGAGTATTTCGTGGTTGGTGACCCTCACCCAGCCGCTGTTCGAGGTGTTCGACAACAGCTTCTCCGGCCGTGACCTGATCATGCTGTTTGGTGGCGTGTTCCTGTTGTTCAAGGCCACCATGGAACTGCACGAACGCCTGGAAGGCCACGTGGCTCAGCGTTCCGGCAATGTGGCGTACGCGATGTTCTGGCCGATCGTGGCGCAGATCGTGGTGCTCGACGCGGTGTTCTCCCTCGACGCGGTGATTACCGCCGTGGGCATGGTCGATGAGCTGGCGGTGATGATGATTGCGGTGATCGTGTCCATCGGCCTGATGATCGTCGCGAGCAAACCCTTGACCCGCTTCGTCAACGCCCACCCCACGGTGATCATGCTGTGCCTGGGCTTCCTGATGATGATCGGTTTCGCCCTGACGGCCGAAGGTCTGGGCTTCCATATTCCCAAGGGCTACCTGTATGCGGCGATTGGCTTCTCGATCCTGATCGAAGTGTTCAACCAGATTGCCCGCGCTCGGCGCAAGAAGTCGGCCCAGGGCGTGCTGCCGGTGCGTGAGCGCACCGCCCACGCGGTCATGCGTTTGCTCGGCGGTCGCAGCCTGGCGGTGGAAGAAGTGGATGACGAAGTGGCCGACCTGCTGGGCGAGCCGGACGCTGCCCAAGGCCCGCTGTTCGACCGGCGTGAGCGGGTGATGATCAGTGGCGTGCTGCAACTGGCCGAACGGCCGATCCGCACCTTGATGACGCCGCGGGCCAAGGTTGACTGCATAGATCTGGCGGACGATCCCGACAGTATCCGCCTGAAACTGATGCATTCGTCTTACTCGCGGCTACCATTGATCCGCAACGGTGCTGTTGATGAGCCATTAGGCTTTGTGCACAAAAAGGAACTGCTCAAGGAATACCTGGCCGGTAACGAGCCGAACCTGGAACACCTGGCGCGCCGGGCGATCAACCTGCTGGAGAGCTTTTCGATCCTCAACGCCCTGGAGCAGATGCGCCAGGAGTCGACGCACATCGCCTTCGTGATCAACGAGTTTGGCGACTTCATGGGCGTGTTGAGCATGACCGACATCCTTGAGTCCATCGCCGGTGAGTTGCCCGATGCCAGCGAAATCGAAGGGCCGGATATCGTCGAAGAGAGCGAGGGCTTTCGCGCCAACGGTGCACTGAACCTGAACCTGGTGCGCCAGCGTACCGGCTTCAAGGCGGTGGCCACCGAGGACTACCAGACCCTGGCGGGCCTGGTGATGAGCTTATTGGACCGCTTGCCGGTGGTCGGCGACAGCCTGGAACATGAGGGCTGGCGCCTGACGGTGGCTGTGGTGGAGGAGCGGCGGGTGACTCAGGTGCTGCTGGCGCCTATGGCGCATAGCGCTTAAACAGGTCTTCGAGGATTTCTTCCTGCTCGTCCGGGTAACCAATGCCCTTGAGGTTTTCGACCTCAAGGGCATTTTTGTACACCATCAGCGTGGGCGTGCCGGTGACGCCATCGATTCGCGGGGTCTGGGCGGTATCCAGGACCATGCTTTTCGCCCGACCAGTGTATTTATCCGCGATGCGTTTGAAGTTTGGGCCAGCCTCAAGGCACGCAGGGCAGTCCTCGGAAACGAACAGCGCGAATACCAGCGGGTGTTGATTCAGTATCTGCTTGTACTCGTCCTTATCATTGATAACCGTGTTGGCAACACCCATGACGATCTCCTTGCGTAGGCCCGATGGCACTTTCGGGTACGCTAAATCGGCAGATCCTCAGCGTCTACTGTCAACCTTGACAGGTAGACGCGCTCACGCGTTTTTATCACGCTCCACGCGTTCGCGGGCCTTGCGCGCCTGCCCCGCGCATTTCTTGTATTCCAGGTTGTCCCTCGAGGCTTTTGCCTGGCGATAGCCGTGGTGGTTCTGACTGGTGTAGTTGGTACTCAAGGCTTCATTGAGTTTTCGCAGTTCTTCTTTGCATTCACGGCGGTCGTTACTGGCCGAGACGCTGCCGGCTGCCAGCAGACCAAGCAAAACCAGGGTAAGACGAAATTTCATCAGGACAGGTCCTTGTCGACAAGAATGTGCCAAGGCTAGCCCAGCCCCACGATCCTGCCAAACCCCAAACGCTTTTGTGGTGAGCTGGCACTGGCGTGGTGCGCGGTAACGCCGGGTTGGTGCATGCAAACAGGGCTGTCACCCCCGTGTGGGGCCTTGGGTAGCAGAGTAATCCTCGGTGCTGGCGCAACGCCTTATCCCATCGAAATTTTTATCCGTCTGATTTAAAACGAATTTATTCAAAGCATATTTTTCCGTTACCGCGTGTGGCACACTTTCTGCTGTCTATTCCGTTGTTACATACTAAGTTCCGGTATAGCGGAATACACAACTCCTGGAGTGCTTGTCATGCATCACCGACCTTCCGTATTCAAAGCGTGTGTTTTTCTCTTCGCCGCATCGGCTTCCCTCGCAAGCGTCGTGCACGCGGCGGACAGCAAGCTCGATGATGTGCTCAAGCGTGGGCACCTGATCGTGGGTACAGGCAGTACCAATGCGCCGTGGCACTTCCAGGGAGCGGATGGCAAGTTGCAGGGTTTTGATATCGACATCGGCCGCATTGTGGCCAAGGGTTTGTTCAACGACCCGAGCAAGGTCGAGTTCGTGGTGCAGTCTTCCGACGCGCGGATTCCCAACCTGCTGACCGACAAGGTCGACATGAGTTGCCAGTTCATCACCGTCACCGCCAGCCGTGCGCAGCAGGTTGCCTTTACCCTGCCGTACTACCGCGAAGGCGTGGGCCTGCTGCTGCCGAACAACAGCAAGTACAAAGAGATCGAAGACCTGCAAGCCGCAGGCGACAGCGTGACCGTGGCCGTGCTGCAAAACGTGTACGCCGAGGAGCTGGTGCACCAGGCGCTGCCCAAGGCCAAGGTCGACCAGTACGACAGCGTCGACCTGATGTACCAGGCCGTGAACTCCGGCCGCGCCGATGCCGCCGCCACCGACCAGTCCTCGGTCAAATACCTGATGGTGCAGAACCCGGGCCGCTACCGCAGCCCGGCCTACGCCTGGAGCCCGCAAACCTACGCGTGCGCCGTCAAGCGTGGCGACCAGGACTGGCTGAACTTCGTCAACACCGCGCTGCATGAAGCCATGACCGGTGTGGAGTTCCCCACCTACAAGGCCTCGTTCAAGCAATGGTTCGGTGTGGACCTGCCGGAACCTGCGATCGGCTTTCCGGTTGAGTTCAAGTAATTCGTAAAAGCCGGGGCGCCGCTGACGGCGCCCGTTTCAGGTACTGTTGACCATGAACTATCAGTTGAACTTTGCCGCCGTGTGGCGCGATTTCGACACCTTGCTGGCGGGGCTCGGTCTGGGCCTGACGCTGGCGTTGATTTCGATCGCCATCGGTTGCGTCATCGGCATGTTGATGGCGTTTGCCATGCTGTCCAAGCATCGCGCGCTGCGCATCTTCGCCTCGGTGTACGTGACGGTGGTGCGCAACACGCCGATCCTCGTGTTGATCCTGTTGATCTACTTCGCCTTGCCGAGCCTGGGCATCCGCCTGGACAAGATCCCCTCGTTCATCATCACCTTGTCGCTGTACGCCGGTGCCTACATGACCGAAGTGTTCCGCGCCGGGCTGCTGAATATTCCCAAGGGGCTGCGTGAAGCCGGGTTGGCCATCGGTTTGGGCGAGTGGCGCATCCGCGCGTACATCACCGTGCCGGTGATGCTGCGCAACGTGCTGCCCGCGCTGTCGAACAACTTTATCTCGCTGTTCAAGGACACCTCGCTGGCCGCTGCGATTGCAGTGCCGGAGCTGACCTATTACGCCCGCAAGATCAACGTCGAAAGCTACCGGGTGATTGAAACCTGGCTGGTCACGACCGCGCTCTATGTGGCCGCCTGTTACCTCATTGCCATGCTGCTCCGTTACCTGGAACAGCGTCTGGCGATCCGTCGTTAAGGAAGGTTTCCATGTACGAATCCCCAAGCTGGCTGCATGAGTTGTGGATCGCCCGGGACACCCTCTGGGCGGGTTTCCAGGCCAGCGTGTATGTGTCGGCGCTGGCGATTATCTTTGGCACCCTGATCGGCATCGTCGCCGGGTTGATCCTCACCTACGGCAAATTCTGGATGCGCGCGCCGTTTCGCCTGTATGTCGATTTGATCCGTGGCACGCCGGTGTTTGTGCTGGTGCTGGCGTGTTTCTACATGCTGCCGGCGCTCGGTTGGCAGATCACCGCGTTCCAGGCCGGTGCGGTCGGGCTCACGCTGTTCTGCGGCTCCCACGTCTCGGAAATCGTGCGCGGCGCGCTGCAAGCCATTCCCCGTGGGCAACTGGAAGCGGGCAAGGCGATTGGCCTGACGTTCTACCAGTCCCTGGGCTACGTGCTGTTGCCCCAGGCGCTGCGGCAGATTTTGCCGACCTGGGTCAACTCCTCCACGGAAATCGTCAAGGCCTCGACCTTGCTGTCGGTGATCGGCGTGGCCGAGTTGCTGCTCAGCACCCAGCAAGTGATCGCGCGCACCTTCATGACCCTGGAGTTCTACCTGTTCGCCGGGTTTCTGTTCTTTGTCATCAACTACGCCATCGAATTATTCGGGCGCTACATTGAAAAGCGGGTGGCCTTGCCATGAACCAACCTCAAACAACCCAACCGCTGCTGAACATTCGCGGCCTGCGTAAACAGTATGGCCAGGTCGAAGTGCTCAAGGGCGTCGACCTGTCCATGCAGCGTGGCAACGTGGTTACGTTGATCGGCTCCAGCGGCTCGGGCAAGACCACGCTGCTGCGCTGCGTCAACCTGCTGGAAGAGTTCCAGGGCGGGCAGATCACTCTGGACGGCGAGTCCATCGGCTACAGCGAAATCGCCGGCAAGCGTGTGCGTCATCCCGAGCGCGTGATTGCCCAGCACCGCGCCATGACCGGCATGGCGTTCCAGCAATTCAACCTGTTCCCGCATCTGACTGCGCTGCAAAACGTGACCCTCGGCCTGCTCAAGGTCAAGAAGATGGGCAAGGACGAAGCCGTGGCCCTCGCCGAAAAATGGCTGGACCGCGTCGGCCTGCTGGAGCGCCGCAACCACTTCCCCGGCCAGTTATCCGGCGGCCAGCAACAGCGTGTGGCGATTGCCCGGGCGATTGCGATGAACCCCAGCCTGATGCTGTTCGACGAAGTGACCTCGGCCCTCGACCCGGAGTTGGTCGGCGAAGTACTCAGCGTGATCAAGGGTCTGGCGGAGGAGGGCATGACCATGTTGCTGGTCACCCACGAAATGCGTTTTGCCTATGAAGTCTCGGACAAAATCGTTTTCATGAACCAGGGGCGCATCGAAGAGCAGGGCACCTCGAAGGACATCTTCGAACGCCCGCAATCGCCGCGCCTGGCGGAATTTCTCAAGAACATTCGTTTTTAATCAGGAGCATATTTTTATGAGCATTACTCGTTACGGTGCCGGCAGCACTGCCGGCGGTGGCCAGCCGCGTCCTTTCGCTCGTGCGGTGGAAGCGGACGGCTGGCTCTACGTCTCGGGCCAGGTACCGGCGGTGGACGGTGAAATCATCACCGGCGGCATCATCGAGCAAACCCGCCAGACCATGCGCAACGTGGTGGCGATCCTCGAAGAAGCCGGCTACGAGCTCAAAGACGTGGTGCGTGTGGGCGTGTGGCTGGAAGACCCTCGGGACTTCTGGAGTTTCAACAAGGTTTTCGGCGAATACTTCACCCCCGAACACGCCCCGGCGCGCGCCTGTGTGCAGGCCAACATGATGGTGGACTGCAAGGTCGAGATTGATTGCGTGGCCTACAAGAAAAAAGGCTAAATTGCCGGGATCTTGAAACCCCAGCAAATCCAATGTGGGAGGGGGCTTGCCCCCGATAGCGGTAGGTCAGTTACAGATGCATTCACTGACATTCCCTCATCGGGGGCAAGTCGAGTCGTCGCACCGCCCCTCCCACAAGTAATCTCTGCCAGACCCTAGAATTTCGACCGGACCGAACTGCCATGACCGAAGACACCATCAAACGCCGCGCCAAAGGCCTGGACCGTGCGTTCGATATCCTCGATTTTCTCAAGGAAATCGGCCAGCCCCTGCGCCCGAATGATATCGCCAGCGGCATCGGCAGCCCCAAATCCACGGTCTACGAACTGGTCGCGTCGCTGCTGGAACGGCGCATCCTGGAAACCGTGGGCAAGGACGGTCACGTCTACCTCGGCCGCCAGTTGTACTTTCTCGGCCAGGCGCACCTGCGCCACTTCGACCTGACCCGCGAGGCTGACCACGCCTTGCAGGAAATCGTCAGCCAGACCCACGAAACCGCGCAGATGTGCCTGCTCAACGGGCGCAAATACACGGTGGCGCTGATGCGCGAAGGCGAGCGGCATTTTCGCATCTCGTCGGACATCGGCGAAAACGCACCGATCCCCTGGACCGCGTCCGGGCGCCTGTTGCTGGGGCACTTGAGCGACCAGCAGATCATCGACCTGATCGACCACGACGACTTCATCCTGCCGGACGGCCAGCGCCTGGCGTTGGATACCTTCCTGGCCCAGATCCGCCAGGCCACCCTCGAGGGGTTCTTCTCTTTCGACAGCGTGGCCGACACCTTTACCCATTGCTTTGCCGCCCCGGTGCGGGATGCGCAAGGCATCAGCATTGCGACTTTGTGCATCGTCGCCCCACGGGCCGATGCGATCAAAAACTACAACGACTATCGCCGAGTGTTGATCGACAGCGCCAACAACCTGGCCCGTCGCATCAACGAATAGGAGCTTATGCATGTCTGCCATCAATGCCGTTGAAAAGGGCGCCGCCGCCGTCGGCGCCCACCTGGTCCGCGACGTCAGCCTGCCTGCCCTGGTGCTGCACCGCGACGCCCTGGAACACAACATTCGCTGGATGCAGGACTTTGTCAGCCAGAGCGGCGCCGAACTCGCGCCCCATGGCAAAACCAGCATGATGCCGGCGCTGTTCCAGCGCCAGATCGCCCAAGGCGCCTGGGGCATCACCCTGGCCAACGCCGTACAGACTCGCGCCGCCTATGCCGGTGGCATCCGCCGCGTGTTGATGGCCAACCAACTGGTGGGTGCGCCCAACATGGCGTTGATCGCCGACCTGCTGGCCGACACGGATTTCGACTTTCACTGCATGGTCGACCACCCAGACAACGTCGCGGACCTGGGGCTGTTCTTCGCCGCCCGCGGCCTGCGCCTGAACGTGATGATCGAATATGGCGTGGTCGGCGGCCGTTGCGGTTGCCGCAGCGAGCAGGAAGTGCGCGAGCTGGCCAAGGCGATCAAGGCCCAGCCCGCGCTGGCCCTGACCGGCATTGAAGGCTACGAAGGCGTGATCCATGGCGAGCACGCCATCAGCGGCATCCGCGATTTCGCCGCGAGCCTTGTGCGCCTGGCCATCGACCTGCAAAACAATTGCTCGTTCGACCTGCCCAAGCCCATCGTCACCGCATCGGGTTCGGCCTGGTATGACCTGATCGCCGAGTCGTTCGAGGAGCAGAACGCCGCCGGGCGTTTCCTCAGCGTGTTGCGCCCCGGCAGCTACGTGGCCCACGACCATGGCATCTACAAGGAAGCGCAATGCTGCGTGCTCGATCGCCGCAGCGACCTCACCGAAGGCCTGCGCCCGGCCCTGGAAGTCTGGGCCCACGTGCAATCGCTGCCCGAGCCAGGCTTTGCGGTGATCGCCCTGGGCAAGCGCGACGTGGCCTACGACGCCGGCCTGCCGGTGCCGCTCAAGCGCTACAGGGCCGGTATCCTGCCGGCCGAAGGCGATGACATGAGCGCGTGCAAGGTCACGGCCGTGATGGACCAGCATGCGTTCATGACCGTTGCACCGGGCGTTGAGCTGCGCATTGGCGACATCATCTCGTTCGGCACCTCCCACCCGTGCCTGACCTTCGACAAATGGCGGGTCGGTTGCCTGGTGGATGAGCAACTGCAGGTGATCGAGTCACTGCATACCTGCTTCTAGACCGCGTCGCTGCTATCGGAGGCAAGCCACCTCCCACATTTTGAATTGCGAACACGGTCAAGTGTGGGAGGGGGCTTGCCCCCGATGAGGCCCTAAGCCACCCCAGAGATAAACAGGCATGACCACCCAACCGCGCATCGCCCTCATCGGCGAATGCATGATCGAACTGCAACACCGCGCCGACGGCAGCCTGCAACAAAGCTTCGGCGGCGACACCCTGAACGCGGCGGTGTACCTGCGCCGCGAGCTGGGTACGCTTGGCACGGTGGACTATGTGACCGCCCTGGGCGACGACAGCTTCAGCGATGCCATGTGCCAGCAATGGACCGACGAAGGCCTGGGGCTGGGCATGGTCCAGCGCCTGCCTGGGCGGCTCCCGGGTTTGTATTGCATCCAGACCGACGCCAACGGCGAACGCAAATTCCTCTACTGGCGCAACGAAGCCGCCGTGCGCGACTGCTTTACCACACCGGCCGCCGAGCCGATCCTGGCGGCGTTGCCGGGCTATGACGTGGTGTATTTCAGCGGCATCACCCTGGCGGTGCTAGGCGAGACAGGGCGCGAACGCTTGCTGCAAACCCTGCTCGAAACCCGCAGGCGTGGCGGCAAAGTGGTGTTCGACAATAACTACCGGCCGCGCCTGTGGGCCAGCGTCGAGGCGGCGCGCGCGGCGTATCACCAGGTTCTGGCCAAGGTGGATATCGCCTTGCTGACCGAGGATGACGAACGTGCGTTGTTTGGTTATGCCGACAGCGAGCAGGTGTTCGCGGCTTACCCGACGATTGCCGAAGTGGTGCTCAAGCGGGGGGCGGATGCGTGCTTGATTCGCTGCGATGGCGAGCGTTTTGCGGTGCCGGCGTTGAAGGTGGAGAAGGTGGTGGATACCACGGCGGCGGGGGATTCGTTCAGTGCGGCTTACCTGGCGAGCCGGCTCAAGGGTGGTTCACCGGAGGCGGCGGCGTTGGCTGGGCATCGGTTGGCCAGTCGGGTGATTCAGGTGCCGGGTGCTTTGATTCCCAAGTGAATGGCCGCCTTCGGCGGATCGGGGGCTTGCCCCCGATAGCGGCCTAAAACCAACCCCTCAATCGCGGTAAAACACCTGCACCAGGTGATACCCGAACTTGCTCTTGATCGGCCCATGCACCACCTTCACCGGCTTCTTGAAGATCACCGCATCGATCACCCCAACCATCTGCCCCGGCCGCACTTCACCCAGGTCCCCACCGCGCTTGCCGGACGGGCAGGTGGAGTACTTCTTGGCAAGCACATCAAAGGCTTCACCCTTGGCGATGCGTTGCTTGAGTTGTTCGGCTTCTTCGCTGGTTTTCACCAGGATATGACGGGCTTGGGCTTTCATGGTTTTCTACCAGGTGTGCATGCGACGGCGCGCGATTATGCCTGAACTCATTCGACGCCGCTGATCATGCTGCGGATTTTTGTCGCCAGCAGGTCGATGGAAAACGGCTTGGCCACCATGTCCATGCCGTCCTCGAGAAAACCCTGGCGCTCGGCGGCTTTCTCGGCGTAACCGGTCATGAACAACACGCGCAGGCCGGGGCGATGCTGACGGGCGATTTCCGCCAGTTGCCGGCCGTTCATGCCGGGCAGGCCAACGTCGGTGACCAGCAGGTCCACGCGCAGATCCGACTCCAGCAGCGGCAGCGCCGTGCGTGAATCCGCGGCCTGGTGCGCGGTGTAGCCCAACTCATCGAGCACATTGACCACCAGCATGCGCACCGCCGGGTCGTCCTCGACCACCACCACGGCCTCACCGGCCAAGGCCACCGGCGCTTCGCCAAGGCTGGCGGGCAGGCTGCTTTCCAGCGCGGTGCCATGCAGGCGCGGCAGGTACAGGCGCACGCAGGTGCCCTGGCCGGGTTCGCTTTGAATGGTCACGTGGCCGCCGGACTGCTGGGCAAACCCATAGATCATCGACAGCCCGAGGCCCGTGCCCTGGCCGATGGGTTTGGTGGTGAAGAACGGGTCGAAAGCCTTGGCGAGGATCTTCGGCGCCATGCCGGTGCCGTTGTCACATACACCGAGCATCACGTAGTCGCCGGCGCGCACCGGCTCCAGGGTGGTGATGTCGGTGCCGTCCAGATAGCTGTTGGCGGTTTCGATCAGCAGTTCGCCGCCGTCGGGCATGGCGTCGCGGGCATTGATCACCAGGTTGAGCAGAGCGTTTTCCAGTTGGCTGGCGTCGGTGTTCACTGGCCAGATATCGTGGCCCAACTGCACGTTAAGCGTGATATGCGCGCCCTTGGTGCGGCGGAACAGGTCTTCGAGCGACGCCACCAGTTGGTTGGGGTCCAGCGGGCGCCGGTCCAGCGACTGGCGCCGCGAGAACGCGAGCAAGCGGTGGGTGAGGGCGGCCGCGCGATGGGCCGAGGACACCGCGGCATCGGTAAAGCGGCCGATCTCCTCGCTGCGCCCGGCGGCAATGTAGCGCTGCATCAGGTCCAGGCTGCCGATGATGCCGGTGAGCATATTGTTGAAGTCATGGGCGATACCGCCGGTGAGCTGGCCCACCGCTTCCATCTTTTGCGCATGGCGCAGGGCGTCTTCGGCGCGCTCGCGTTCGAACATTTCGTTTTGCAGGCGCTGGTTGGCTTCGGCCAGCGCCTGGGTGCGCTGGGCCACGCGTTCTTCGAGGTTTTCGTTGAGGTGGCGCAGGGCTTCTTCGGTGAGTTTGCGTTCGGTTTCGTCGATCACAAAGATGTAGAAGCCATTCACCGAGCCGTCATTGCTGAAGCGCGGCAGGTACTTCATCAGCGCGTGGCGCGCACGGCCGTCGCGGTGCGGAGTGATGGTCATGAAACTGCAGGCCTTGCCCTTGAGCGCGGCGGCGATCTTGTCCGCGCGCCCGGCGTACACCTCATCGCCGAGCACCTCGCGGATGGTCTTGCCATACAGCTCCTGGGGCGTCATGCCGTACCACTCCAGGTACGCGCTGTTGTTCAGGCGAAAGCGCTGCTCGTGGTCGACGTAGCCGATCAGCACCGGCATCGCGTTGATGATCAGCTGCAGCTCGGTCTGGCTTTGGCGCAGGGCCTGCTCGGTGTGCTTGCGCTCGGTGAGGTCCAGCGCGGCGCCCAGGAAGCGTGCCGGGCGGCCCTGAGCGTCCTTGTAGCAGCGGCCACGGGCGAATACCCAGCGCACTTGGCCGTCGGCCTGTTGCAGGCGGTACTCCTCGGCGTACTCGGTACCAAAGGTAATGCAATGCTTGATGCTGCGCGCCACCGTGCCGCGGTCTTCGGGGTGCACGCCGTGCAGGTAATCGCTGATCGGCAGCAAGCCGGCGTCGCTGGGCTCGACGCCGTGCAGGTAGGCAAAATGCGCGTCGGCGATAAAGCGGTCTTCACCGATATCCCAGTCCCAGGTGCCCACGGCATCGGTGGCGGCCAGGGCGAGTTGCAGGCGTTGTTCGGTGTTGTGCTGGGCCTTGAGGCTGTCTTCGGAGCGCTGTTGCAGTTCGAGGGTCTTGCTGCGCCGCTCGTTGGTTTCGATGGCGGTGACCAGGATGCCGGCCACGGCGCCGCTTTCATCACGCACCGGGCTGTAGGTGAGGTCCAGCCAGATTTCAGTGTCGCGGTGGTTGCGTTGCAGCACGAAGCGCTGCTCGCTGAAGGTACGCACCTGGCCGCTGAGCACGGCGTCGTACACGGGCCCGGTGAAGCTCTCCAGCTCCGGCCAGGTGGCATGCGCCGGCTGGCCGAGTGCGTCGGGGTGTTTGTTGCCCGCCAGGCGTGCGAAGCCGTCGTTGTACAGCTGGATGAGGTGGCTGCCCCATAGCAGCAGCATCGGCATCGGTGAGTGGATGACGATATCCACGGCCGTGCGCAGGCTTTGCGGCCAGTCATTGGCCTCACCGAGGGGGCTTTGGGCCCAGTCCAGCTGCGCAATCAATGCAGCAGCTTCGCTACCGGTGGATGTTCCATTCATGAAAAAGCCCTGAGCATGACGCTTTGAAAATGACCAAAGCCGATTATCCCGTGTCCGGGAAGCGGCTGACTACCCCCGGAAAAATAGCATGCATTGGCGGTTTGTCTTCAAAACGCTGTATCAGGGCTGAAACCTTTCATGTTCAGGCCAGTTCCGCACGGTCGCGAAACTGCTCTAGCGCCTCGGGGTTGGCCAGTGCATCGGTGTTCTTCACCGGCTCACCATGCACCACATTGCGCACCGCCAGTTCGACGATCTTGCCGCTGATGGTGCGGGGGATATCCGTGACAGCCAGGATCTTGGCCGGCACGTGGCGGGGCGTGGTATTGGCGCGGATCACCTGGCGAATCTGCTGCTCCAGGGCGTCATCCAGCGCGACACCGTCGTTGAGGCGCACAAACAGCACCACGCGCACGTCGTCTTGCCAGCGTTGGCCGATGGCCAGGCTTTCCAACACCTGCGGCACTTTCTCCACCTGGCGATAGATTTCGGCCGTGCCGATGCGCACGCCGCCGGGGTTGAGCACCGCGTCGGAACGCCCGTGGATCAGCAGGCTGCCATTCGGGCGTTGCTCCGCGTAGTCGCCCTGGGCCCACACGCCGGGGAACTGGCTGAAATACGAGGCACGCAGTTTTTTTTGCTCCGGGTCGTTCCATAAGCCAATCGGCATGGCCGGGAAGTGTCGGGTGCACACCAGCTCGCCTTTTTCACCGATCAACGGGCGGCCCTGGTCGTCCCATACCTCGATGGCCATCGCCAGGCTCTTGCACTGCATTTCACCGCGGCGCACCGGCAGCACCGGGTTGCCGATGACAAAACAGGAGACGATATCGGTGCCGCCCGACATCGACGCCAGGCACAGCTCGGCCTTGATCTCGCGGTACACGTAGTCGTAGCTCTGCGGCGATAGCGGCGAGCCGGTGGAAATCAGCCCTTTGAGGCTGCCCAGGTCATGGCTCAGGCGCGGTTGCAGCCCGGCTTTTTCCAGGGTGGCGAGGAACTTGGGGCTGGTGCCGAACACGCTGATTTTTTCTGCGTCAATCAGGTCGATCAAACGTTCCGGCCCCGGGTGAAAGGGCGAGCCGTCGTACAGCACGGCCGTAGCGCCAATCGCCAGTACCGACACCAGCCAGTTCCACATCATCCAGCCGCAGGTGGTGTAGTAGAACAGGCAGTCCTCGCGCGTCAGGTCGGCATGCAGGCCGTGTTCCTTGAGGTGGGTGAGCAGCACGCCGCCGGTGCCATGGATGATGCATTTGGGCACGCCGGTGGTGCCGCTGGAATAGAGGATATACAGCGGGTGGTCGAACGGCACGGCAACAAATTCAGGCTCGCCGCCGGGTTGGTAAAAGTCGTTCCACAGCGCGACGCGGGCGTGGGTCCGGTAATCCTCTACCCGTGCCTGGGGCCGGGCGTACGGCACGATAATCAACTGCTCAAGGGACGGTAGCCGTTCGAGGATTTCATTGAGCTTGGCCGTCTGGTCGATGGTCTTGCCGGCGTAGCGGTAACCGGCGCAGGTGAGCAGCACCTTGGGCTCGATCTGGCCGAAGCGGTCGATCACGCCTTGGGTGCCGAAGTCCGGCGAGGAACATGACCAGATCGCGCCCAGGCTAGTGGTGGCGAGCATGCCGACCAGGGTTTGCCAGGTATTGGGCATGCACGCCGCCACCCGATCCCCCAGGCCCACACCGGCCGAGCGCAGGCTGTGTTGCAGGCCGGCGACGTGGGTGGCCAGCTCGGCGTAGGTGATTTGTTCGCGCTGGCCATCTTCGCCGATGGCGACCATCGCCGGGTGGTCATCACGCCGGCGCAGCAGGTGCTCGGCAAAATTCAGGGTCGCGCCGGGGAACCACTGGGCGCTGGGCATCTGTGCGTCTTCGATCAGTACGGAGGTGGGCGGGGTGCGAAATTGCACGTCGAAGAACGCGATGATGGCCTGCCAGAAGTCCGGGCGCTGGTCGATGCTCCATTGGTGCAGGGCAGGGTAGTCGCTGAGCTGCAAGGCGTGGCGGTCATTGATAAAACGCCGGAACTGATCCATCCGGGTAGTGCGGATACGCTCGGCGTTGGGCTGCCAAAGAATGTCGGACATTAGGGAACTCTTGTGGTGTGCTCAAGCTGGGTCAGTTGTAGGACGCATTACATATCTTTGTACTATTTAGCGTGAACCTTTTCCAGGTCAGCAACCAATCAGGTGTAGGTCAATAACCCTGAGGTGCAAGTAACATGTCGTTCTCCGGCGTAGGATCTTTGTCGTCATATCGTTTGAATAGCCAACCTTCAGCTTCAAGCCATCCTCCTGCACTTGAGCCCCCGCTATCTGCGGGGGATGTTACTGCTCAACAAAGGTTCACGCGGGAAGCGCGACGTCCACGGCCTGTCGTTGCGCCTTTGGTACCTGTTCCGGGGACACAAGGGGATGCGGACAAAGTAGTGTTGGCGAAGTACATAAAAGGGTTGGAGTCGGCGGGCTGGACCGATTCGGTCTCCTACGCACAAACCAAGCTCGTGGATGTCCCCAGTAACTCGACCTTCGGACTGTGGTGGCAGCAATACCGCGATGCCTTGAGCAGCCCCCTTTTTGTGCAATGGAGCAAGGAAGTGGGCCTCAACATTGCTAGCATCCGGTTGAATCCAAGGAGTGGGGTTTTAAGGGGTAAGTTCCACGGTGAAACCAAGGTACTGCACCCGGACAAGAATGCTGATTGGTCGGACGTCGCGGGGCCGATCCTGACTGCGGCGAGAGCACTCGCGCCAAAGCGTCGTGACCCACCCGTTTTCCTGAGAGACCCCGATGCTGGTGTTCCGCTTGAGGTGGTGGGTAACTTTTATGGTGAGCAAAATGCCGGCTTGAGCGTCGAACAGGCACGGGCACGGGCACGAGAACTGAAAAAAACTGCAGTGTTCCAAAAAGCTGCGGCCGACGACCTCGAGCGTTCGCAAGGTGCACGTGGACCAGGGGCACTTGCGGCCCATCAGCAGGTGCTCGCAGAAATTGACGATCACCACAGTGTTGTCACAGGGCAGCCGGAAAAGTCTGCTCGGGCAAAGGCTGATAGATTGTTTGCTGCTCGATATGCCGCTGTAATTCGTAGCGCTCCCTGGGGCAACTATAATGCCATCGAGAGGACACTTGTCACCGACATACCGAAAGACTCGACCTTTGGGCAATGGTGGCAACTTTATCGTGACAGCTTTGAAACTCCACAATTTCAGGCGTGGGCTAAGGCGAGTGACGCTGACATATCGACGTTGCGTATTTCCCTTGGCTATCGTCAAGTCTACGGTACGTTCGGGGGGCGGGACGACGACTCAGTCCATGACAGTTACAACGGCGGATCAGAAGCGCTGGCGTCGGTCCGAGCGGCGTCGGTGGTGGCGTCACTCAGCAAGCACTCCTTCGTAAGATCTCCTGTTGGCTACCCTGAAAACTCTGCTCCCCTGAATGTGGTGGCGGCGTTCTTTCATAATGGCGTCGTAGACCAGACTCAGGAAAGGGCAACCTCCACGGCAGATGAGATCGACAATAACCCTGACTTGTTCATCAGAGGCAGCAAGGGCGCCAGCCTCACAGAGGATTCGCTTAAAGCCCAGCAACTGGCAATAGGCAACTTGCATGACAAATATAACGTTACTCAACGCCTGATCGAAGTGGAAAAGGCCTTTGCTGGAGGGGGAGTCAACGCTTTAAGCACGTTGTTCGATAACACCATTATGCCGGTGCATCCTAATTCATCTTTCGGGCAGCATCACGCCGAAAGGGCGGGTCAACCCGTAAGCCTGAAGCAGTTCATTCAGGGCAGTGGCTTGAGTGTCCCGAAAAATCGCGAGCAATTGTCGAACTTGCGTGAAGTGTTGGGCAGCCCCCAGTTGAATTCACCTGAGCAGGGCAATTATTGGCGGGTATTGGCCCAGCCCCTGTTGAGCAGCACACAGCGCGCTCAGGTGGCGGCGGCGAACTCTGAAGCACTCGGGTCATCGAAGTACGGGATAGTCGACCTGTTCGGCGGCTACGATAGATCGCTTGGAAGCCGAGGTCCGGTGCGAACGCTTGAACTGCTACTTTCCAGCGAGAAGGCGCATGCGGTGGGTGAAGCGCTACGAAAGAAACTGGGAGGCAAATCCACATCGACCAGTACCGCAGATTGGGCGGCGGCAGCCATGGTGCTTTATCTTGACCCGGCCGCCGGCACACAACGCAATCGCGTGGCAGGCTACGCCCTGGACAAGGAAAGCAACTGGGGATTGACGCCCCAGTCGATCGTCAGCGGCCTGACACAGCATTTGGTCAACCAAGGCAAAGTCAGCGAGAGACTGGCACCTGCTGCCAGCCGTTTGCTATTGGCCGGCATGGCTCCCGCGTTTCTGGTTGCCGAGCTGCCCAGCACCCTTGTGTATGGTTCCCATGCATGGTTCAGCTTTAGCGTGGCGGTGGCGCGCATTGAAAAGATGGCACCGGGCGCGTCACAGTCCATGACCTACAAGGAGGTCATGAAGTTCGGTCACACTCAGCCGATCTCGGTCAGCGAGCATGACATGCAAGCGGGGGCTCAACGCGATGCCATTGTGGATTGGGGCATCATCAACGGCTTTATCACCAAGCGTTCGGACAATGTGTATTCAAGCGGCGATATCGAATTGGCGCGAGGACGATTCAATCAGCAGCGCGCCGAACTGGCGACGGCCAGTGATGCACAGCAGGCCGCTATTGCGTCACGCAAGTGCTTGGCGTTAGCGCAATTGAAGGCCGCGCTCGGTAACGATATAGATTTTGAAAAGAAGTCAATTAAGCATGACAGCTCATTCAGTCTGGTGGAGTGGGTTAGAACGCGGGGCGTTTCGAATTCCGTGCTGACGGATAAAGCGAATGCGCGATATTCAATTTTGGAGCTCTACCTGTCGGATCAACTGAATCAGCCGGAGCTGAAGTGGGAATCGGTCGATCCGAAAATCCCATTCGACCGCGTAAAAGCAGCTGCCACGTCATTGCCAAATATAGAGCAGCTTTATCAAACGAAAGTGGACAGTTACAGCGCAGGGCTAAAAAACAGCGTTGCCCTGAATATCCGCAACCTGATCGCCCGGTTGCCACTGGAGGATCGTAAGAACTTCGAGTTCGGCACTCCCGACCTTTACGCCGTGCGCGGAGGAGATTCTGGCCTGATCGTTCGTACTCGAAGAACGTCACCACCAACCGATTACGAGCTGTTCCCGAGCCAGAAGATGTTGCGCAAATACGTCGGTTTGCCGGATCCATTGCCATCGAGTGACAGTGGTGGGCATGCGTTTTTGCTGGATTTCGACGCCTATAAGAATGGGGGTAGACCTCAGGCGGGCAAGACCTCTGTCAATCTTTTTCTCGATAGGGTGCCTGTTTCAGGTGTAACTGGCACAGGGGTGACGTCCGCTGATGAACCCGCCAATAGTGGCAGTGTGCCCAGAAGCTTCTTTACCCAGCACACAAAAAGCCTGGCAAACGCTGCGGCGGGTTTTTTCGTCGCGCGTTTTGAGGCAGTCAAGGAAACTTCAAAAGCTGCGAAGGACGATGAACAAAAACTGAAGACTGATAAAAGCCTCAAAGACACGCTGATCAGGATGATCCCGCTCGTCGCCGCTGCACAAGACGCGAAGGCCGGCAATTATGGTGAGGCAGCGGTAGACCTTGCGTTTGACGCGTTTGGCTTTCTGGCGCCCGAACTCAAATTGATCGAAGCCGGTGGAAGCGCTTTGGCGAAACTCGGCAGCAGAGAAGTCGAATCGCTTGCCAGTTCGGGGGCCAAAGGTGAAGTGGCGTCATCGGTAAAGCTGGGAGATGGAGCAGGCGAATTGTCGTCAGTGGGGCATGGCATAAATCGCCAACACATTTTGGGCCCTGAGGCGTTGAGCCAACTCGCGCAGCGTGGGGACGTGGCAGTGGGGTCAGTAAAGGCAGGCACTGAATCGGTGGCTGTTCTCGCGCAATACGATCAGGCTGCGCAAAAATGGTATGCCTACGATGCGCGCGCCGGTAAGCCGTACGGCGCCCCGTTGAGCGATTTTACACCCGAGGTCTCTGCCGCTCCCGCTAGCACCCCCGGCGTAACGCCTGTTGCGCCAAGCCTGCTGGAACAGGGCCTGAGTCAGGATAACATCGTACAGATGGGCGGAGCGATGCAAAACCTGCAACTGATCGGCAGTGAAATTCATACCTTCACCGACACGTATAAAGGAGTAAACCGGCTCAATATCGTGGCCCACGGTACCAGCCGTGATTGGTTGGACAAGCTGTTACTCAACAGCTCAGAAGTGGTGGTAGATGGTAAACCGTACAACGCAAAAGCACTGGCAACGCTGCTGAGGAGTAAAGGCGTGGACCCATCGAAATACGACAATGTTCGATTGCTGGTTTGCCACTCGGCAGAAGGAAAGAGCAGCTCTTTCGCCAGCCATTTTCAAAAAGAAATCAACCGCCCGGTGAAAGCGTTTGAAGGCACGGTGGCCGTTGACCTTGGATCCACCGCCGTCACCAATCGCCGTCTCAAATTGACGGGTGACTTTCAGGCCAAGTACCCGAAACTGACACCGATACGGGCACAACAGCTGGCGGATACCCAACTGCAGCGCGAGTTCGTGAACAAGGTGACGGTGAAAGTTGAGAAGCGCCACGGCAATCTGATTTTTATGAACGCAGCGGGAGTGGGTCAGCCACCTAGAAGCGTGTTGCGGAAAGTCACCTACAAACCGCGTTATTTTTCCTGACGGATAAGCCTGATAAGCCCCGCTATCCCTGGAGAGCGGGGCTCACTGCGCCAACCAGCCCCCATCAATATTCCACGCCGCGCCCCGCACCTGGCTGCCCGCTTCACTGCACAAGAACAGCACTAGCTCACCCAGTTGCGGCGGCGTCACAAACTCCAGCGACGGTTGTTTTTCGGCAAGCAAATCATGCTGCGCCTGCTGGGGGTCCACCCCGGTGGCGATGCGATCGTCGATCTGCTTCTGCACCAACGGCGTCAGCACCCAGCCTGGGCAAATCGCGTTGCAGGTCACATTGCTGGTCGCCGTTTCCAGGCCTACCACCTTGGTCAAGCCGATCACGCCGTGCTTGGCCGCCACATACGCGGCCTTGCCCACCGAGCCGACCTGGCCGTGAACCGAAGCGATATTGACGATACGCCCCCAGCCCTTGGCCTTCATGCCCGGCAGGCCCAGGCGCGTGCTGTGGAATACCGAGGAAAGGTTGATCGCGATGATCGAATCCCAGCGCTCCACGGGGAAGTCTTCCACGGCGGCCACATGCTGGATGCCGGCGTTGTTGACCAGGATGTCCACGCCGCCGAATTCACGCTCGGCGTAGGCGAACATGTCGGCGATCTGCGCCGGGTCGCTGACGTCTGCCGGGTAGTGTCCGACCTTGCCGCCAAACGCCTGCACCTGGGCGATCACCGCACTGGCGTCGCCGAAGCCATTGAGGATCAGGTTGGCGCCGGCCTTGGCCAGGCTCAATGCGATGCCCAAACCGATGCCGCTGGTGGAGCCGGTAACGAGGGCGGTCTTGCCATTCAATGTCGTCATGAAAACCTCACACAATGCCGGTGGCGTAGAAAGTACCGATTACCACGAACACCGCGAGGGTCTTGATGATCGTGATGCCGAAAATGTCCTTGTAGGCTTCGCGGTGGGTCAGCCCGGTCACGGCCAGCAAGGTGATCACCGCGCCGTTGTGGGGCAGGGTGTCCATACCGCCGCTGGCCATGGCCGCGACCCGGTGCAGCACTTCAAGGGGGATATTGGCCGCATGGGCCGCCGAAATAAAGCTTTCGGACATGGCCGCCAGCGCGATGCTCATGCCGCCCGACGCCGAACCGGTGATACCGGCCAGCAGGGTCACGGTAATCGCTTCGTTGACCAGCGGGTTGGGGATGCCCTTGAGCCAGTCGGCCAGCACCAGAAAGCCCGGCAACGAGGCGATCACCGCACCAAAGCCGTATTCCGACGCGGTGTTCATCGCCGCCAGCAGCGCGCCGCTGACTGCACTTTTACTGCCTTCGGCGAGCTTGCTTTTGATCGCCGACCAACCGAACGCCAGCACCATGAGGATGCCCACCAGCAGCGCGGCCTGCACCGCCCAGATCGCGGTGAGCTTGGCTATTTCAGTGGTCACCGGCGCGCTCATGCCCGGCAGGCTCAGGCTGTGGGTCTTGCCGTACCACTGCGGGATCCAGTGGGTGAACAACAGGTTCATCACTCCGACCAGAATCAGTGGCGACAAGGCGACCCACGGGTTGGGCAAGGCCAGGTTCTCGGCGGTTTCCGGCTCGTTGCGCAAATCGGTGCCATAGCCTTCACCGGCGCGCTGGGCCTTGTTGCGCTGGCGCGCGAGGTAGAGCATGCCGGTGCAGAACACGAAAATCGTGCCGATCAACCCCAGCCACGGCGCGGCCCAGGCGGTGGTGTTGAAGAAGGTGCTGGGGATGATGTTCTGGATCTGCGGCGTACCGGGCAGGGCGTCCATGGTGAACGAGAACGCGCCGAGGGCGATGGTCGCCGGAATCAGGCGCTTGGGAATGTTGCTCTGGCGGAACATTTCGGCGGCGAACGGGTACACCGCAAACACCACCACAAACAGCGACACGCCGCCGTAGGTGAGCAGCGCGCAGACCAGCACAATCACCAGCATCGCCTGGCGGGTACCGAGCAGGCGAATCGCCGCAGCCACAATCGAGCGCGAAAAGCCCGACAGCTCAATCAGCTTGCCGAACACCGCGCCGAGCAGGAATACCGGGAAATACAGTTTGATAAAGCCGACCATTTTTTCCATGAACACCCCGGTAAACGCTGGGGCGACGGCGGACGGGTCGGTGAGCAGCACCGCGCCGAGGGCGGCGATGGGGGCAAACAGGATGACGCTATAGCCACGGTAAGCAGCCAGCATCAGCAGCGCCAGGGCTGCCAGGGCAATGATCACACTCATGGTGTGTCTCCAACGAGTTGTTATTTTTGTGGGGTGGTGCTGTAGGAAGGGGCTATAGCGAGATGTGTGCCATATCTATAAGTCATTGAAATATAAGGATGTTGCTTTGTGCTTGGCTAGGTATTCCGATTTTTGTCTCGGTATAGAGACAAATAGATAACCAATGTGGGCGGGGGCTTGCCCCCGATAGCGGTACATCAGCCAGAAAATAGGGTGAATGACCCACTGCCATCGTGGGCAAGCCCCCTCCCACATTGAATATCTGCGTATTGAGAATTGTGTCTCTAAAGTGAGATCAGGCGATGCCGAGGGCGACCATTTTCTTGTACAGGGTTGATCGACCCAGGCCCAAGCGCTTGGCCGCTTCCACCACATTCCCCTCGCAGGCCTTGAGCGCTGCCACAATCACCTGCCGATCAAAACGCTCCCGCGCCGCCGCAAACGTCTCACCCTCGACCGCCTCCACCGCAGCCCGCGCCACCGGGCTGAACGTGCCGATGGCGGCGCGAATCTGAGTGTCATTCAGCACCAGGTCATCACTGAGCAACGCCGCGCGCTCCAGCACATTGCGCAGCTCGCGGATATTCCCCGGCCACGCGTGCTGGCCCAGCAGCGCCAGGGCTTCAGGGGCCAGCTCATGCTGGCTGCGCAGTTCTTCCAGGATCGCCTCGCTCAGCGCCGCAATATCCTCCAGCCGCTCGCGCAACGGCGGTACCTGGATGGGCAGCACATTCAGCCGGTAATACAGGTCGGCACGAAACTCACCGCGCTTGATCGCCGCCTCCAGGTCGATGGACGTGGCGGCGATTACCCGCACATCGCTGTGCAGCATCTCGTTGGAGCCTACCGGTTCGAATTCCTTTTCCTGCAACACGCGCAGCAATTTGCTTTGCAGTGCCAGCGGCATGTCGCCGATTTCATCGAGGAACAATGTGCCGCCTTGAGCCAGCTGGAATTTGCCGGGGCGGCCCTTGCGGTCGGCGCCCGTAAACGCGCCCGGCGCGGTGCCGAAAAATTCGGCCTCCAGCAAGTCGTGGGGGATCGCGGCGCTGTTGATGCTCACGAACGCCTTGTGCGCACGGCTTGAGGCACCATGGATCGCCTGGGCCAGCAGCTCCTTGCCGGTGCCGGTTTCGCCCAGCAGCAGCACCGGTGATTCGGCGCTCGCACTGCGACGTGCCCGGCGTTTGACTTCGAGGCTGGCGGCGCTGGTGCCGATAAAATGCGCGAAGGTGTACTTGCTCTGGCGCTTGCGCAGCAAGGAGCGCGTGGAGGCCAGCTCCTGTTGCATGCTCAGGTAACGCTCGATCAGTGGCGACAGGCTGCGCAGCTCATCGAACAAGGCGAAACCAATCGCGCCGATCACCGCGCCGGCGTCGTTGTGGATCGGCAGGCGCATAACCACCAACGGGCCTTTGGGCGTGTCCTGGATATCCAGTAGGATCGGCTGATCGGTGCGCACCACCTGGCGCAACAGGCTGTTGATGATCACCTGCTCGCAGGGCAGGCCGATAGCCTCATCGGCGCTGTTGAGGCCGAAGCGCTTGGCGTAGCGCTCGTTCATCCAGACGATATTCGCGTCGCGGTCGACGATCACCGTGCCTTCGCTGGACTGCTCGATAATCTCGAACAACGACTGGATAGCCAGGCCGCGAACCTGTTGGTAGTCCGTGAGGCTGGTGCTCATGTCGACAGCCCGCCGGCCGCCGCCAGCAGCTCTTTGGTGTAGGGGTGCTGCGGCGATTCGAACACATCATGGCTCGCGCCGCGCTCCACCACTTTTCCGTCCTTGACCACAATCATGTCGTGGGCCATGGCGCGCACTACCGCCAGGTCATGGCTGATAAACAGGTAGGTCAGGCCGTATTTTTCCTGCAGTTCACGCAGCAGCGCCACCACCTGTTTCTGCACCGTGCGGTCGAGGGCCGAGGTGGGTTCGTCGAGCAGCATCAGCGCCGGCTTGAGCACCAAGGCGCGGGCGATGGCGATGCGCTGGCGCTGCCCGCCGGAAAATTCGTGGGGGTAGCGATGCCGGCTGGCGGGGTCGAGGCCCACGTCCTTGAGCACCTGGATCACTTGCGCATCGCGGTCGGCCAGGCTGCACGGCGCGTGCACTTCCAGGCCTTCGCTGATGATCTGCTGTACCGACATGCGCGGGCTGAGGCTGCCGTAAGGGTCCTGGAACACCACCTGCATCTGCTTGCGCCACGGGCGCATCTGCTGGTTGTTCAGCGGGTCGAGGGCTTCACCCTGGAAGCGGATGCTGCCGGTGGAATCCAGCAGCCGCAGGATCGCCTGGCCCAACGTGGATTTGCCCGAGCCGGACTCGCCGACAATCCCCAGGGTCTTGCCGCGTTGCACACTGAGGCTGATGCCGTCCACCGCGCGCAGGTAGGTCTTGCGCCGAAACAGCCCGCCGCCGAGGGGAAACTGTACGCTCAGGTCTTCCACTTCCAGCACCGTCTCGCGCGGATCGCTGCACAGCACATCGCCGGACGGTTCGGCGTCCAGCAGCAAGCGGCTATAGGGATGTTGCGGCGCGGTGAACAAGGCCTCGCAGTCGGCCTGCTCGACAATCTCCCCGGCACGCATCACGCACACGCGCTGGGCAATGCTGCGCACCAGGTTGAGGTCGTGGCTGATCAGCAGCAGCGACATGCCCAGGCGTTGTTGCAGGGACTTGAGCAGCAACAGGATCTTGCGCTGCACGGTCACGTCCAGCGCCGTGGTCGGTTCGTCGGCGATCAGCAACTCTGGCTCGCAGGCCAGGGCCATGGCGATCATCACCCGTTGACGCTGGCCGCCGGACAGTTGATGTGGGTAGGCCTTGAGCCGTTCCTGGGGTTTCTGGATGCCCACCAGCTCAAGCAATTCGAGGATGCGCGCCTGCGCCGCCTTGCCGCCCAGGCCCTTGTGCAGCAGCAGGGTTTCGCCGATCTGCTTCTCGATGCTGTGCAACGGGTTGAGGGACGTCATCGGCTCCTGGAAGATCATCGCAATGCGATTGCCGCGCAGCTTTTGCAGGGTGGCGGCCGAAGCGCCGATCAGCTCCTGGCCGCGATACTGGATGGAGCCGCTGGTTTGGGTGCCGGCCTCGGGCAGCAATTGCAGGATCGAATGGGCGGTTACCGATTTGCCCGAGCCCGACTCGCCCACCAGCGCCAGGCACTCACCGGGGCGCACGTCCAGGCACAGCTGGCTGACCACGGTCTGGCCGCTGAAGGCGACGCTGAGGTCGCGGATTTCGATGAGGTTCATACGCGTTCACTCATGAGCGTGGGTCGAAGGCGTCACGTAACGCCTCGCCGATAAAGACCAGCAGCGACAGGATCAGCGCCAGGGTGAAAAACGCCGTCAGGCCCAGCCACGGCGCTTGCAGGTTCTGCTTGCCCTGGGCGATCAACTCGCCCAGCGACGCGCTGCCCGCCGGCATGCCGAAGCCGAGGAAATCCAGGGCGCTCAAGGTCGAAATCGCCCCGGTGAGGATAAACGGCAGATAGCTCAGCGTGGCGGTCATGGCATTGGGCAGGATATGCCGGCGGATAATCTTGCCGTCGCCCAGGCCCAGGGCCCGCGCGGCCTTGACGTATTCCAGGTTGCGCCCGCGCAGGAATTCGGCGCGCACCACGTCCACCAGGGCCAGCCAGGAAAACAACGCCATGATCCCCAGCAGCCACCAGAAATTCGGTTCGACAAAACCCGACAGGATGATCAGCAGGTACAGCACCGGCAACCCCGACCACACTTCCAGGACGCGCTGGCCGATCAAGTCCACCCAGCCACCGTAATAGCCCTGCAAGGCGCCGGCGGCGATACCGATGGCGGCGCTGATGGCGGTGAGGGCCAAGGCAAATAATATCGATACGCGCGCGCCGAAGATCACCCGGGCCAGCACGTCCCGCGACTGATCGTCGGTGCCCAGCCAGTTCACCGCCGAGGGCGGGCTGGGGGCAGGGCGGGTCAGTTCGTAGTTGGGCGTGTCGTCGCTGAACGGGATGGGCGGGAACAGCATCCAGCCGCCGTCCTGCTTGATCAGCTTTTGCACGTAGTCACTACGGTAATCGGCCTGGAACGGCAGCTGCCCGCCGAACTGCTGTTCGGTGTAGCGCTTGAACACCGGGAAATACAGCTCGTTCTTGTAACTGAGCACCAGGGGTTTATCGTTGGCGATCAGCTCGCCGCCGAGGGTCAGGATAAACAGGCCGATAAACAGCCACAGCGACCACCAGCCGCGCCGGTTTTTCTTGAAACGCTCGAAGCGCCGACGCGCCACCGGAGACAGATTAAGCATCAGGCGTTCCTCGCGGCGAAGTCGATACGCGGGTCCACCAGGGTGTAGCAGAGGTCGCCGATGAGTTTTATCAGCAGGCCAAACAAGGTGAAGATAAACAGCGAACCGAACACCACCGGGTAGTCGCGGGACACGGCGGCTTCATAGCTCATGCGGCCCAGGCCATCGAGGGAGAAGATCACCTCGATCAGCAGGGAACCGGCAAAAAACACGCTGATAAACGCCTGGGGAATGCCCGAGATCACCAGCAGCATGGCGTTGCGGAACACATGGCCGTAGAGCACGCGCCGTTCGCTCAAGCCCTTGGCCCGCGCGGTGACCACGTATTGGCGCGTGATTTCATTGAGGAAGGAGTTCTTGGTGAGGATGGTCAGCGTGGCGAACCCGCCGATCACCAGCGAGGTGACGGGTAAGACCAGGTGCCAGAAATAGTCGGCAATCTTGCCGACCGTGCTCAGTTCCTCGAAGTTCTCCGAAACCAGCCCACGCACCGGGAACCAGTTCAACGAAGTGCCTCCGGCAAACACCACGATCAGAAACATCGCGAACAGGAATGCCGGCATGGCATAGCCGATCACGATGGCGGTGCTGCTCCATACATCGAAACTGCTGCCATGGCGTACCGCCTTGCGAATCCCCAGGGGAATGGAGACCAGGTAGGTGATCAGCGTGGCCCACAGGCCGAGGGAAATGGTGACGGGCATCTTTTCCAGGATCAGGTCGATCACGGTTTTGCCACGAAAGAAGCTGTTACCGAAATCCAGCTGGGCATAGCTCTTGAGCATCAGCCACAGGCGTTCCGGGGCAGGTTTGTCAAAGCCGTATTGTTTCTCGATGTCTTTGATCAGCTTCGGGTCCAGGCCACGGCTGGCGCGGGAGCCACTGCTGAGGCCTTCACCCGAACCGCCGCCGACGCCACCACCACCGATGCCTTGCAGGTGGGCGATGGCTTGTTCTACCGGCCCGCCGGGTGCGGCCTGGACGATCACGAAATTCACCAACAGGAT
Organism: Pseudomonas sp. AC463; assembly: GCF_979253585.1. Taxonomy (NCBI): domain Bacteria; kingdom Pseudomonadati; phylum Pseudomonadota; class Gammaproteobacteria; order Pseudomonadales; family Pseudomonadaceae; genus Pseudomonas; species Pseudomonas sp. AC463. Next base: position 2,515 of record NZ_CEEDDZ010000003.1, on the reverse strand, counting down.
GATCACCAGCGTTGGAATGATCAGCAGCAGGCGCCGCACGATATAGGCAAACATCAGCGGGCCCCCGCGCGTTTTTTCAGTTCGGCGTTCATTTGCTCATTCGTCAGCGGCGTGGGGCTGATTTCCCACCAGGTTTCCAGGGCTTCGTCGTTCCTGGCCTCGATGGCCGGGCGACCGAAGCGGTTCCACCACGCGGCCGAGGTGCCAGGCGGGTAGTAATTGGGGATCCACAGGTAATTCCATTGGAGCACGCGGTCCAGGGCATGGGCGTAGGTGAGCATCTGCGCCTGGGTGTCGGCCTTGACCAGGCCCTTGATCAGCGTGTCGACGGCCGGGTCCTTGAGCACCATGTAGTTATTGGCGCCCGAGTCAAACGCGGCGGCGGAACCGAAGTAGTTGTACAGCTCCATGCCCGGTGAGGTGGTGACCGGGAAGCCGGTGACGATCATGTCGTAGTCGCGCGCCATCAGCCGGTTCACGTACTGGGAGGAATCGATGCGGCGGATGTTCAAGGTGATGCCGATCTGCGCCAGGTTGCGTTTGTAGGGCAACAGCAGGCGTTCCAGGCCGCTTTGGGCGTTAAGGAAGGTGAATTCCAGCGGCTCACCCTCGGCGTTCACCAGCTTGTCGCCGTCCGGCTTCCAGCCAGCCTCTTCCAGCAGGGCCAGCGCCTGCAGTTGCTTGTCGCGGATCATGCCGCTGCCGTCGGTGACCGGTGCCTTGAATACCTGAGTGAACACCTCGTCAGGAATCTGGCCGCGCAAGGGTTCCAGGATGGCCAGTTCTTCCTGGGTCGGTAACTGGGTGGCGGCCAGCGGGCTGTTGGAGAAAAAGCTCTGCTGGCGGATGTACATATTGCGCATCATCTGCCGGTTGGCCCATTCGAAATCCCACAGCATTGCCAGCGCCTGGCGCACGCGGCGGTCCTTGAACACCGGTTTTTGCACGTTGAATACATAACCCTGGGCCGGTTGCGGCATTTCCTTGGCCAGGTGCGCACGTTGCAGGCGGCCGTCGTCCAGGGCCGGGCCGTTGTAGCCGATGGAGTAGCCAGTGGCGGAAAACTCACGGTTGAAGTCATATGCGCCGCCGCGCAGAACCTGGCGGGCCACTTCGGTGTCGCCGAAATATTCCAGGCTCAGGTGATCGAAGTTGTAGAGGCCACGGCTGACCGGCAAGTCCTTGCCCCACCAGTTCGGGTCGCGGGTAAAGGTGATGGTGCTGCCCGAATCGATCTTGCTGACCTTGTACGGGCCGCTGCCCAGCGGGGCTTCGTAACCGCCGCCGTTGGCGAAGTCGCGGGTTTTCCACCAGTGCTCGGGGAACACCGGCAGGGTGGCGATATCCAGGGGCAGGGTGCGGTTTTCATTGCTGGAAAAATCGAAGCGCACCTGGCGCTCGCCTTCGACTTCGACGTGCTTGACGTCGGCAAACAGGGTGCGAAAGCGCAGGCTGCCCTGGGTCATCAGCAAGTCGAAGCTGTAGCGCACGTCTTCGGCGGTGATCGCCTTGCCATCGGCAAAGCGCGCCTTGGGGTTCAAGTAAAAGCGCAGCGACAGGCCGTCGTCGGCGCGCTCCATCTTCTCGGCCACCAGGCCATACACCGTGTAGGGCTCATCCAGCGAGCGCAGCGCCAGGGGCGCATACAACCAGCCGTCGACCTGGGACACGCCGATGCCTTTGTCGATATACGGCAACACATGGTCGAAGCGCCCAATCTCCAGCGCCGAGCGCCGCAGGCTGCCGCCCTTGGGGGCGTTGGGGTTGGCGTAGTCGAAATGGGTAAAGCCGGCGGGGTACTTGGCCGGTTCGCCGTACACCGTGAGGGAAGGTTGGGGCGCCGCGATCACGGCGGTGCTGGCCAGCAGCAGGGCCAGGGAGGAACTGAGCAGTCTGGAAAAAGCCAATCGCATTATCAGCCTTGCATGCCGGGTAAAGAGGAATAGGGATTTGTACGCTAACGGCACCCGCGTCGCCAGTCATCACATGCACAACGGCCCACCAGAAGGCGGGCCGTTGTTTATTGCATCAGCACAGGCAGGATCAGTCCTGGCGGCTGGTCACTTCCAGCAGGTGATAACCGAACTGGGTTTTCACCGGGCCTTGCACAGTGTTGACCGGGGCGCTGAACACGACGGTGTCGAATTCTTTCACCATCTGGCCTGGGCCGAACGAACCCAGGTCACCGCCTTGGCGGCTGGACGGGCAGCTGGAGTTGGCTTTGGCGACTTCTGCGAAATCAGCGCCGCCTTCGATTTGGGCCTTGAGTTCGTTGCACTTATCTTCAGTGGAAACGAGGATGTGACGGGCGGTGGCTTTGGCCATGGGGAGTAACTCCTTGAGTAAAAAGGGTGAGCCTACCGGATTCAGGCGGTTATTTCCTGGCAAAGTTCCGTTGGGTTTCATGCAGCGGCCATTGGGTGTTTTGGGGTTGCGCTGAACGTTATGGGAGGGGGCTTGCCCCCGATGAGGGTGTGTCAGCTGATAAATCTGCAGCTGACCCACTGCCATCGGG